>DATEPP010000179.1:0-5078 GCA_035273165.1 Gemmatimonadaceae bacterium
ATACGGATTGTAAGGGTGACTGGGAGCGTGCGCAGCTTTGGATTGTCAAGCACTCCAAGTGGAAGATCCAAACAGCAACCGATGTCTTAGTCGAGACTTATAACCCGTCCGAGTATGACCCAAGCTTCGGTTTTACGGCGACGAAGGAACCACTAGGTAATGGTCGCTACAAGATCTCCTTGAATGCAAAGTGCGCAAATTTTCTCGGCTGTGATCCGAGAGAAGCCGACGTTGTTGCTGCTTTCAATCACTACGTCGCAACAGGATTGGACGTGCTAGCCTCGATTAATCACGGCTCGGCGATTCACTAACGCTCAACTAGAGGATGAGTAAGCCGCGCGACTGATAGCCGTTGGCTGTTGCTCAAACATGACGCCAGCAAGGGCCATTATCGTTGCAATGATGCCATCAACAATGCCATCAAGAGCGGGAGGCTTGCGGCACAGAGGCAAGAGTCGGAGCGCCTAACGCTTCACAGGTTAATTGCTCTGTATGTGGGGAGCGAAGGTTTCCGAGATCTGAAGGAGCGCCAGCAGAAGGAGAACTCGCAAAGATTGAAGGCTACCGTGGTGCCCTCGAAGCTGGTCACGTCGCTAGATGATGATGCCGTGACAGGACTTCTTCGAGCGCGTCTGAATGGGGCGCAGGGTTTCACGAAGGCAGGGAAGCAGTGCGAGTGTAGCACCTTCGAGTGTCTCCGCTCAATCATCCTATGGGCACTCGAAAAGAAGTCCCTGAGTGGTGCGCGATTGCTTCGCGAGAATCCACTGTTAGGCACAGCAAAGCGTCTCAAGACTCCCGAACGAGTCGCCAGCTCAGCCTCTCATTTCTCACGAGACTTACTTGAAGCTTCTCAAGGCATCGTCGAGGCTGCCGCAATACGTCCTTGCCTATCTCGTCGTGTCCGATAGTATCGGAAGGCGGTTGGGCGCGATCCGTAAGCTTTCTTGGACCGACTTGTCGCTTGACGAAGGCACGATCCTATGGCGGGCGAGACTGGCAAGATGGGATTGCAGATGCATCCGCCCGCGCTCGAAACGTCATTGAAGAGCTGGACGAATGGAAGCAACACTCCCGTCAGACACTTGGGTGTTCCCAGCTCCGGAGGACGCGAGTGAGCCCGTTCCGAAGCCAACCGTAGACAAGTGGATGGCTCAGCTCTTCGAGACTGCTGGGCTGGCCAAACCGCCGCGCGTCGGCTGGCACTCGCTTCGCCCGAAGTGGGCAACAGAGCGCCGAGGGCACGCGATCCCGGACCTGATGGCGGCTGGCGGCTGGGCTTCATCCGAGGCTTTGATGCGCTATCTTAAGGCCGACGATTAGACGATTCGGGCCGTCATTCAGCAGCCGACACCGCGCGTCTCCGAGAAAGTTAGAACAAGAGTTATAACAGGCTGAAAGACTGGCACTGGCAGAACTCTGGAAGCACCGTAGTAACAGTAGGTTGGACAGGTGGCCGAGTGGCTGAAGGCACCGGTCTCGAAAACCGGCATACCGGTGAACCCGGTATCGTGAGTTCGAATCTCACCCTGTCCGTCGATCACGATGTCACATGAGCCGGCGCGCGCGAAGCAATTCGTTCGCGCCGCTCTCTCGTTTGTGCTCTGGTCTCCTGTTGCGAATGCCCAACCTGGCCATACGCTTGGCGACGCTGGCGATAAGTCTCACGGCGTCCGCACTGGGCTGTCACCACGTACGGTCGCCCGCGCCCGCCGGACCGCGTCTCCTTCATCCCGAGGATGTGGACGTGGTGCCCTTTGCGTCCTTATGGCCACATCGCGAGGCCGACGCGAGGGGTCTGAGGTACCCCGGCTCAGCCGCTCGTCTGAGCGTCGCGTTCGTCGTCGATCGGGATGGCGGCGTCGAGTATCCCACGATCAGCATCATCGACTCGCACCCCAATGCGAAGTTCGTCGAGTCCGTCTGTAATTATTTGCGCTATGCCAGCTTTTCCTGGGAGCCACACGAGCCGATGCGTGGGTTGGTCGTTATGTCGTACGGCGTTGCACTCGTTCGCGACAGCGCGCAACTGCTCTCCCACTCGGATCATCTCCAATTGTCCAAGCTCACGGAGACCCTCGCCAGCTTTTCGCCTACGGAGCTCTCGGAGTGGCTCGAGGCTAGGAGACACTGTCGCTGAGCCGCTGGACGCCTGATGGCAAGTAAGTCGGTGTGGCGAGGCGAGACGATCCCACACCGCCTTTCTTTTTCCGGCCGTTCCAACCATATCTCTGGGGCAAGTGTCTTAGGTAAGACTCTTCTCCCGGACCCATGGCTCTCCTCAAAGGGACCCTCGACGTCCTCGTGCTCAAGAACCTCTCCTGGGGGCCGATGCACGGCTTCGAGATTACGCGCTGGCTCGAGACGCGCTCCAACGGCCGGCTCGACGTCACCGACGCCGCCCTCCTTCAGGCGCTCCACCGACTCGAGGCCCGCGGCCTCCTCACCGCGGACTGGGGCGTTACCGCGAACGAGCGCCGGGCGCGTTACTACACGTTGACCAGCGCCGGCCGCGCTGAGCTGCGCGCGGAATCGAAAGCGCTGCTCGATCAGTTCGACGCCGTGACGTCGGTGCTCGCGGCGCGCTCGCTCGAGAGCTGACGATGCGATCCCGCGACTTCCGCGCTGGCGTGCGACGCCTGCTTCGACTCCCGCTCCGAACGCGCGCGCAGATCGACGCCGACGCTGACGACGAGTTGCGTGCCTTCCTCGCCGAGCGTGTCGACGACCTGGTTGCCCACGGCATGCCGCTCGACGACGCTCGCGCCGAGGCCCTGCGACGACTCGGCGCGCCGATCGATGAGACCGTTGCTTCGCTACACAATTCCGCACTGAATCGGGAGAGACGAATGCGACTGCGCGAGCTCGGCGGAGATCTCCGCCAGGACCTCCATTACGCCGTGCGCACGCTGCGACGCGACCTCGCGTTCACCGTCTTCGCCGTCGCGATCATCGCGCTCGGCATTGGCGCGAGCGCGACTGTCTTCAGCGTCGCCAGCGCATTGCTGCTCCGTCCATTACCGTTTGCTCAACCCGACCGCCTCGTCTGGATTCAGAACGGCAACGAGCCCGGGTTGTCCGCGCAGACCGCGCAGGTCAATCCGTATCTGAGCATGGTGCGGGCGAATCAATCGTTCTCCGACCTCGGCGCGTACATGGCGTTCTACGGCGTCGGCGACCTCACGATCTCCAGCGCCACCGACGCGATTCGCGTCAGTGGCGTTCCGGTGACACAGAACTTCTTCCCACTGCTTGGCGTGCATCCGCTCATCGGCCGCAACTTCAGCGCCGAGGAGAGCGCCTGGAACGGGCCGAGAGCCGTGTTGCTCGGCTACTCGCTATGGCAGCGTCGTTATGCGTCTGATCCAACGATCGTCGGCAAGCCGATCATGCTCAACGGCGCGCCGACGACGGTGATCGGCGTGCTGCCACCGTCGTTCGACTTCGGCTCCATCTTCGCGCCCGGCGCCCGCATCGACGTCTACACGCCCTTCCCGCTGTCGCCCGAGACCGACCGATGGGGCAACACCATCGCCGTCATCGGGAGACTCAAGCCTGGTGCGACGCTCGCCAGCGCCTCCGCCGACCTCCGGCGGATCACACCCCAGATCGCGCGCGAGAATCCGAATGTGAACAGGCTCGTTCCGCTCGCGTCGTCGCTGAGCGATCACGTGAGCGGACGCGCCCGGTCGGGGCTTCTCGTCCTGGCCTTTGCCGTCGGCGTCGTGATGCTCATCGTCTGCGCGAATCTCTCCAACCTGCTCCTCGCCCGCGCGACGACGCGACAGCGCGAGATGGCAATCCGCGCCGCGTTAGGCGCTGGCCGACGCCGTCTCCTGCGACAGATGCTCACCGAGAGCGTGACCTTGTCCGTCTGCGGCGCCGTCGTTGGTCTCGCGCTCGCCTGGGTCGGCACGCGGTCGATCGCGCACATGGACGCGGTGAGTCTGCCTCTCCTCGGCCGCGTCGGTCTCGATGCCAGCGCTGTGTTGTTCGCCACCGCGCTGGCGATAGTGGCGGGACTCACGTTCGGGCTCGCCCCGGCGCTCCAGATCTCCGAGGGCGGAGTTCACGATACGCTCAAGTCGACGGGCCGCTCGGCGACCGTCGGCAAGCGCGGACAGTGGCTGCGACGGTCGCTCGTGATCGCCGAAGTCGCTCTCGCCTGCATACTGCTGGTTGGTTCAGGTTTGCTCATTCGCAGCTTTCTCAATGTGCTCGACGTCGACCTCGGCTTCCGTCCCGATCACGTCGTCGCCGTCCGCGTCGAGCCCGATCGGCAAGGCGGATTCAAGTCCGACACGGAGTTTGTCGCCTACATCGATCAGGTGCTGGCGCTGGCCCGCCAAATACCGGGAGTCAGTGCCGCGACGATTGCCGATGGATTACCACTCGGCAGCAACCGCAGCTGGGGAGTGAGCGTCGGCGGCGAGGAGTTCAGGAAGGGGAGGCAGTGGCACGATGCATTCATCCGCGTCGCGACGGATGGTTTCGTCCAGGCGATGGGCATGCACATCGTCGCCGGCCGAGACATCTCGCCGCAGGACGTGAAGTCCGGTGAACAGGTCGTCGTCATCAACGAGACGGCGGCGAAGAATCTCTGGCCCGGACAGAACGCGTTAGGCAAGCTGCTCCGGGTCAACGGCGACCGGCGTGTCGTCGGCATCGTCGGCGACGTGAGGCATCTCACCGTGGAGGGCGCCGCCGGCAACGAGATCTACCTCTCGCTGCGTCAGATCTTCGACTACTCGTCGCTCACGCTCATCGTGCGGACAAGCATGGAGCCGACGTCGCTCGCCAATACGCTGCGACGCACGCTCACGCCGGTGACGCCCAACCTCGCGACGAACGAGGTACAGACCCTCGACAACATCGTCGACCGCGCGATCTCGCCGCGGCGCTTCTTCACGCTGCTCCTCGGCGGGTTCTCCGTGTTCGCGCTCGTCCTCGCGCTGCTCGGCATCTATGGCGTGATCTCGTATACGGTAACACATCGCACGCAGGAGATCGGCCTCCGCATCGCGCTCGGTGCGACAGCGATGCAGGTGCAGCGACGGATCATCATCGAGACGGTGCAG
>DATEPP010000180.1:0-12900 GCA_035273165.1 Gemmatimonadaceae bacterium
CGATGGCGCTTCGGGCAGTGCAGCTGCCGGGCGCGACGAAGACACTCAAGATGTATCAGGACATGCGCGGCGACTTCCGGCGCGACGTCATCGGCGGCCCGAGTCTGTTCAGCTACCCCGAGTACGCCGATTACCGCGATCACAATCACGTCTTCACCGAGCTCGCGGGGTTCGCGCCCGAGTTTCGCGGCCTCGTCGATGCGGAGGTGAAGCCGGTCGAGGGCCAGCTCGCGTCGTGTAACTACTTCGCGGTAGTGGGCGTTGCGCCCATCATCGGCCGAGGCTTCCTGCCTAACGAGTGTGCCGCCACGGACGCCGGGCCGGTCGTCGTTCTGAGCGATGCGTTCTGGCGGAGCCACTTCGCGGCCGACCCGACGGTGATCGGCCGAACGATGAAGCTCAACCGGGTGCCGCTCACCATCATCGGGATAATGCCGGCCGGATTTACCGGCACCGAGATCATGACTGCCTCGTACTGGGTGCCGCTGAGCATGCAATGGTCGCTCTTCGGGCGCACCGACAAGGAGCCATTTCAGGCGCGCGACGATCTCTCGTGGCTGACGTTGCTCGGACGACTGAAGCCAGGCATCTCCGAGACGCAGGCGCGGGCCGACCTCAGCGTCATCGCGGGCCGGCGGGACGCGGAGGCGAAGAATCGCGTCACGACGCTGCAGCTGAGCGAGCCGAACATGTTCGCTCGGCGGGACATGCGACAGATCATCATGAGGATTGGCACGGTCTTTCTCGTTGCGGTGGGACTCGTGCTGCTCATCGCCTGCGCGAACATCGCCAATCTCTTCCTGGCGCGCGCGACCACTCGGCAGCGGGAAATCGCGATCCGGCTGGCGATCGGCGCGTCCCGGGCGCAGCTCGTCCGCCAGCTGCTCGTTGAGAGTTTGCTGATCGCGGTCGCCGGCGGCGTCCTGGGCACTGCTGTCTCCTTCTCGTCCGCGCGGGCGCTGGTCGCGGTTCTCCTCCGCACGCCGGACATCGAACCACTCGCCATTCACGTCATGCCGGATGCGCGGGTGTTTGCGTACGCGCTTCTTCTCGTCGTCATCGCCGCATCCGCGTTCGGGCTCGTGCCCGCGCTTCACGCGACGCGCCCTGACCTCAATGGGGTTCTCAAAGAGGGAGCCGACGGTAGCGGGTCACGCAGCCGGCTTCGGAGCACGTTCGTCGGCGTGCAGGTGGCGGTCTCGATGGTGCTCCTCGTCACCGCCGGATTGCTCCTGCGCGGTCTCAGTCACGCGCAATCCGTGGATCCGGGCTTCGCGCTGGACAACACCACGATGATGACTGTCAATCTTCGCGCGGAAGGCTATGGCCCGGAGCGCGCGATCGCATATCACCGCGCGCTCGGCGGCTGGCTGAGGACAGTGCCGGGCGTCGTTGCGTTCTCGGAGGCGGCAACCGCCCCGCTTGCAGGAAGACACTACTTCGGCGACTTCAGAGTCGCGGGCGGCACCCGACGACATCAGATGCAATACAACCTCGTCTCGCCGGGATTCTTCGCGAGCGTTGCGATCCCGATCGTGCGCGGGCGCGACTTTGGGGCTGCGGAAGCCAACGGCCCGTACGCGATCGTCAGCGAGGCGGCCGCACGCCAGCTCTGGCCCGGACGTGATCCAGTCGGGCAAGTGCTTCAGGGCGAACACGACTACACCGTCATCGGCGTTGCTCACGACGCGCAGGTGTCGGAGCTGGGTCAGACGCATGAGCCTTACCTCTACCTATCAGCGAATGACAGGGACGCGATGGAGGTCGGCACGGTGATCGTGCGGAGCACGGCGCCGGCGGCGACGGTGGCGGAGGCGCTACGCGCGGGTGCACTGGCTCAGGACCGCGACCTTCACCTCAGGATCGCGCCCCTCCGGGACAACATCCGCTCGTACATCGAGACGTCGCAGTTCCTCACGTCGATCTCGGGAACGCTCGCGGCATTCGCTCTCCTGCTCGCGAGCATCGGCATCTACGGGACAGTGGCGTTCACCGTAGCGCGCCGGACGCGCGAGATCGGAATCCGAATGGCGCTCGGGGCGGCCGCCAGCGACGTCATTGTCGCGGTGGCACGGGACGCGATGCGCACCATTGCTATTGGCGGCGCGATCGGGCTCATCCTCTGCGCGCTCGTGACGCGAGTCCTGGAGCGGGTTCTGTTCGGTGTGAGCGCGCTCGACCCGACAGCCTTCATGCTGGTGCCGGCTGTTCTGTTCGGAGTAGCGTTGGTTGCGACCTACCTGCCAGCGAAGAAGGCCGTGCGGGTCGATCCACTGGTCGCCTTGCGGTCCGAATAGAGTGACTGGCCTTCGGAGCATGCCCCTGACGAGCACTGCTGGCACAGCTAGTGCTCCGAATGGTTCGCTCGCGGTGTGTCAGCACTTCGGTTCGGACTTTGCTGGAAGGTCGACGCGCAGTCGGCCCCTCGGCGAATTCCATCTTTTTCAACGGCAAGGAAGGCAGGCAATGAACCGGTACGCTTCGGTGGCGGCATTGATCGCGGTGGTGGGCGCGCTCGCTGGATGCGATCGAACAACGAGTCCGAAGGGAGGAATGGACGCGACGTTCAATCTCACGTCGATCGATGGGACCTCCCTGCCCTACACGAAGACGCTCGGGACGGCCACCCTGCGCATAACGAGCGACGTACTCGTTTTGCACGCGGATGGGTCGTATGAGGACACCACGACCTACGGCATACCGTACGGTGGCGGCATGCAGGCGAGCACGACGATCGAGCGGGGCACGTACAGCGTGTCCGGCACGACGATCACCTTCAAGTCGCAGACGACTGGCGGCCGATACAGCGGTACACTGAACGGCACGACGCTCACGGAGTCCGTGAATGGAAAGACGCCCGTCTACGAGAGGCGATAGGCCGGCCAAGTATCAGCTAGCTGTCCATAGCTATCAGGGAATTCGGAACGACGCGTTGACGGGGTGGTGAGAGTCTGGCTCTCACCACCCCGTCGGCTTTCGTTCTGGCCCTCACCGCTCATCAAACCGGGAACAGCATCTCCCGGTACTTCGGCAGCGGCCAGAGCTCGTCGTCGATACTCACCTCGAGCGCGTCGCAGGCTACGCGAGCCGCGGCCATGGCGTCGGCGCCTTCCTTGGTGAGGAACTCTGCCTGCTCGTCCAGCTCGTCGTGCATCCGTTCGGCCTTGTCGATCGCCTTGCCGAGGGCGGCGCGAGCAGCCTGCAGCTCCTCGATCAACTTCCCTACCCTGTTCGCCGGCTCGATCTGCGGAATGACGCTGATGCCGGCCGCCTTCGCCTGCGCCGCGGCGGACGCGAGCGAGCCGACGTATTGCAGCGCGGCCGGCAGCACCATCGTGTCGACCGTCTCGCGGAGCGTGTGCAGCTCGATGAGCATGTCCTTGATGTATCGCTCGAGCCGCACGTGATAGCGCGAATCGATCTCCTCGTCGCTGAAGATGCCGAGCTTCGTCAGCAGCTGCCGCGACGGCTTGGCGACGAGCTGCTTCAGCGCTTCCGGCGTACGCCGGAGATTCGGGAGACCGCGCTTCGCGGCTTCTTTCACCCACTCCTCGGAGTAGTTGTTGCCCTCGAAGCGGATCGCGGCCGTCTCCTTGAAGATGCGACGAACGATCTTGAGCACGGCCTCGTCGACCTTCTTCGTCTTTTTGAGCTCGGCCTTGAGCTCGGTCGTGATCTCGCCGATCGTCTCGGCGACGGCCGCGTTGAGCAGCACGATCGGGAAGGCGATCGACTGCGACGAGCCTACTGCACGAAATTCGAACTTGTTCCCCGTGAAGGCAAATGGAGATGTCCGGTTCCGGTCGGTGTTGTCGCGCTGAATTTCCGGCAGGCGCGCGACGCCGAGCTTGATCATCTCCTGCTCGCCGTTGTTGGTCACCTTCCCCTCGGCGATCGTCTCGATGACGTGCGTGAGGCTCTCACCCATGAAGACCGAAATGATGGCGGGAGGCGCCTCGTTCGCGCCAAGCCGATGCTCGTTGCCCGACGTCCCGATGCCGGCGCGGAGAAGACCGGCATACTTGTGCACCGCCTTGAGGATGGCGGCGAGGAAGACGAGGAAGCGCAGGTTCTGGTGCGGAGTCTGACCCGGCTTTAGCAAGTTGTAACCATCGAGCTCCGGATTGTCGGCGGCGACGGACATCGACCAGTTGCAGTGCTTGCCCGAGCCGTTGATGCCGGCGAACGGCTTCTCGTGCAACAACGCCTGGAGATTGTGACGGAGCGCGACGCGACGGAGGGTCGCCATCACGAGCTGATTGTGGTCGACGGCGACGTCGGTCTCCTCGAAGCGCGGCGCCATCTCGAACTGGCTCGGCGCGACCTCGTTATGCCGCGTGACGATCGGGACGCCGAGCTTGTAGAGCTCGTGCTCGACTTCGGCGATGCACGCCTGGATCCGCTCCGGGATTCCGCCGAAGTAGTGGTCCTCGAGCTGCTGACCGCGCGGCGGGGCCGCGCCGATGAGCGTCCGGCCCGCCATTACGAGATCGGGACGGAGCGCGAAGTGCCCGCGGTCGATGAGGAAATACTCCTGTTCCGGACCGAGCGTGGTGTACACGCGCTGGACGCCCTTGTCGCCGAGCAACTCGAGCAGCGCGATCGCGCGATCGCTCAACGCGTCGGAGCTGCGGAGCAGGGGAGTGAGCTCGTCGAGCGCTTCACCGTTGTAACCGATGAAGACTGAGGGAATGCAGAGCGTCTTGACGCCAGCCCACTCGGCAATGAAGACCGGGCTCGCCGGGTTCCACGCGGTATAGCCGCGGGCTTCCCACGTAGCGCGCAATCCCCCCGAGGGAAAGCTCGAAGCGTCCGGCTCACTCTGGATGAGCTGCGACGCACTGAACGACTCCATCGGCTGACCATCGTCGAAGGAGAGGAAGGCGTCGTGCTTTTCGGCGGTGAGCCCCGTCTGCGGCTGGAACCAGTGCGTGAAGTGCGTGGCGCCGCGGCCGATGGCCCAATCACGAATGACCGCGGCCACCTTCGGCGCGATCTCGGAGTCGAGCTTCTTTCCGAGGCGAATCGCGGCGAGGAGCTTGTTATAGACCTCGCGCGGGAGCTTGTCGCGCATCTGGCGCGCGCCAAGGGTGTTGACGCCGAAGTATTCGGAGACGCGAGCAGCGGTCATTGGGGAGCCGTTGCCGTTGTGAGAGCCACCGTTCGAGCCGGCGGAGCCGTTCGCTCGAGCGATGCGCGAGGAGATCTCGCGATTCACTTCCTGGCGAGTGTGATTAGTGGACACGGGCATGTGCGGCAGGGCCTCTCGAGAAATGGGAACTGATTCCAGCCAAGAGGCAATGTATGGCGATTCGTGCGAAAATAGCAATTCTGGCGATGCAATCTGCCTGTTTGGATGAGCGCGCGGACAGAATTGACCACCTACGCATGCAAAAAGTGCAATAATTGTGTGGCGCTCGTGCAACTATCAGGCACCCTGCGGCACCTGCTCGATCGCTCCCAACCGTCTCAGGGGCGCAATCCTCGCCGCGACGATCCCGACAACCGACAATGATGCGACTCCACCCAGGACCACCGACGTCACCGTTCCGAGAAGCCGGGCGGCGACGCCCGACTCGAAGGCGCCGAGCTCGTTCGATGACCCGATGAAGATGGCGTTGACCGAGGAGACGCGGCCGAGGAGATGTTCTGGCGTCAGCACCTGCAACAGTGTGGAACGGACGACGACGCTGACGTTATCTGCCATGCCGCTGATCGCAAGCAGCGTCAGCGAGACGACAAAGCTCCTCGACAGCCCGAATCCGATGATGCAGAGGGCAAAGAGCGCGACAGCGTTCAGGAGTGCGCGGCCCGCATGGCGAAATGGACGCCGGTGCGCGAGGTAGATGGACATGAGCGTCGCGCCCACGGCCGGCGCCGCCCGGAGAATGCCCAGCCCCTGAGGTCCAACCCTCAGAATCTGATCGGCAAATACAGGTAGCAACGCCTCAGCGCCGCCCAGGAGAACCGAGAAGAGATCGAGGGTCATCGCGCCGAGGAGTACCGGCTCGTGAAGTACGAATCGGACACCCGTACGCAGGCTCTCAGCAACCGATCCCTTGAGCTCGCGCGTCCCCCGCGGGACGTAGGTGATCGTCCCAAAGGCGATGAGGGCCATCACCATGAGCGAGGCGTCGACGGCGTATGCGGCGGCCGGCGAGGTGAAGCCATAGAGGAGCCCACCGAGCGCGGGACCGGCGACGGCGCCGGTCTGCCAGGTGGAGCTGCGCCACGCCACCGCGTTGGGATAGAGCTCGCGTGGAACGAGCTCCGCACCGAGTGCCTGACGAGCGGGCTGAAGGAAGCTTCGGGCAATGCCGCTGAGGAAGATCACGGCATAGAACGGCAGCAGGCCGATATGACCTCGGCGTCCCTGGCCGGCGCCAGCGAGACTCAGCGCGAGTAGCGAGACGGAGCAAAAGACGAGCACCGCGAGCGAAGCGAGAGAAATCGTACGTCGGTCCTGCCGATCGGCGACGTGACCGGCGAAGAGTGCCACTCCGACGTAAGGCAGCGCCTCGGCGAGGCCGATGAGACCTAACGAGAGGGGATCGTGCGTGACGTCGTAGATCTGCCAGGCGACGACGACGCCCTGAATCTGGGCCGCGAGCGTCATCGCGAAGGTGCTGAGGATGAACCAGCGATAGCTGGGAATGCGGAGCGAAGCGTACGGGTCGTGGGGCTGGCGGGTCGGGTCTTCCACAGTCTACCAGGTCGCGGAGAGCGAGAGCGTGAGCGAGCGCGGATAGCCCGGCGTCACGAAGCGTGTAATGGGTGGATCGGCCGAGCCGACGGCTGCGAGCGGGTCGGCGGCAAAGGTCCCAAAGGTCGCGAAGTGCTTGCCGAGCAGGTTGTCGACGTCCAAGGCGACCGCGAAGCGATTCCGGCGGAGAGAGAGGTGCGTCGCGGCGAGGAAGTAGCCGGGAAGGGGAGGCTGCGTGTTCGCCTCGTCGCCGCGCAACAGCTGGCTCGATGCCCCACGCGCGCGCAGCTCGAGGTCCAGGATTGCGACGCGACGCGCGATAGTCGCGCCGATACCGGCGCTGCCACGGTGACGCGGGGAGAGCGGCAGCCGATCACCCGGGCCTACAGGGGGCTCGTCAGGCAGTGCCGACGCGAGCCGGACGCTGCTCTCGTATCGGGCGTCAACGAGCGCGTACTGGCCAAAGGCACGAAGGGTTGTTCCCGGTCGCCGTCGCTCGGCGCGAGCCGCGAGCTCGATTCCCTGCCGCCGCGTGCGCGGGATGTTACGGAAATATCCAGCCGTGCGGCTCGACGCGGCGAAGACGATCTCGTTTCGAACTCGAGACCTGTAGAGCGATAGATCGGTCGAGATCCAGGACGCGGGTGACCAGGAGGCGCCGCTCTCCCAGCTGGTGACCGTCACAGGCGCGAGTGGCGGATCGTCACCGAGGGAGAAGGGAAGGACGCAGGGCGCCTGCTCGTCAGCGCATGCCAGCTCCAGCGCGGCGGGCGTTCGGAAAGCAGTGTTGACCGCGAGGTAGGCTCCGCCGTGCGGGGCTCGGTACGTTAGCGCTGCGCGAGGCGACCCACGCCGGAAGGTCGCGCTGCCATCGTTCGCAGCTTCGCGGAGATCGGTGATTGCGGTGCGGACGTAGTCGGCGCGCGCGGCAATCGTCAAGCCGAGGGTGGCCTCGGCAGCGCCGCCGGAATCGGCGCGAACGATCGGAACGACTATCTGGCCGAAGAGCGCGGCGTTGTCGGCGTCAACCCGCGCATTCTCGCAGAGACCGTACGGATCGCAATCGGCGGGGAGTGTCGGCGCATTTGCGGTGGTCTCGGCGCCGACGCGATATCGAACGGCGTCGCGATTGGCCTCGGCGCCGACCGTGAGCGCGGCAAATGTCATCGGAAGATCGAGCTCGAGCGTCGTGCCGGGCGAAGTGGCGCCGACGTTCGCACGAGAGCTGGGCGCGTCGATGTTGACGTTGAACTGCTCGGAGCGCATGCGTCTCACGAACAGATTCCCGTTGAGGGACGCCGTGCCTAACGGCAGCGTACCGCGGAGCGTGACGTGAAAGAGATCAGGAGCGAAGAAATCGCCAGGCGTGTAGTTCTCACGCGGATCGACGCGGAGGCGCGACTCGGGGAGTGAGCCCGCCTGATAGACGCGGTCGTGGGCGTAGAGCAGAGAGAGCGCGACGTCGCTGCCGCCGGCGTCAGGTGAGCGACGACCGATGTTGGCGAAGAGGAGGCGGGTGGTCGCTGGCGTGTCGTCGCGGAATCCAGACTCTTCGGAGGCGCGGGCCAGTAGGAGGCCGTCGAGCGGCCCGATGGGCGACGCCGTGACGCCGCCGGCCGCTAGATGTGCTTGCCGGTAGCCGAAGCGGCCCGTCGAGACGCCGACATCGAGGGGCGGACCTTCGTCGCCGCGCCTGGTCGTGAGAAGGACGGCGCCGGCCAGTGTGTTCTTCCCGTAGAGCGCAATCGGTCCGCGGATAAGCGACGTGTTGGCGATCGCCTCGGTGGGAACGAGATCGAAATTCACCTCCTGCGCGTCTGCCTCGTTGATCCGGACGCCGTCGAGGAAAACGCTCACGCCCTGCGGGACGCCGACCACCGGCGAGAGCGTCCAGCCACGGAGGTCGATCGTGGGCTGAGCGCGAGTGCCCTGGTCGTCGAAGACACTGACACCGGTCAGACCACTCAGCGCCTGGGCAATCGCGGCCGGCGCGGGTGCGACGCGTCCAAGATCCGTCGCCGAGACGACGTCGACGTGCGCCGCAACGGAGCGTGATGCCGAGTCCGCGGGCGTGAGGCGAGTCCCGGTGATGCGTTGCGGCGCGAGCCGCTGCACGGTGTGACCGGCGGTCGTATCACGCACTGGCGGCGGTTGCTGGCCGGAGGCGGAGGCGGACGCGACGACCCACCAGATGAACAGCAGGGCGAAAAAAGAAAAACGCGGCGATGAGACCATCGCCGCGTAAGCTCGCGGATCGACCTCCGCGCAGGGAGTCCCGCCCGTCGATCAGCGCTTCGCGAGGCTTGCCTGCAGCTGCTCGGCGTGGGCGACGTGCGCAGCGATGATCGGTCGGGTGGATGCGAGCATCTCGCGGAGCTCGGCGCTACGCGCGCGGGGCAGTAGCACGTCATCGATCATGGAAAGCATGGCGCGATGCCGCTCGAGCTCCATGGCGACGTAGGTGCTGTCGAAGGCACGGCCGGTGAGCGCGCGCAGGGAATCGCGCTGGAGCGTCGAGAGGTCGCGAAGGTCCTCGGAGGCGTCGTCATCGGAGGGCGTGACGTCCTGATCGGCAATGAGCGCCCGGATCGTGGCGACGATCTGAGTATGGTCGGTGAGCATGCGACGGGCAAATGCCTTCACATCGTCGCTCTCGGCACCGCTGTAGGCCGCCTTCGCGAAGCTGAGATTCACATCGTTCGCCATGAGAAACATGCCGACCGACCGGCCGTCGCTCGCCCCCATGCTGGAGCGGCTCATCGGCTTCGTCGCGGAAGCGCGGCCGTCCCTGTCGGGCCTCCAGATCGATTCCTTCTTGGCCGGTTTTTCACTGGCCGGCGCACCTTCCTGCCGCACCACTGGCTGCGTGTCCGGGACCACTGTCGTCGGGGTGCTATCCTCCGCATGCTGCGCGAGCCAGGAGCGCGAGTGGAAATGGCAAGCGCCGAGGAGGGAGACGGCAATCGCGGCGGAAAGGAGGCGCTTCATGAGAGTATGCGCAGAAGAGAGGGGCGAGCGTGCACGCGGGCTCGGCCGTAGGACGAGAGAGCCGATGTCATAGTCACTGAACCCGCTGGGAGCTTCGGGGTATATTTGGGTCATGGTTCGTGCGGCCATCGGGCCGCTTTCGTGTGTTGATAGCCTGGATTGGGAGCAGTCGAATGACCGACGTGAAGATCGATTTCGACGCCGCGGGTGGCGTCGACCTGAGCCGTCTGGAGCGGAGCCTCGGGCTGCATGGTGAACGCATCGCCGACGGCCGGTATCGTGTGACTGGTGGCAGTCACGAACACTGGGTGGATCTTTACACCGCATCGCACCCGCGCTGCGACTGCGGAGACCACCTGTGGCGGGAGCGGATCTGCAAGCACATCCTTGCCGCGCTCCTGCGCGAGGGGAATGAGCGCGTGGTGGAGGCCCTGCCACGATTGCTCGCGCGCGCCCGCGCCGCCTGACAAGCGGGGTTTAGCAAATACGCATGACGGTTGACGGTTGACGGTCGACCGTTGACGGTGGCGTTCGCTGTTCACTGCCACCGGCGTCGAACTTGCGCGCGCCGTACGTCATGACGACGACGACACGGCGCCCGCGCGCGGGGGCCACGAAGCGGGCACGGAAGCGGCCGTTCGACATCGACGCCGTGCTGCGGCGCATCCGCGAGACGATCGCTGAGTCGGGTGTGGCGGACGCGGCGATGTTCGCGCTCGCGGCCGAGGGATACACGACGCTGTTCGAGCAGCTCGTGGCGTGCATCATCTCGATCCGCACCTACGATGAGACAATGCTCATCTGCGCGCGGCGGCTGTTCGCGAAGGCGCGGACGCCGGCGGCGATCGCGGCGCTATCGGTGCGATCGATCGACGCGCTGATCCGGCAAGCTGCCTTTCACGAAGCGAAGGCAGCGCAGATCCGGGAGATCGCGCGTCGCACGGTGAGCGAGTTCGGCGGCGAGCTGCCGTGCAGCTTCGACGTGTTGACGTCGTTCAAGGGCGTTGGGCCGAAGTGCGCGAACCTCGCCCTCGGGATCGCGTGTGGGGAGACACGCATCGGCGTCGACGTGCACGTCTTTCGGGTGACCAACCGGTGGGGCTATGTCTCGGCACCGACGCCGGAGCAGACGATGCGGGCGCTCGAGCGGAAGCTACCGAAGGAGTATTGGGTGGAGATCAACCGACTGCTGGTGCCGTTCGGCAAGCACGTGTGCACGGGCCGCCTACCGAAGTGCTCGACGTGCCCAGTGCTGGAGATGTGTCGGCAGGTGGGAGTGACGGAGCATCGGTAGGCGGGTTGCGGGTTGCGGGTTGCGGGTTGTGGGTGTCGGGCTAGCCTTCGTGCACGGGAGCCGGGCGTTCCTCGGCGAGGACTTCGGGCGCGTTGCGGCGGGCGTACAGCTGAATGGCCTCGAGCGTGGCCATGCAGAAACTCGCCCACGCGAGGCCGACGATGACCCCAGCGACGACGTCGGACGGGTAGTGAACGCCGAGATAGACACGACTGCCGCAGATGATGAAGATGATGAAGGCGGCGACGAACATGATCGACGCACGCGCGGCGTGGGTGCGTTGGAGTCGGGCGGCCAGGTAGGCGACGGTGCTGTAGACCACCGTTGCGCTCATGGCATGACCGGATGGGAACGAGTAGAAAGTCGCTTTCGCCTCCCAGGGGATGATGTCGGGACGTTGGCGGCTGAAACCCAACTTGAGCAGGTTGTTGAGGATCACGCCGCCCAAGGTCGATACGAAGAGCAGGATGGCGGAGTGCTTGTGCTTGTTGAGCCAGAGAAAGAGTGCGGCGACGCCGACGACCATCGTCACGACTGACGCGGTGCCGAGCGAGGTGATCTCGAGCATGACGGCGTCGATCCCCGGCGTTCGCCGCGCCCCCATCCATCGCAGCACGGCGTCATCGAAGGCCTGCGTCCCGCCGGACGTGACGTGAGCGGCGAGCTCGGCGAATGCCCAGGTGCCGAGGAGCGCGATGGCGACGCCGGCGAGGACGAAGATGCCGAACGTAGCGTACGCGTTATGGGCGTGGCGCCGGATGAAGCGCAGCGCGATGAAGGCGATGTCCCAGAAGCGGCGAAGGTGGCCGCGCGTGTCGGGACCCGGCTCGACCTCGACGCGGCGTTCGCGCGGGCCGGGCTCGACGGCGGATCGACGCTCCGGTGTTGGAGGGATAGCAGGAGGCAGTGAGGAGCTCATTGCGCCTCAAAGCATTCAAGAGGCAGGCCGAACTGCTTTCTCAGTGGAGCGTGCCGAGAAGCATAATGGCTGCCTTGGCTTGAGCGTTCTGGCGAGAACGCTGTAGCTTAGGAGTTCTCGCGCGCGTCAGTAGAGCGTGCGAATCAGGCGCGGTAGCCAAGTGGTAAGGCAGCGGTCTGCAAATTCTCCGTCGCCTTTTGCGCCTGTTTGCGCATCTTTGTAACTTGTTGTCAGGAAACAGCCACGGCCACGTCCCGGTTTCCGCCGGCCGTGGCCTTTTTGCTATGTTTAGCTGTCTTTCGTGCCACGCTTTGTGCCAGAAGCGGCTCGCGCCGGCTGCGCCGAGTGGTTGATATGAGCGTCGCAACTTCATCGGTTTCGTCGTCAGAGATTCCTGCGATTCTGCCTGACGCGCCTTCAGTAGGCGCGCGGTATTGGGCTCCGCGAGGGGGAATCGTTCACACCGATGCGACGGATCTCCTGTTGCCGCCTGGATCACCGGAGGCATACGGCCTCAATTCGCATCTCGTGCAACTTGATGCGATGGAGCTGCCATGCGCAGTCCTGCTCGGCGAACCAGGTTCCGGTAAATCCACTGAGCTACAGCGTGCTCTCCGCGCGGCACGCGCGACAGGCCGCCGCGCGACGCTGATCGACTGTCGTGAATTGGTCTCCGCGGATGCCTTTGCATCGACGCTGTCCGCGGACCAGGCGATGCTTGCGTGGAGGGGAGAGCAAAGTCCGATCACGCTCTTCATCGACAGCCTGGACGAAGGGATGCTGACGAGTGAGATGCTCCCTATAGCCATCATTCAGGCGCTACAACAGCTCGATAGAGACCGCCTAACGGTTCGGATCGCGTGTCGAACAGGTGAGTGGCCGACCTACGTCGAGAGTCGACTGAGGAGCCTCTGGCCAGACGAGCGCCTCGAAGTACTCGAGATCGCGCCGCTGACTCGCGAAGACGTTCATCGGAGCGCTGTTGCTCATGGCGTG
>DATEPP010000181.1:0-21193 GCA_035273165.1 Gemmatimonadaceae bacterium
GCCAAGGGGGGCTGAGCGTTTGAATCTGGTGGCTGGTGGCGGTCGCTGGTGGCTAGTGGCTAGTGGCTGGTTACTGGTAACTGACATGCCAGTCACCAATCACCAGTCACCAGTCACCAGTCACGAGCCACCAGCCACCGATCACGGACCACCCGGCAAGATTCCCTTCTGCACGTAGATCGGCCTCAGGAATGTGCGGATCACCGGCAGCCTCACCGCGAACCAGATCCCGGCCGCCACGCAGGCGAGGCCGCCAAGGAAAATGGTCCTCGGCGCGCCGATCCGGTCCGCCGCGACTCCGGCGAGCAGACTGCCGAGCGGAGCAGTGCCGAGGAAGGCCATCGTATAGAAGGACATCACTCGGCCCCGCATGCGCTCCTCGACGATGGTTTGCAGAATCGTATTCGTGGACGCCGTCTCGACCATCATTCCGCCACCGACGATCGGTAATAGCAGCAGTGAGAGCCACGTTACATGAGATAGAGAGAAAGCGACGAGGCCGGCCCCAAAGGCGATCGTGGCCACCACCATTGCTCGGCCAAGCCCCAACACCGAGTTCCGCGACGCCAGGTAAAGCGCGCCGGCCAGTGCACCCAATCCGGACGCGGTCATGAGGAAACCCAGGGTGTGCGCTCCGCCGTGCAGAACTCCGCTCGCGATTGCAGGCATCAGCACTGTGTAGGGCATCCCCATCGTGGCTACCAGTGCCAGGAGCAGGAGCGCGGAGCGCATCGGCACCGATCGCGTGACGTAGAGAAAGCCGGCGCGAAGCTCTTCCACGACCCTCGTGTTCTGCTCGCGCGGTGGCTTCTTCGCGACGTGCATGGCAATGAGGGAAGCGATGACCGCCACGTACGAGATCGCGTCGATCATGAAGCACCAGCCTTCGCCCACGGCCGCGATGATGATGCCGCCGATCGACGGGCCAATGATCCGGCTCCCGTTCACCATAGATGAGTTGAGCGCGATGGCATTCGGCAGATCCGATCGATCCTCGATCATGTCCACGATGAACGACTGCCGCGCGGGGGTGTCGAACGCGTTGATCACACCCTGAACGACTTGCAGAAAGAGGATCTCGCCGACCGTGATGATTCCGGGCAGCGCGAGTAAAGCCAGCGCCAGCGACTGCAGCGCCGACAGCACCTGGGTGATGACGAGGATTCGATGCCGATCGTGCCTGTCCACCAGCACGCCTGCCACGGGAGAGAGCAGGAGCGTCGGGATCTGTCCGCAGAAACCGACGACGCCGAGCAGCAGCGCGGATCCGGTGAGCCGGTAGACGAGCCAGCTCGTCGCTACTCGGGTGATCCACGTGCCGATGAGCGACACGCTCTGACCGCCGAAGAAGAGGCGGTAGTTCTTATGCCGGAGGGCGCGGAGGAGTCGAGGGCCTTGCTCGTCGGGCATGACGTACGGAAATCGAGGGGATCAGAAGCCACCGCACTCAGGGAAGAATCGAACCACCCTCGAACCTAGTCCCCTGACGGTACCCCACTCCGATTATTGGCCCCCGGGCGCCTTGCCTAACGAGGCACGACCCTGCGCCGGTCAGGCGGCGTCGTCCTGTTCGCTCGCGGGGTCGTCCGACGTTCTGCTTTCGATTGCGGGCTTGAGCGGCTCTGCTCGGCCGCGTTTCCGGAGCAGCTCGACGACCGCCACCTCGTCGCGACGAAGTGCGGCGGGACTTCCGGTCGTCCGCAGCGGCCTGACGTCGCTTGGCGTCGGCGGGATCGTGATCCCCTCCATGTACGCCTCGAGGATTACCGGATGCACGTAGTACTTCCGGCATACCGCGCGCGTGTTGCCTAACCGCTGGGAGATCTGATCGATGGCGGCGACGATCTTCGCCTTTGCCTGTTTCTCCGACGTGAAGCTTCCGAGCTCGCGGAGTGCCGCCGCGGCGAGTGTCGTACCAGCCCAGGTGCGGAAATCCTTCGCCGTCACCTGACGGCCGGTGATCCGGCGCAGGTACTCGTTGATGTCGCCGGCGTCGACCGACTGACGCCGGCCATCGTCGTCGAGATACTGAAAGAGCTCCTGCCCCGGCAGCTCCTGACATCGCTGAACGATGTGCGCGATTCGCCGATCGGTCAGGGAGACCGAATGCGGTACGCCGCTCTTCCCCCGAAACTCGAAACGCAGCTTCGCGCCTGACACCGTCACGTGTTTGCGTCGAAGTGTCGTCAACCCGAACGAGCCGTTGTCGCGAGCATACTCGTCATTGCCGACCCGAATGAGTGTCCGCTCGAGCAGCCACACCACCGTGGCGAGCACCTTGTCGCGGGAGAGCTCGGGCAGTGTGACGTCACGTTCGACGCGCTCGCGAATCAGCGGGAGGATTTCGCTGAATGCGATCATCCGACCGAACTTCGTTTCGTCGCGAACGGCGCGATAACGCGGGTGATAGCGATACTGCTTTCGCCCCCGGGCATCACGCGCGGTCACCTGGAGATGACCGGAGGGATTCGGGCAGATCCACACGTTGGTCCATCGCGGCGGAATGACGAGCTTCCTGATGCGCTCCAGCTCTTCCTTGTCGCGAATCACGCTTCCGTCTGCCGCTATGTATGTAAAGCCGCGGCCGCGGCGTTGGCGTCTGATGCCAGGTGCCGCGTCCGTCACATAACGAAGGCCTGCCGCTTCAGCGGATTCGACGTGCTCGTCGGATGGATTCATGGTCGCGTGGAAATGCCCGCCAGTAGCTGATCGGTGCCACTCACGGGCTTTCTGTCGCTTACTGACGTTCGAGGGGTGATCGACGGCACGAGTTCCGCAACTTCACCGTGGACGCAGCGAGTCTATTGTCCCACCATTCCGATCTTATGACGAACTCCATAGAAATTTCGGCCGAATCAGTGTCGCCTTTTGCGGCACTCGGCCTCGACGATTCCCTTGTTTCCGCATTGTCCGCGCTTGGCTATGAGGAACCCACTCCCATTCAGCGCGAGGCAATACCACCGCTCCTGCAGGGTCGTGACGTGCTGGGCCAGGCGGCCACCGGAACGGGAAAGACCGCTGCCTTCGCATTGCCGATGCTTCAGCGCATTGGTATCTCGAGTGAACGAACGCCGCCCGTTCGTGCGCTCATCCTCGTGCCGACTCGCGAGCTCGCGATGCAAGTCGCCGAAGCGGTGCATCGGTACGGCAAAGGGCTCGGCACCTGCGTGCTTCCGATCTACGGTGGGCAATCGATTCAGCAGCAGCTTCGCGCGTTGAAGCGCGGCGTCGACGTCATCGTCGCGACGCCGGGCCGCGCCCTCGATCACATCCGTCGTGGCTCGGTGAAGCTCGGCGATGTGCAGGTCGTTGTGCTCGACGAGGCCGACGAGATGCTCGACATGGGCTTCGCCGACGATCTCGAGGAGATTCTCGAGGCGCTGCCCACCGAGCGTCAAACCGCGCTCTTCTCCGCCACGATCCCGTCGCGGATCGCCGAGATCGCGGAGCGCCATCTCCGGAACCCCGCGCGCGTCCGGATTGCCCGCGAGGCGATGGCGCCTGGAACGTCGCCCCGCGTTAGGCAGGTTGCCTACGTCGTTCCGCGCCAGTACAAGATTGCCGCCCTCGGACGAGTCCTCGACATGGAGAGCCCCACGTCGGCGATCGTCTTCTGCCGCACGCGTACCGAGGTTGACGAGCTCACGGAGACGCTCATCGGCCGCGGTTATGGTGCTGAGGCGCTCCACGGTGGTCTCTCGCAGGAACAGCGCGACCGCGTCATGCAGCGCTTTCGCGACGGTACCACCGAGCTCCTTGTCGCGACCGATGTCGCCGCGCGCGGACTCGACATCGAGCACCTCTCGCATGTCGTGAACTACGATGTGCCCTCCGCACCCGACGCGTATGTCCATCGCATCGGACGCACCGGTCGCGCCGGCCGTGAAGGCGTCGCGATCACGCTCGCCGAGCCGCGTGAGCATCGTCTCATCCGGAACATCGAGCAGCTCACGAAACAGCGCATCGTCGTCGAGAAGTTGCCGACCATCGTCGACCTGCGAACGCGCAAGCTGGAGCTGACACGCGGCGCCTTACGAGAGGCGCTCGTCGCCGGCAACTTCGATGGCTTCCGCGTCGTCGTGGAGGCGCTGGCCGAAGAATTTGACGTCGTCGACGTTGCCACTGCAGCGGTGAAGCTCGCCCACGAAGCTACGGTTACGGGTGGGAGTGAGGAGGAAATCCCGATGGCATCCGTGCCGCGCGAGCGTGAGCGGCAGAGTTCTCGCGATCGCAACGGCAAGCCGAAGCGCGAGGAGCGCGAGGCACGCCCGCGACGCGGTGCCCGGCGCGCCCGTTCGTCTGACGAGGACGTCACGCGGCTCTACATCGCACTTGGCCGCCGCGCGGGCATTCGCCCGGCGGATCTCGTCGGTGCGATCGCCAACGAGGCGGGGATCGATGCCCGCGCCGTCGGCTCGATCGAGATCGCGGACAAATTCTCGATCGTCGAGGTGCCCGATGACTCGGCGGACGACATCATCGGCGCGCTCCGCAGCACGACCATCCGCGGGCGGCGCGTGATGGTCCGTCGCGATCGTGAGGAGTGGTAGCGCTCGTTGGCCGGCGCCACTATGTCTCTGGCGATAGATAGATCCAAGCCGATGTGACCGCGACAGTTGGACAACAAGTGGCCGCCAATCGGTCTCGGCAAACACCCAGTGACGCACGGCGGTGGCGACCGTCCTTGTCCAGATGCCTGCCCACCGCAACGATACCACCGCCCCGGCACGACCACTCGGCTCCGACCAGCTGCGTGCGGGTGCCGAGCGGGCTCACGGTTTGGACGGTGCGCTGGCCGCGGCGCTGGAACGGGTCGCGCGTATCGCCGCGACGAGCCTGCGCGTTCCCTCCGCTGCCGTTCTGCTGCTCGGTCAGGATCGCCGATGTTTCAGCGGCGGTGACGCCCATCTCTGGCTCTCCCGCGATCCGGGCGCGCTTTTCCGGATCGGGCTCGCCAGCCGCGTCCTCGATAACGAGGAACCACTGGCGCTCGAGGATGCGCGCGCCAATGGACAGGACAGCTCCGATTCACCGCAGTCGTTAGGCATCGCCGGCTTTCTCGGCACCCGCGTCTCCGGTAGCTCCGGCGAGCCGCTGGCGCTCGTCGTCGCTATCGACACGGAGCCGCGCCGGTGGACCGCGCAGGAGATCGAGCACTTTGGCGAGATCGCCGCGTCGGCTGTGACCGAGATCGAGCTCCAGCGCCGCACGGTGGAGGCGGAGCGGATCGAGCGGCAGCTGCGGCACGACGCGCTGCACGATGGCCTGACCGGGCTCCCCAATCGCGCCTGCTTCGTCGAGCGCTTGCGCCATGCGGGCGAGCGGGCGCGGCGCGACGTCGCGAACTCCTTCGCCGTTCTCTTCGTCGATCTCGACCATTTCAAGATCGTCAACGACTCGTTCGGCCACCTGGCGGGCGACGAGCTACTCGTCGAAGTGGCGCGTCGGCTTGCCGGCTGTCTTCGCTCCGTGGATACCCTCGCTCGACTCGGCGGTGACGAGTTCGCGCTCCTCCTCGAGGAGGTGCAGGAGCCCAGCGATGCCGCGCGAGTCGCCGAGCGGCTGCAGGTTGCGCTGAGCAATCCGATGACGATCCGCGAGTCGGAGGTCTTCACGTCGGCGAGCATCGGCATCGCGCTCTCCACCAGGGCCGACGACGCCCCGCAACACCTCCTGCGCAGCGCCGACCTCGCGATGTATCGCGCCAAGGAGCATGGTCGTGGGCGATTCGAGCTCTTCGATCCGGCGATGCACACCGCGGCGATGGAGCGCCTGCGGATGGAGATGGACCTCCGGCGAGCGGTCGAGCGCGACCAGCTTGTCCTGTATTACCAGCCTGTGGTGTCACTCACGACCGGTGGCGTGGTCGCCGTGGAGGCGCTGATTCGGTGGAAGCACCCCGAGCGCGGGCTGATCCCGCCGCTCGACTTCATTCCGATCGCTGAGCGGACCGGCCTTATCGGCGAGATCGGGCGGTGGGTGCTCGCGCGCGCGTGCGAGCAACTACAGGCGTGGGAGCGAGAGTTCGGGTACGACGCGCCACAGTCGGTCTGGATCAACGTCTCGCCGAAACAGTTCGCGCAGCAGGACCTCGCCGACCAGGTGGGCCGCCTCTTCGACTCGCTGTCGTTCGAGCCGCGCCGCATCAAGTTCGAGATCACGGAAAGCATCATGCTCGAGAACATCGAGCTGGCGATGCGCACTCTCGGCGAGCTGCGACGCCTCGGCGTGCAGGTATTCATGGATGATTTCGGCACTGGCTACTCGTCGCTGACGTACCTTGGCCGCCTGCCGTTAGACGGCATCAAGGTGGACCGTAGTTTCGTGAGCCAGATGGGGACCGACGTCAGGCAGGCGCAGCTCGTGAGCACCATCATCAGTCTGATTCGAAACCTCGGCCTGGAGCCAATTGCGGAAGGCGTCGAGACGGATCAGCAGGCGACCCTTCTTCGCGAGATGGGCTGCGCGTTTGCTCAGGGCTTCGTCTTCTGCCGGCCCTTACCCGCGCGAGAGATTGACGCGTTGTTGAGGCGCACCGCGCATCAATAAGGTCCGTCGCGACGCGGGAACGAACCGGCGTACCGCGTGATTCGAGAGAGAAATTCGTCAGCTCTCTCTCGGAGGAACATCATGCGGCTCGCCGCTCGAATGACTCTGCTCCTGATCGTTGCGGCCGTGGGTTGCGGCGGTTCTGCCACGAGCCCCAGCACCGGTGGCAACAACACGACGGGTAACAACCCGCCACCCCAGAACACGCCGAGCACCACCAGCAGCATCAGAGTGAGCAACAACTTCTTCGATCCATCGGCCACGACGGTGCCGGTGAACACGAAGGTGACGTGGACCTGGGACGCGTGCGGAAGTGACGGCTATGGTGGCCAGAGTTGCACCACGCATGCGATCGTGTTCGACGATGGTGCGTCGTCCGGCTCGCAGACGCAGGGAACGTGGTCGCGCACCTTCGCGGCCGCCGGCACCTACAAGTATCACTGCTCAGTGCACGGTGCGGCGATGTCGGGGAGCGTGGTCGTCCAGTAGTCAGCCTAACGAGCGGTGGTGTCGCGCCGGGCGTCGACGATCACGCGCCCGGCGGCATCGACCCTGAATCGGGACCGCCGGCCATCGGTGATGAACACGTCGTAGCAGCCTGCGCGAAGGGGCTCAGGCCCCGCGGTTACGACGTAGCCCGCCGGCGTCTCGCCATAGACCAGACGGCTGGGGGCACCGCTGGATCCATTGGCGGCGATCTGCCACACCGCGGTGTCGGCGCCGCAGGGTACGACCGACATGCCATAGATCGTGCCGCTCGATCCGCGCCCGGTGGTGTCGGTGATGAAGAAGACAGGCTTCAGCGGCATCGTGCCCGGTTCGATGCGCACCTCATTCAGCGCCGGCCCACAGGCGGCACCGCCAAGCACGATCGTTACGAGGAGAAGCAGACGGCCGCGCGTGAGCCTGGTGATCGAACTCACAGCATTCGCACGGCTGTGCACGCAGAGTGTGCGCTCGTTGTGAGCGGCGCCCTTTCCCGTTCGCCAGGTTCTGTTTTGGTCGTCGTCGTTCCCATAGGCACGCTGAATGCACTACAAGGGGATGCCGCGCGATGGAACGTAGCGCAGTAGGTGGGGGCGCGGCGAGGGAGTGGGGCAGTCCGAGTGGGGGAGGAGCCAGTGGCTCCTCCCCGCTCACTTTTGTCGGCCGATGCCGGCCTCAGCGTTCGGTCGTTGACACGTGCAGCGCGGCTCGGGGGGCGGACCGGTGCAAGATCTGGATGAACGGGCTCTGATCGACCGAGTAATGGTCGAATGGTGGGATTCCGCAGCGCACGCACTTCCGTGGGCCGGGATGCCCCTCGACGATCGCTTTGGCGAGCTGCGCAAGCTGGCCGCCGCGCTCATTTCAGCCGCGATCACGACTGGCGGACACACTCGCGATCCGCAGGAGTCCGGCGCGCGTAATGGTGTCATCGCCGCGGCCATCGAGCATGGTCGATATCGCGGCAACCAGGGCGGTACTTGGGAGCTGCTGCTTTTCGAGCTCACCTTCCTGAGCGATGCCCTTCGCGTCGCCGTGCGGGGTTCGTCTCTGCCGCCGACGGTGAGCAACCAGTTCGAGCGCGAGCTCGCGGGCGGTTTGCGTGTTGCGAAGCCGGCGTGCTCGCTTGGCCTGCGCGAAGCGGCTCACGAACAGAGCTCGTCTCACCGCGGCCTCGACGGAGATCCGGGCTTCGGCAGCTGACAACAAGTCACCAGAAAGAGAAACGGGGCCGGCGATGCCGGCCCCGTTTTCGTTAGGCTGACTCCCCGTCAGGTCCGTCTCAATCGGCGTACATCGTCGACGGAGACGGCGTGGCCGCGACACTCACGTCGATCGGCATGCGGTGACCGTTTCGCTCCTCGACCCTGTCCAGCACACCCTGCCAGACCGCGGCGAAAGCGTGTCCGACATCGGCCGGTGTCTTACCTGGAGCAAATTCAGCGGTGTTGCCCGCCACCCAGAATGGCGGCTCCCCGGTGACGTTGAGCGAATCATAAACACCCTTCACGTCACGGTAGATCAGCGCCGCATTGGCCGTGTGCGCGTAGAAGCCAGGGCGGTAGCGGCCGTCGGCGAGAACGCGCGCCGTCCACTCCTTGTAGTAGTCGCGCATCGCCTTCGGGACGGTGCTCATGTGCTCGACGTCGAGAAAGATCACGGTTCCGCGAGGAAAGCCCTCTGCTTCCGTCCGAGCGATCGCATCGTCCGCTTCGGTGCCGCCTCGCGTCGCGCTCACGAAGTGGGCCGAGCAGCTGGAGCCTGGCTCGGCGCGCGGCTGCACGAGCACCTTCACCGGCACGCGCTTCGTTACGTAGCTGACGACCCTGCGGCCGTGGCGCGTCTTTACCTGCTTGACGCGACGCTTCACGTACTTCGTGACCAGCTCGGCCTTGCCCGGCGTCTTGCCCCACGTCTGCTGACCGACGTAGACGACCGCCAGCCCCCAACCCATCTGAGTGAGCTGCTCTCGCTTGCCAGACCAACTGGCGTCGCGGTGACAGGGAGCCGAGGGGAGATAGTAGCCGACCCACTCGTAAGAGCCGTCATCCCGCCACGCCTGCATGGCCTCGTCGCCAGGGTACTTGCTGGTATCGAAGCCAAGATGTGCACCGGTCGCGGCAGTCTCGACGTTCGCGGCGACGGTCTCTATTGCCGAGATCGGATCTGCCAACTCTGTCAAGCCGGCACCATCGCGGCCACCTACACCGAGGACGACCGCACCAGCCAGCAGGAACGTCAGAAGGTCGCGTCGTTTCACCAAATTAATCTCCGGAAGCGCTCGTTTCTGACGCCCGCGTCAGAGGGCGTCCATCGCCCTACCCTCCCCTCGAAGTGAGGTTCCGGAAATCCGTGATCTGGTACCGGCCTGTTCCGAATCGCGTGCGCCAGTCGGTCGCGGCGCAATCCTTGTAACGCACGTGATAGAGCAAGACTCGGATCTCGGAGGAAGCGATGAAACGGATTTCATGCCGACTGATGGCGCTTGCGGGCGTCATCCTGGCCCTTGGTGCGTGTGGAGGCAACAAGGCCGACTTCAAGGCCTCGGCGGACTCGATGGGCACGCACCTCGACAGTACGAAGCGCGCACTCGACTCGTCGAAGACGGGCGCGGCAGTGGGCCAGCAGGTGGACACGACCAAGCTCGGCGCGGCGAAGACCGAGAGCATCCTTACGAAGGCGCGCAAGAACCCGTGACGAAACCGATCGTCCTCGTCGACGGTTCGAACGTCGCTCATTCGACGGAGGGCGAGAAGGCGCACCTCGCGAACATCATTGCCATGCGGGAGAAGATGCAGGAGGAAGGCTTCGATCCCGTGGTGGTGGTGGATGCGGCCCTGCGGCATCAGATCGACGACACCGTCGGCTACGAGCGGCTGGTGGAGAGCGGCGTCGTGAGGCAGGCGCCGGCGGGGACGGACGCCGACTACTTCCTTCTCAGCTTCGCGCGCGAGCTCGACGCGCGCATCGTCTCCAACGATCGGTTTCGCGACCGGCTCAGCGCCTTTCCCGACGCCGCCGACCGCCTCATTCGCTACATGATCGTCGAGCGGGAAGTCGTGCTCGAGCGCCGTGCCGGAAAACGTGATGCAGGGAAGGCCAAGCGACGCGATCCGAATGGCAATGGCCGCCGCGGACCGAACGCCTAACGATCGCACGTGACCTCCCGGCCGCTGCTTCGCGGCTGTCTCCTCGACGTGGATGGCACGTTGATCGACAGCAATGACGCCCACGCGCGCTCGTGGGTGGAGGTGCTGCAGGAAAACGACTTCGACGTCACCTACGCCCAGATTCGAGCGCTCATTGGCATGGGAGGCGACAAGCTCGTTCGGGCGGTGACGGGTCTCGATGTCGAGCAGGGACGGGGAAAGGAGCTCGCCGCCCGCCGCATGGAGCGATTCCGACGGGACTACCTGCCGTCGTTATGCCCAACGCCAGGCGCGCAGGCTCTCGTCAGGCGGATGATGGCAGACGATCTGCGGCTCGTCATCGCGACATCGGCACGCGAGCAGGAGCTCAACGAGCTTCTCGAGCAGGCGGGTCTCTCCGAACTGATTCGCCGGCGGACGACCTCGGACGACGCCGAGGATTCGAAGCCTGACCCGGACATCGTCCACGCGGCTCTGCATCGCGGCGATCTCGCGGCGGAAACAACCATCATGTTGGGCGACACGCCTTACGACGTCGAGGCAGCGCAGCGCGCGAACGTTCGCACCATCGCTCTGCGTTGCGGAGGCTGGTGGGCCGACGATGCACTCGGAGGCGCAGTCGCGATCTACGACGACCCTGCCGAGCTCGTGCACGAATACGCGCGATCACCTCTAGGCGAGCGGTAACCTTTCGCCGGTCCAGGCGTCCCTAAACCGGCGCATTGTACCCCTTACCTGAGGTCGTATGTCCTCCACGCTCGTCATGCGCACGATCGTCGCCATCGCCGGCGTCGTCGTGCTCGCTCCCGCCCATTCGCTCGTCGCGCAGGCTGCAAGCAGCCAGGCCCCCACCAAGGTGGTGAGCGTCGAAGGCATCACCGAGTACCGGCTCTCGAACGGTCTTCGGGTGTTGCTCTTCCCGGACAAGTCCAAGCCACAGACGACGGTGAACGTCACCTACCTCGTCGGCTCACGACACGAGGGGTATGGAGAGACGGGAATGGCCCACCTCCTCGAGCACATGCAGTTCAAGGGGACGCCAAAACATCGCAATCCGTCGGATGAGATCTCGGCGCACGGCGCGACGTTCGACGCGACGACGTCCTTCGACCGTACGAACTTCTACGAGACCTTCACCGGCGCGGACTCGACTCTCGCCTGGGCGCTCGATCTCGAGGCCGACCGCATGACGAACAGCTTCGTGGCGCGCGAGGATCTCGACAAGGAGATGCCCGTCGTTCGCAACGAGTTCGAGAAGGATGAGAACAGTCCGTTCCTTGTCACGCTCAAGCGCGTGCTCGGGACCGCGTATCTGTTCCACGCCTACAGCCATCTGCCGATCGGGGCGCAGAGCGACATCGAGAACGTGCCGATCGACAAGCTCCAGGCCTTCTATCACAAGCACTATCAGCCCGACAACGCGGTCCTCATGATCGCGGGCAACTTCGACGAGGCCCGGGCGCTCGGCCTCGTCCAGGAGAAGTTCGGCGCGATCCCGCGTCCGGCGCGCGTCATGGATCGCATCTACACCGTCGAGCCGACGCAGGACGGTGAGCGGATGGCGACGATCCGGCGCACCGGCAATGCGCAGCTCGTGATGACGTTCTATCACGTGCCGGCTGGCACGCACCCGGATTTTCCGGCGATCGATGTGCTGACGCGCGTCCTGGGCGATGCAGCGTCTGGCCGGCTGCAGAAGGCGCTCGTCGAGACCAAGAAGGCGTCCGCAGTGCAGGCGAACAATCTGCAGCAGCACGATCCAGGTGGTCTGTTCCTGGCCGCCCTGCTCCAGAAGACGCAGTCAGTGGACAGCGCGGAAAACGCGCTCGATGCCGTCGCGACCGAGATCGCGACGACGAAGCCAGCGACGACGGAGGAAGTGGAACGCGCGAAGGCCGACGTCCTCAAGGGATTCGATCTCGCGCCGACGGTCACGAAGACCTTCGGGCTCGAGCTCAGTGAATGGATGGCGATGGGTGACTGGCGTCTCTTCTTCTATCACCGCGATCAGGTGAAGAAGGTGACGGTGCAGGACGTCCAGCGTGTCGCGAGCGCGTATCTCAAGCCGTCGAACCGGACGGTCGGCCTCTTCATTCCGACGGACAAGCCAGATCGCGCGGAGATCGCGGCGGCGCCGAGTGTGGATTCGCTGCTCAAGAACTACAAGAGCTCCGTTGTCGTCGCGACCGGCGAGGCCTTTGACCCGTCGCCCGCGAACATCGAGGCGCGCGTTCACCGCAGCGCACTGAAGTCGGGGATGCGCCTCGCCCTCCTGTCGAAGAAGAATCGTGGTGAAGCGGTATCGGCCGTCGTGAGCCTGCGCATCGGCAACGAGAAGGCGCTCGCGAATCGTGGAATGGCGCCGTCGCTCACGACGCAGATGTTGATGCGCGGCACGAAGGCGCTCAATCGCCAGCAGCTGACCGATTCACTCACGAAGCTGACGGCGAAGGTGATGATCACGCCAGCGTCGGTCGGCAACGTGCGCGTGGCGATCGAGACGACACGCCCAAACTTCGCCGCGACGCTGAAGCTCGTCGGCGAGATGCTTCGCCAGCCGGCATTCGACGCCAACGAGTTCGAGCAGGTGCAGCGTGAGGCGATCGCAAACGTCGAAGCACAGCGTAACGAGCCGATGATGCTCGCGCAGCTCGGGTTCGCGCGGCAGATCTCGCGCTATCCGAAGGGACATGCGCGCTATCTCGGGCTTCCCGACGAGCAGCTGGCGATGCTGAAGGCGACGACCGTCGCTGACATTCGCAAGTTCTACACGGAGCTCTATGGCGCGTCGGCTGGCGAGCTGGCGGTCGTCGGAGATTTCGACGAACCGGAAGTTGCCGGGATCGCGGCGGAAGCTTTCGGCAGCTGGAAGAGCCCCACGCTGTTCAAGCCTGTGCCGGTGATGCTCGCGGTGGCGGCGAGCGGCAAGCAGATGATCGAGACGCCGGATAAGGCGAATGCGCTCTTCGTCGCTGGGCAGCCCTTCAATATGACGGACAGCGACCCCGACTTCCCCGCACTCCTTCTTGTCAACTACATCCTCGGTGAGAATCCGCTCGACAGCCGCCTGCCTAACCGGATCCGTGTCAAGGACGGTTTGAGCTACGCGGTGCAGAGTGGGTTGAACGTGTCGCCGCTCGAGAAGGCCGGTCAGTGGCTGACGCTCGCCATCGCCAACCCGACGAACATGGACAAGGTCAATGCAGCGTTCTTCGACGAAATGGGGAAGATCGTGAAGGACGGTCTGTCCAATGAGGATGTCGAGAAGAACCGCGTAGCCTTCCTGCAGCGGCGCTCGATGGCGCGCTCGAATGACCTGATGCTCGCCACTCAGCTCTCGACGGGTCTCTTTCTCGGACGGACGATGGCGTTCGATGGTGAGATCGAAAAGAGGATCGGTGCTCTCACCGCAGATCAGGTGAACGCCGTCCTCCGTCGTACCCTCGATCCGTCGAAGATGACAGTCGTGATGGCCGGCGACTTCGCGAAGGTCACGCAGGCGGGGAAGCCACAATAGTGCGGCTATCAGTCGATAGTCCATAGCTAGCAGGGTATTCGGAACGAAGCGTTGATGGGATGAAGTGCAGATCCCTCGCTGCGCTAGGGATGACAGTTGTCATTCCGAGGAGCGAAGCGACGAGGAATCCGCACCTATGCTATCAACGCTTCGTTCCGAATTCGCAGATAGCTATGGACTGATAGCTATAGACTGCCTCTATTCTCCTCTCCGCCGTTCCTGATCCAACAGGTATGCGGCAAGGACCCGGGCGGTGAACGGGTCCTCGTCGACGTTGCGTGAGTAGGCTTTGAACGCCGCGCGCGCGCCGACGAAGTCGCCGAGCTGGATCCGCGCAACCACGACGCCGTTGCGAACGAGAGAGATCGGCAGCCAGTCGACGGAGTCGTGTGAGCGGGCGTCGATGAGCATCTGGCCGGCGCGGGATGCTTCGGTGAAATCCCACGACGCGAGTCCGTGGAGGAAATAGATCGCGGCGCGGGCTGGCGCGGGCGCGTTCGTCCGAGCCGCGTACGCGCGGAGCCCCGCATAGAATGACTCGTCGGCGACGCCCGCCGTGCCGCCGTGCACGAGCCGCTCCGCCTGTCGCATCTCCTCGACCCAGACACGCCAATCGGCTGGAGGTGCCGAACCCGCGATCTGACGCGAGAACTGATCGAGACGGACGCGCGCCCTGGCATCGTCTTCGTCGCGCCTAACGGCGGTGTCCGCGAGACGACCCGACGCGAGGAGCGCACGGAGACGTGCACCCCGTGCCAGCTCGTCGGCATGCGTGATCTCTGGAATGACGGAGAGCGCCGTCGTGCCGAACGGCCGAACGTGGCTTGCAAGCGCGGCGGCGATGTCGAAGCGCCCCTCTCCGAATCCGCTCACTCCCTCGGCGTTGTTCTTGAGGTATCGGGTGCGCTCGGCGCCAAGATCGAGGACCGGATAGTAGTCCGAGTTTGGCGCGACCTGCGTCGCCAGATAGGGATGCAGCAGCTGGCGGCCGCCGAGTCGGGTGGCCTCGAACGCTTCCGCCGTGAGCGGCATGGCGCGGCGCAGATCCTCGGCGAGTCCTGGGAAGTACACGACGTTCCAGTCCGGCTTCGGAAGGGTGCGTCCGTTTCCCGCGACGATGAGAATGTCGGCGCTCGAGGTGAAGAAGATCTCGTAGGCTGAAAAATTCTGATCGAGCGCGGCCAGCACCTGCGTCGCCAGTGCGTCGTCGAGCTCATACAAATGCAGCCATTGCCCGAAGACGCCGCCATCGGCGAGATGTGTTCGCACGCGACGGTAGAACTCCGTCGTGAACAGCCCGGAGACGCCGCTCACCCAGGGATTCGACGGCTCGGAGAGGATGAGATCGAAGCGGCGTCCGCTCGCGGCGAAATACGATTTCGCGTCGTCGAGTACGAAGTTCGCGCGCTTGTCGTCGAAGACCCGGCGGTTTGCCGGATAGAAGGCGCGCGACGCGGCGATCATCTCGGGCTCGATCTCGATCGTTGCCAGATGCCTGACGTTCGGGCTTCCGAGAAGGAGATGCGAGGTCATCCCCGAGCCCTGGCCGATGACCGCGACTTCCCGCGCGTCAGGTCGGTGGGCGAGGGTCACGACGGGAAGGAGGACCTGGGTGGCGATGTCCCGCTCGAGCACGTGCGGCGGGCCGGTGAACGAGGCGCTGTGCCAGAAGTCGTCCATCGACGCATCGGGCTTGCCGTTGGTGGAGAGTGTGAGGAAGCCACTCTTCATGCGGCGAATGCTTACCGTCGCGGTGCGGCCGTCGCGATAGAAGGGAATGGCGTAATCGCCCTTCCTGGGTACCAGAGCGTAGCGGTACACGCCGCTCGTCAGTCGTATCGGGTCGAAATCGACGACGATCGCGACGAGAGCGATGAACGCGCCGACGGCGACCGTGAGTGCCGTTAGGCGCGACATCGGCTGTCGGAGACGCGTCGAGGGTCGCGTCATATCCCCTTCGGCCGCGCGCGCGACTGCGAGCAGCAGGGCGAGGCCAAGACCAATGTCGACGAGCGCTCCGCAGATGAGGAGCAGCTTGAGCCCGAGCACCGGCATGAGAATGAGTCCGGCGAGGAGCACCCCGGCGATCGAACCGAGCGTATTGAGCCCGTAGACCGCGCCGATCGCCCGTTCGCCCTTCATCCGGCCGCTGCCATCCATCAGCATCTTCGTAATGAGTGGCAGCGTCATGCCGGCGCAGAACGTTGCGGGCATCATGACGAGCAGGCAGATCGCATAACGAGCGACGAGGAAGCCGCGGTATCCGGCGTCGCTCTGCCTGAACGTGTCGAGGAGCGTCGCGACCCAGCCGAACGAGGCCATGTACACGGGCAACGTGGCAATCGCGAGCGTGCCCATGATCCATTGCACCGTACCGAGAACGGCGAGCGGATTCGCCATACGATCCGCCCGGCCGCGGATCCAGAAGGCGCCGAGGGCGAGACCGAGGATGAACGCGGACAGCATCAGCTCGAACGAGTGCGTTGCGCTCCCGAGCACGAGAGACAGCATGCGGATCCACGCGATCTCGTAGATGAACGACGCGACGGCGGTCCCGAACGAGACCGCGAGCAGCAACGTGACGGGAGTGAGAGACGCGACGCCGCTTGCCGCGTTAGGCAACGGTTTCGCAAAGGGAACGTCGGGACCCACCGCAGCAGCGGACGCGGCGACGAAGCGAAGGCCGAGTATGACGCCACCCGCCGCGATGAAGTTGCAGATGGCCGCGGTGACGAGGGTGCCGGGAAGGCCGACGCGAGCGAGGAGGTAGAAGCCGGCAGCGAGCACGCCGATCGCCGCTCCGAAGCTGTTCGCGAAGTAGAGCAGGCCGAGCACGCGCCCGGTGCGGCCGCGGAACAATCGGATGGCGCCCGCGCTCATCAGCGGGAAGGTGGTGCCGAGCAGGATGGACTGCGGGAGGATCATCAGTCCCGCGAGCAGCCATTTGACGACGATGAGACCCCAGCCGCCAGCGAGCGCGGGAAAGATCCGGTCGTAGGCGAGGTCGGAGATGTCGATGTAGAGAAAGTTGAAGAGGAGGCCGATGATGCCGACCAGTATCTCGACCGCCGCGTACCAGACGAGGGGCTGCCGCAGCCGCTCCGACCGCTGGCCGACGAGCAGCGCGCCTAACGACATGCCGCCGAGGAAGATTACAAGGACGATGATCTGGGCGTAGGCGCTGTGGCCGACGAGGAGGCTGAGATAGCGGCTCCAGATCGACTCGTAGATGAGCCCTGCGGCGCCAGAGACGACGAAAACGAGCGTGAGAAGCGGGAGCACGTCGGTGGGGGCTGGTGACTGGTGGTTGGTGACTCGTGATTGGTAGCTGTCAGTTACCAGCCACCAGTCACCAGCCACCAGCCACGGCTCTAACATCGCGACGGGGCGGCCCATGGCCAGTAGGACCACGGGCGAATGGGGCGGAACGCTGAAACCAGCGAGACCGGTGTTCCGATATATCTGCGGATATATCGCATGTGAGTCTTCTGGCATTCGAGAGCGGTTTGGGTGCCGGGAAGCTGAAAGCAAGTAACTACTTGCATTCAGAGTACGGCTCGCTTATCATCCGCCGCCATGGACATACGTGAGCGAATACTGCAGGCCGCTGCGCGCGTGTACGCCCAGCATGGATTCCGGGGTGCGACGACGCGGCTCATCGCCATCGAGGCCGGCGTGAACGAGGTCAGTCTCTTTCGCACCTTCGGATCGAAGGCGGCGCTGTTCGAGGCGATGATGCAGTCGCACTCGGCGTCGCTTCCGGTACCGGCGCTGCCTGAGCGGCCCGTCGACCCTCAGGCTGAGCTCATCCCGTGGTGCAGCTCGCTGCTCGACCACATGCGGCAGTGGCGATCGATCATCCGGAAGACATTCGGCGAGCTCGAGGAGCGGCCGGAAGCAGCGACGGCGATGTGCGAGGGCCCGAACTGCGCCGCCATGGCGCTGACGGAGTACATCACGCGGCTACAGGCGGCGGGACTCGCTGACGAGACGGCGGATGTCGCGACGGCGGTGTCGATGTTCATCTCGTCGATGTTCGGCGATGCCGTAGGGCGTGACGTCTTGCCGCCAGACGCGTTTCCGCAGCCGGTCGAAGACGCACCAACCAAGTACGTGAACGTTTTTCTGCGCGCTGTGGGCGCGTTAGGCGCGGGCGACGTTGTCCCGCTCAGAGCTGCGCAGACCGCGAACGACCGACGTGCGATGGCGCAGTAGCCGTCCCGTCACTCAACCTCATCAAGCACCAACCATGTCTCGGACTCAGACCCGAGGTGTCGCCATCGCCGTCGTGGGCGCGCTCGTCGCGCTCGCGGGACGGCCGCCGCGGCCGCTCGGAGCCCAGCAAGACACCACGCGAGGCGCGATGCCGGTCGCGTCGCGGAGCCTGTCGCTCGAGGACGCGCTCCGCGCGGCCGAAGCGCAGAGCGAGGCCATTCAGATTGCCCGTGCCGGCCTAACGAGAGCGCGCGGTCAGTGGTATCAGGCGCGGAGCCAGTATCTCCCGCAACTGAATGGAACGGCGAGCTACGCCCGCACGCTCCGCTCTCAATTCCAGGGAGTCAGCCTGGGCGGCGGTACGGACACGTCGTCGACGCCGAAACCGCAGGCGCTCTGCGCGCCGGCGATCCCCGCGAACGCGACACCGGCGGAGGTCCAAGCGGCGCTCGCGCAGGCGAGTACTTGTCAGTCCGGCGGCGGCTTCAACTTCTCCAGCGTGGGCTTCGGCGCGCCGAATCAGTGGACGTTCGGACTCAACTTCTCGCAGAACGTTTTTTCGGGCGGTCGCATCTCGGCGCAGTATCAGTCTGCGAACGCTTCGGTGAACGCCGCGACGATCGAGGTCGCTGCGCAGCGCGCACAGCTCGCGCTCGACGTGACTCAGGCGTACTACGATGCCGCGCTCGCCGATCGGCTCGTCTCCATTCAGGAGGCGGCGCTCACGCAGACGGACGAGGTGCTACGCCAGACGCGCGTCGCACGCCAGGTCGGGAATCAGGCGGAATTCGACTTGCTGCGCGCGCAGGTGACTCGCGACAACCAGGTACCGGTCGTGTTGCAAGCTCGGAATGCGCGCCAGGTCGCGTACTACCGACTCAAGCAACTACTCAACTTGCCGATGGACGAGCCGCTCGCGCTGGCGACACCGCTCGACGACTCGACGGCAACGACGAGCACGGTCGTCGCCGCGATCAACGCCGGAAGCTCGCGCGCGCAGATCAGCAGCGTCGCGGCACTGGCGGCGGACACCAACGTCGCCGACCGCGCGCCGGTGCGTCAGCTCGAGCAGAGTGTGCGCGCTCAGCAAGCGCTGGTGAAGGCGGCGCGCGGCGAACGGCTTCCATCGATCCAGATCACGTCCGGCTACCAGCGGCTCTATTTCCCGACGAACGTCTTTCCGCAATGGAACAACGCGCGCGAGAACTGGACGATCGGCGCCTCGCTCTCGCTGCCACTCTTTACCGGCGGACGCATTCGCGGTGACGAGATGATCGCCGAGAGCAACCTCACGCAAACGAAGGCGCAGCTCCAGCAGACACGCGAGTTCGCCGCGCTCGACGCGCGCGTTGCGCTGAGCGCGCTCCAGCAGGCGCAAGCCACGTGGCAGGCGAGCGCGGGCACGGCGCAGCAGGCGTCCCGCGCCTACGAGATCGACCAGATCCGCTTCCGTGAAGGCATCTCGACGCAGACGGATCTCTCGCAATCCCGTCTGCTCCTCGAGCAGTCGCTGGCAAATCGCGCGCAGGCGGCTCGTGATCTCGCGGTCGCGCGCGTGAAGCTCGCGCTCCTGCGGGATCTGCCGTTACAGGCGACAGGGAGCGGGCAGTCGCAGTCGCAGTTCCAGACGCAGTCGGGGAACGCAGTGAATGGTGGCACGCAGGGCCAGGGCGGCTCCACGCAACAACAGACACAGACACGAACAACGACACAAGCTGCCGCGAGCGCAAGCGGTGTCTCGGGGGGAGGAATCATACCATGAGTGGCATGAGTGGAAGGCGGAGCCGGGAGATCCTGAGAGTCGTTAGGCTGGCGGCACTGGCGACAGTCGTTACGGCGGCGGGGTGCCGTCGCGGTGACGCCAACGCCGAGCCGGCGGGAACGGAATCCGTCGTCATCGGCCCGGAGAATGTCGTCATCGTCACCGAACAGGAGATCAAGACGGGGCCTGCTCTCTCGGGGACGCTCGCGCCAGAGCGCGAGGCGACGATTCGTGCCGAGCTCCAGGGTCCGGTCGTGGAGACGCTCGTCGATCAGGGACAGCGTGTGGCCGCGGGCCAGCTGCTGCTCCGCATCGACGACTCGGCAATTCGAGATCAGCTCCTCTCGGCCCGTTCAGCGGTGACGACCGCGCAGGCCAACCTCACCGTCGCGCAGCACGAGCAGGACCGCAACGACGCGCTCCTCAAGGCTGGGGCAATCGCCGAGCGAGTCGTGGAGCAATCCCGCGCGCAGGTAACGGCGGCCCGTGCGCAGCTCGCGACGGCGCAGGCGCAGTTGGCATCGGCGGAGAAGCAGTCATCGAACACACGGATCACGGCGCCGTTCGCCGGCATCGTCAGCGCGCGCTCCGCGAGCGCGGGCGACGTGGTGTCCGCCGGCACGGCGCTCGTCACCGTTGTCGACCCATCGACGATGCGACTCGAAGCGTCGGTCCCCGCGGACGCGTTAGGCTCGGTGCGGCTCGGCGCGCCAGTGGACTTCACGGTGACGGGTTATCCGAACCGTCATTTCACGGGCCGCATAACGCGGATCAATCCGATCGCGGATCCGGCGACGCGTCAGGTGCGGATCATCGCGTCGCTGCCGAACAGTGGTGGCACGCTCGTCGGTGGGCTGTTCGCCGAAGGTCGTGTCTCGAGCGAGTCGCATCGCGCGCCGATCGTACCGCAGAGTGCGGTGGATGAGCGTGGGCTGCGTCCGAGCGTGATGCGGCTGAAAGGCGGACGCACGGAGAAGGCGGAAGTGACGTTAGGCCTTCGCGACGCCGCGTCAGAGACGGTGGAGATCACGCAGGGTTTGGCACCGGGCGACACTGTGCTGCTCGGCGCCGCGCGCGGCATCAGCGCTGGCACGCCCGTCCGTGTGTCCGCGCCGACGGATGTGAAGAAATGAGGTGCTAGGTGCTAGGTGCTAGGTGCTAGGCAGCTGAGAGCTGTCAGTTCTAACACCTAACACCTAACACCTAACACCTAGCACCCAGCATTTGGCACCGCCACGACTCTCCAACAGAACCTCCCATGTTCATCTCCGATTTTGCCATCAAGCGACCGCTGATCACCGTCGTGTCGATGCTGGCGCTCGTCGTCTTCGGCATCTTTGCCCTGCTGAAGCTGAAGACCGACGAGTTTCCCGACGTTGCACCTCCGTTCGTGTCGGTCGGAATCGTCTATCCTGGCGCATCGCCGGACATCGTCGAGAAGCAGATCCTCGATCCCGTCGAGGAGCAGATTCAGGCCATCTCGGGCGTGAAGCAGGTGATGGGAAAGGCATACGA
>DATEPP010000182.1:0-5519 GCA_035273165.1 Gemmatimonadaceae bacterium
CTTCCCGGTCCCGTGACCTTCGACGCGCCATACCACCGCGTGATCGATCCGACGACGATCCCCAACATCCGCGACGACATCTTCAACGGATCATTCGGCGGTCGCGCTGTGCTCTGGCCAGCATGGACACTCGTCGCGAACGCGCTCGTCCCGCTCAATCGCGGCGGGATGCGCTCGAGCATCGTCTATACGACGGGCCTCGAGGTCGCCTTCTGACTCGTTAGGCCGACGGCGGTCAGTGGATGGCAGCGAGAATCCAGTTGCTGCGATCGCGGCGGAACGTCGCGACGAAGCTCACGGGGCGCCGCTCGGTCGAGCCGTTGCTCGTCACGTAGTCGAAGGCGCCAGTCACCTGCGCCTCGGCGCTCGCGCCATCGATCTGGAGATTGCCGACCGTGAGGCTCGCGTTCAGGGTACGGATCGACCGGAAGAAATCCTCGAAGGCTTTTCGCTGATCCGCGGAGATGGCGGGATAGGCGCGTCGGAGCTGCGCCACGTCGAGAGATTCCAGCGCCCGTGCATAGGCGGCGATAGCCGCGTTGACCTGTTCGGCGACGTTCTCGCGCGGCGCGGGAGCGGCCGTCGGCGGTGGCGCGACCGCGGCCGGCACGGCAGCACTCGACTGTGTGACGGCAGGCGTGCGCTCCACCGCCGTCGACACGTGCGGCACTGGGGGCGCCGGCAGGCTCGCCGCGCTGTCGACAGGCTTGGAATCCACCGCAATCGACTTTGGCGCGCTCGTTAGGCGGTCGGCTCCTGATTTCGTATCGACGGCCGGACGGCTGATTGTCGGTCGCGGCGCACGCTCCGCCAGCTCATTCGAACGCGATGCAACCGGCGCAGCGGGAGCCGGAACGACCGGTGCAGCCGGTGCTGGGACCGCGCGCGACGTGTCACGTACCGCCGGTGCCGTGCCCGCTGCACCGCCGACCGTCACTGGAGCCTCGCGCTGAGCTCCGCTATCGCGATGCATCAAAAAGAAGCGTGCGGCACCGAAGAGCACCGCGGCGAGCACTGCGCCCGCGACGAAGATGGCGGCCTGTCCTCCCACCTTGCGGCGCTTGCGTGCCTTGTGCTCCTGCGCGAGAGCGGTGTCGATCGCCGCACGCAGCGAGAGCGACGTGCGCTTTCCCTCGGGCTCGAGCGCGTTGAGAATGGCCGAGAGATCATTCGCCATCGCCAGCGCACTGTGGTAGCGATGGCTCGGCTCCTTCGCGAGCGCGCGCATGACAACGTCGTTCAACCCCGGGGGCAGCTTCGAGACATAATTCTCGAGCGGCTCCGGCGACTTATTGAGAATCGAGTACATCAGTGACTGCAGCGTCTCGCCGACGAACGGCCGCCGCCCTGCCAGTAACTCGTAGAGCACCGCACCGACGGAGAAGAGATCGGTCTCCGCCGTTACGGCGCCGCCGGTGATCTGCTCGGGCGCCATGTACGCCGGAGTGCCGAGGAGCATGCCGGTGCTGGTGAGCTCGGACGAGGCGAGGTGCGCGACGCCGAAGTCCATCAACCGCGCCTTGCCTTCGCCATCCACGCGGACGTTCGCAGGCTTGATGTCGCGGTGGATGATGCCACGCTTGTGTGCGTACGCGAGTCCGTGCAGCAGGCCTATGATCAGATCCAGCGCATCGCTCGGCCGGATCGTGACCTTCTTCGCGATGAGGTCGGCGAGATCGTTGCCCTCGACGTACTCCATCGCGATGAAGAGGTGGTCGTCGACCTCTCCGAAATCGTAGATGGTGACGACGTTCGGATGCTGCAGCGAGCCGGCGGCCTGCGCTTCCCGCAGAAACCGGTCGCGGAGACCCGCGTCCTGCGCGACGGCGTCCGCCATGACCTTGATGGCGACGCGACGATTGATGAGAGGATCCATGGCGCGGTAGACCACGCCCATCGATCCCTCACCGATCACGCACTCCACCTCGTACTTGCCGATACGGGTGAGGTGGCGCTCCGACATCGTTGTCGCCTTTGGTGAGTAGGAATGCGAGACTGAGATCTCAGATCTGAGATCTCGGTCGCACATGAGGATGCCCTCCCCTGTCCCCGCCGTCAAGCAACGCAGCGGTGTTGTCGCGGTCACGGCGCTCCGATCGTATTTTCCCGCGCCCGACCCCACATTGCTCGATGCGCATCTCCGACATGAACTGGATGCAGGTGGAGCAGTACCTGACGCACGACGACCGCGCCGTGCTGCCGCTCGGCAGCACCGAGCAGCATAGCCACCTGCGGCTCACGGTCGACTGCATTCTTCCCGAGCGAGTGGCGGCGGAGGCCGCGGAGCCCCTCGGGATCCCGGTCTTCCCGGTCGTCGCTTACGGCGTCACTCCCTACTTCCGCGAATATCCCGGCTCGATCTCGCTGCGGGTCGAGACCCACCTCAACGTCGTGCGGGACATTCTCGACGGGCTCGCGCACAGCGGCTTCCGTCGCATCCTCGTCTGCAACGGTCATGGCGGCAATAGCGCCGTGGCGCAGCTCGCGCAGGAGTGGTCCGCGGATCATCCGGCGTGCCGGGTGATCTTCCATAATTGGTGGAACGCGCCGCGGACGTGGGCGAAAGTCCAGGAGATCGACTCGGTGGCGTCGCACGGCTCGTGGATGGAGAACTTTCCGTGGACGAGGCTGCCTAACGTGGCGATGCCGGAGACGCGGCGACCGATGGTCGATCTCGCGCGGCTCCGTCTCCTCGACCCGGTAGCATTGCGCGCCTACCTCGGGGACGGGAACTACGGCGGCTTCTATCAGCGCCCGGACGAGGACATGCTCGCCATCTGGCAGGTCGCGGTCGAGGAGACACGCGCACTCCTCGCGGACGGCTGGGGATGAACTGCCGCTTCGACGGGAAGGTCGCAGTCGTCACCGGCGCCGCGCACGGATTCGGGCGCGCCATCGCGTTAGCGTTTGCTGAACGTGGTGCCGCGGTCTGGGGGTGCGATGTCCTCGAGACCGAGCTCCGGCAGACGGAGCGGCTCGTCGCGGGGATCGAGGGAAGCTGCACGACGCGCGTCGTGGACGTAACGGATCGAGACGCGGTCGACGCATTCGTCGCTCAGGCCGCTGGCGCGACCGGCAACCTCGACATCCTCGTCAACAACGCCGGCGGCGTCCTTGGCCAGGTCGGCCGGCCGCTCGAAGAAGTCACGCCGCGCGACTGGCAACGCATCTTCGACGTCAATGTGACGGGCGCCTTCTATTGCGCCCAGGCCGTCGCGCCGGTGATGAAAGAAGCGCGCAGCGGACGGATCATCAACATCTCCAGCGGCGCTGGCCTCGGCATCAGCCTCACCGGTATCCAAGCCTACGCCGCGGCGAAGGCGGCCCAGATCGGACTCACCCGGCAGCTCGCGCACGAGCTGGGGCCGTGGGGGATTACGGTCAACAACATCGCGCCCGGGTTCGTCCGGTCCAACCCGACAACGGAACGGCAGTGGGAATCATATGGGCCGGAGGGCCAGCGCGATCTCGTCGAGCGCATTGCACTGAAGCGGCTGGGAACGCCTAACGACATCGCGCACGGCGTGCTCTTCTTTGCGTCGGAGTACGCGGCGTGGATCACGGGTCAGGTGCTCTCGATCGATGGCGGCAAATGATGCCTGACGAGCGACCCATGCGGACGGCGTCGCAGACGCTCGCGACGGAAGAGGCGCGCGTCGAGGCCCACAGTGCGGTATTGAAGAAGGAGCTCGGCGTCGGCGATCTCGTGTTGACGCAGATTCTCTTCATCGTCGGTCTCTCGTGGATCGGCGTCGCCGGCAAGCTCGGTCCCTCGCACGTGGTACTCTGGCTCCTCGCGATCGCTCTCTTCTACCTGCCGTCGGCCGCGGTCGTGATGTATCTCGCGCGCCTCATGCCCCTCGAGGGTGGACTCTACCAGTGGGCCAAGCTCGGCTTCAGCGAGACGATCGGCTTCCTGCTCGCGTGGAACCTCTGGCTGTATGTCATCGTCCACACCTCGGAGATCGGACTCGAGTGCGCGACCTATCTCTCCTACGCGCTGGGGCCGAGCGCGTCGTGGATGACGACGAGCAGCTGGTTCGTCGCCCTAGCCACGGCGACCCTGCTCTCGCTGATGGTGCTGGCGTCCACCGTCGGACTCGCCGTCGGAAAGTGGGTGCATAACGCGGGCGGGCTCGTGATGCTCGTCATCTTTGCCGCGTTGCTCGTTCTGCCGGTGGTGAGTCTCGTCACCGGGCACCTGCGGGAGTACCATCCGCTTCGCACCGAGGTGCCGGCGCTCTCGCTCTTCAACCTCAATATCCTGGGGAAGCTCGGCTTTGGCGCGTTAGGCGGATTCGAGTACGTCGCGATTCTCGCCGGAGAGACGCACGCGCCCGCGCGAGCCGTGCGTCGATCGGTGGTCATCGCCGCGCCGATCATCGCGCTGATGTTCATTCTCGGCACGAGCACCGTCGTCGCCTTTGTGCCCACCAGCGACATCGACCTCGTTGGTCCGCTGCCCCAGGTGCTCCGTGCCGGCTTCGGCCCGTTCGGCATCGCGGGGCAGCTCGTCACGATCGCGATTCTGATGACATTGGCAATGCGCGTCGCGCAGACGAACGTCAGCTTCACCGCCGTCGCCCGGTTGCCGATGGTCGCGGGTTGGGATCGGCTGCTGCCGCCATGGTTCAGCAAGCTCCACGCGACCTACCGAACACCCGTGAACTCGATCGTCCTCGTGGGCGCGTGCGCGTTCGCGATCGCGCTCCTGAGTCTCGTCGGTGTCGGTCAGGCCGAGGCGTTCCAGCTTCTCTTCAACGCGAGCGGGATGTTCTACGCGCTCACCTACGTGGTGATGTTCGCGATCCCGCTCTTCGGCCTGCGCGGAGTCTCGCCGCGGCCGCCGGTCTGGCTGCGCGTCATCTCGACCTCGGGGCTTCTCATGACGCTGCTCTACGTTGCGCTCGCCGTGTTTCCGATCATTACCGTCACGAGCGTGACAGGCTTCGCAGCCAAGATTGCGCTCGTGATCGTCCTCGCGAACCTGGTTGGCATCGGCATTCTCGTCTCGGCGCGCCGGAGTGCTCTCCGGGCGCGATCGGCATGACGAACCCTTCAAGGATTCTTCCCGATTGGGATTCATCGCGGGACTTTGCTTGTCGCGACACGATGTCCTCGAAGAGATCCAAAGTGTTACCCATGTCCTCGGACACTTTCGTTACCTATGTCTCCGGCTGCTCATGATCGCGGCGCCATAATTGCCACCAGCGCCGACGCCTGGCCGGATCCAGCGACGCAAAGTGCCAGAGCGGTGCGGGCCGCAACTCGCCATCGGTGCCAACGACAAAGTCGCAATACTCAGCGGTGTTGCCGAGGCGACGGATGATTGTCGGATCTTGCCCGCGGTACCGGACCGCGGACACGCAGCACACCATGGCGGCACGGCAGGCGCGGTCCACATCGTCCGGCGTGCTCGGTTGCCGTATGAAGTAGGTCTCGAGGTCATCATCGGTGAGCGGCGACAAGAGGTCTGGCGCCTCCTGTTCCGGCGCACCACACGCCATGCACTCACCGGT
>DATEPP010000183.1:0-1544 GCA_035273165.1 Gemmatimonadaceae bacterium
TGTCAAAGCCTTCGTCCGGGCTCGTTGCGAATGGCATCGTCACAGCCGAGGAGGGGTCCGCGTCGTGTCCGCGAGTGCCAGCGTGAGCCCGCGCCAACGCTGTTGACCCAGCACGACGCGAGCCATATAATGCCATAGACAGTCTATCCCCTACCCGATCTATGGCCAAGCAAAGCATCGTCCCCGGCACGCTCGATCTGCTCATCCTCAAGACGCTCACCGCCGGTGCCCAACATGGGTACGGCATCGCGTCCCACATAAAGGAATGGTCGCGCGAGGTGCTGCAGATCGACGAAGGCTCGCTCTACCCAGCGCTGCAGCGGCTCCGCCAGCGCGGGTGGGTCGAAGCCGAGTGGCGAAAGACGCCCAACAACCAGCGCGCGCGGTACTACACGATCACGCCCGCTGGCCGGAAGCAGCTCGGCATCGAGGAGGCGAGCTTCGCTGAAGTCTTCGACGCCATCCGACGCGTCCTCCGCTCCGTATGACCACGCGAATCCGCGAGCTGCTCGCGCGGCTTCGCGACCGGCTGCACCGCGACCGCCTCAGCGCCGAGCTGGAGGAAGAGCTGCGCTATCATCGCGCGTTGCTCGAGCGCGACCACACGGTCGACCGCACCATCGGCAACGCCACCTATTACAAAGAGGAGACCCGCGCCATGTGGAGTCTGGGACTCGCCGACGACCTCCTGCACGACGCACGCTACGCCGGACGCGTGCTCCGGCGCGATCGCGGCTTCACCGCCGCCGTCGTCCTCACGCTCGCGTTAGGCATCGGCGCTAACACGGCGGCGTTCAGCATCGTCAACGCGGTGCTTCTTCGCCCGCTCCCCTACCGCCAGCCGGAGCGATTGATCTCGGTCTGGACTGGGCCCGTGAACAACCCGTCCGACCGCAACCCTGCATCGCTGCCCGACCTCCGCGACTGGGAGCAGCAGGCCAAGACGGTCACGGGCATCGCGGGTTACGGCTTCAATCGCTTCGATATCACCGGCACCAACGGCGATTACCAGGCGCGAGCCATTCAGGCGACCCGTTCGCTCTACGACGTCCTTGGCGCAACTCCCTTGTTCGGTCGCATGCCGCGGGCAGATGAAGAGGGCGCGCCAGTCGTCACGATCAGCTATCGACTCTGGCGGGAGCGATTCGGTGGCGCGAGCGATGTGATCGGCAAGCAGATGATCATGAGTCATCAGCCGTACACGATCATCGGGGTCATGCCGGCAGGCTTTCATTTCCCGTCGCCCGACATCGATCTCTGGGGTACACTCTACTCGATCATGTCCCAGCCTAACGCGGCGCAGAGCCCGTGGCTCACCAGTCGATCGCTGCACGGCTACCGCGTCCTCGCGCGACTCGCACCTGGCGTGACGGCGCAGCAGGCCGAAGCGGAGCTTGGCGGCATCCAGCGCCGACTCGGCGCGCAGTTTCCAGAATCCGACGGGATGCTGATCCACGTACAATCCGTCAAGGACGACGCCGTTCGCGGCGTAGCACGCGGCCTCTGGACCGTCTTCGGCGCGGCAGGGCTCATTCTGCTTCTGG
>DATEPP010000184.1:0-7790 GCA_035273165.1 Gemmatimonadaceae bacterium
AACGTTTCGTTCCGAATTCACCAGTCACCAGCCACTAACCACCATTCACCATCACGATCCCGTCTTCCGGCGACGTCGTGGTCGGGCGGCGGCGGGCTTCTTTCCGATCTGAATCGGCACGACGTCGTTCTGCGCCGCGGGGGCGAGGGGATCGCCGCAGCCGGAGACGGAGATTGGTTGGCGCGGCTGCTTGTAGACGAAGCGCTTTCCCTCGTAGTTCCGGAAGATCACCTCGTCTTCCGTGATCTCTTCGACGTACTCCGGGAGGAGCGGCACCTTGCCGCCGCCCCCAGGTGAGTCGATCACGAAATGCGGAACAGCGAGGCCGGACGTCCAGCCGCGCAGCGCCTTCACGATCTCCAGTCCCTTCTCGACCTGTGTCCGGAAGTGCTCGCCGCCCGCGACCTGATCGGCCATGTAGATGTAATACGGCCGCACGCGCGCTTTGAGCAGCTTCTGCATCAGCTCCTTCATCACCTGCGGATCGTCGTTCACGCCGCGCAGCAGCACGGTCTGACAACCGAGCGGGACACCCGCGTCGGCGAGTCGCGCGAGCGCGGCCACGGACGCCGGCGTGAGCTCACTCGGGTGATTGAAATGAGTGTTCATGTACACCGGGTGGTACTTCCGCACCATCTGGCAGAACTCGTCGGTGATGCGCTCCGGCAGGTGCGAGGTGATGCGGCTCCCGATGCGGATAATCTCGATGTGCGGGATCGCGCGCAGCCGCTGGAAGATGTACTCGAGCCGGCGGTCCGACAGCATCATCGGATCGCCGCCCGAGAGAATCACGTCACGAATCTCGGTGTGCGCGGCGAGATACTCGAAAGCGGAGTCGTACTGGTTGAGCGGGATCTTCTCCGGATCCCCGACCTTGCGCCGTCGCGTGCAGAAACGGCAGTACGACGCGCAGACCGGGCTCACCAGAAAGAGCGCGCGATCAGGATACCGGTGCGTGATGTTCGGCACCGGTGAATCGCCATCCTCGTCGAGCGAATCGATGACGCCATCGACGATGTCGAGCTCCTGAACGGTCGGCACGTACTGATTCCACATCGGATCGCCGACTTCCTTGATCTGCGCGAGCGCGGCCGGCGTGATACGCATCTGAAAATTGTCGAAGGCCGGCTTGAGCGCGTCGACGTCGATCGCCTCCGTGCCGAACTTGGCCGCGAGCTTGTCCAGCGAATCGATGCTCTCGTGCAGGATCTTCTGCCAGTCACTCATGGCGAGATGGGCTAGGGTCGGGGTACGAAGACCTGGTGGACGGAAGAAGCGACTTGGTGTAGATCACGCGATCGTCGCACGGCGCATAGAAATCCCGCATGCGCGCGACCTCACGGTATCCGCGACCCGTGTAGAACCGCCGCGTCGGGGCGTACTCGACGCGGGAAGAGGTTTCGACAACGAGCAGCCGAGCGTTGCGAGCGCGCAGCTGCTGCTCGACTCCGGCAAGCACTCGAGAGCCCGCGCCCTGACCCTGCGCGGCGGGATGCACGGCGATCCAGTACAGGTCGAAGGTTCGATCCGTTCCCGGCGTCGCGCCGAAGCACGCATACGCGACGAGGTCATCACTCTCGAATCCGCCGACGAACTCGTAGTCGCCAGACTGCGCATCGTCGAAGAGGTCGAGCGCCACCGACACTTCGGCGGGACGGAAGACGGCCGTGGCGTCGAGGATCTCCCGCAGACGTTCGCGGTGAGCTCGCTCCAGCGCGCCGAGCCGCATTCCGCTCACCTGATTCAGTGGTCGCCGACGGCTTGCTGGCTCGGCTCGCCCGATCTCGCAGCGCGAGCAAATCGAGCCGCGCGGCCCGTGGACGAGCCGCCGTCTTCGTGACCAGCGCTGAAGAGATCCAGCGCTGGCGCCGGTTGGAGCTCGTCGCCAGCGACGCCGGAGAGCCGTTGCGCGAGTGCCCAGCCCTCCTCGATCGAGATCTTCTCTCGATTGCGATCGAGGCCAAGCTCACACAAGGCGCGAATGAGAGCGGGATACTCGATGCCGGCGACACCGGCCATGCGCGCGAGCCCCGCGTCAGGCGCGATGTCGGGGTTCGCGTTCACCTCGAGAATCCACGGCTTTCCGTTGGCATCGATGCGCATGTCGACACGACCGTAGCCATGGCCGCCGACGAGCTTCCACGCGCTCAATGCAATGCGTCGCACTTCCGCGGCGAGCTTTGGCGGCAGATCCGCGGGGCAGCGTGGTGCGGCACCGACGTCCTCCTCGCTGCCGACGAGCCACTTCGATTGGTACGTCACGATGCGCCACTTGCCACGCGGCATCGCGCCGAAGTCGATCTCCGCGATCGGAAGAACCGTATCGCCGAGAACGCCGACGTTGATCTCGCGCCCGTCGACATAGCGCTGGACGAGCACCTCGTCCCAGCGATCGAGCATGGCGTCGACGCGCGTCGTTAGGGCGCGCATCGTCCGCACAACGGACCGCTGCTCGACGCCGAGCGACGCGTCCTCGGCCGCTGGCTTACAGATGCTGGGAAAGCCGACCGAGGTGAGCGCGCCACCACGCCGGACCGTAGTCCACGCCGGGATCGGAAGACCGGCGCGATCGAGCACGCTATTCACGACATGCTTGCGGAGACAGAGCGCCGTCGTGTAGCTCGAGCTTCCTGTGTACGGCACGCCGAAGAGCTCGAGCACGCCGATTACGGGCGGCTCGTAGGTCGCGACGCCGTCGATGCCCTCGCAGACGTTGAAGGCGAGGTCGAACTTTCCGCGGCGAACGCGCTCGATCCAGCGTCCGTCGAGGAAGACGGGAATTCGGACGACATTATTCCCTTCGGCGACGAGCACGCGTTCGATCGCCTCGACCGTTCCCAGAATGAGGAGATCCGGTGAGCGAGCGAGCGCCGATGCGCCGTCGAAGAGAATCGCGATCTTCACGCGACCGCCTGCGTATCGTCCGTAGCCGCGAGCGCCTGACGCCGCGTCCGCGCTGGCCGGCGTCGCATCGAGATGCCGTTACGCTCGGCCGCATGAAGCAGACAGCTCTGAATGAGCTCGTCGTATGACAGTCCCGCGGCGCGGGCAGCTTTCGGCAAGCAGGAGTTGTCCGCTGGATCCGGAAGAATGCCCGGAAGCGGATTCACCTCGACGACGTTCGGCACGCCGTCCGCGTCGAGTCGGACGTCGACGCGCGCCCAATCACGGCAGCCGAGCACGCGATACGCGCGCAGAACGACGCGCTCGATGGCGACGCGCATCGTTTCGCTCACCGGCGCGGGACAGGCGAAGATGTCGAGCGGCTGCTCGGGGCGATCCCAGATCCATTTCGCTTCGAAGCCATAGATCGGGACGGCGCCGCTCGGGAGCGCGTTGAAATTCATTCCGACGATCGGCAGCACGCGCGCGTCCGTTCCATTTCCCAGGACGCCGCAAGTGAACTCGGCGCCAGGAAGGAATTCCTCCACGAGCACCGGCTGCTGATATGTCTCGAGCAGATAGAGCACCTGGGCCTCGAGCTCGTCCGCGTTCTTCACGAAGTTCCGCTCCGTGATTCCCTTGGAAGAACCCTCGTGCACGGGCTTCACGAAGAGCGGCACGATCTCGGACGGCGGCGAGAGCGGCAACGCACCGGCGAGGAGATGATCGAGATCCTTCGCGGAGTCGACGAGGAGGAAGGGCGCGGTGGGAACGCGATGATAGGTGAGAATCTCTTTCGCGCGGGACTTGTCGAGGCAGAGCGAGAGCGTGAGCGGATCGCTCCCGGAGTACGGCACTCCGAGAAATTCGCAGATGGCGGGGATGTGCGATTCGCGATTCACGCCCTGGAGACCTTCAGCGATGTTGAAGACGATATCCGGCCGCGCGGCGCGGAGCCGCTCGGGAAAATCGGCTGAGGCCTCGAGGCGAATGACTTCACCATATGCGGCGAGCGCGCCGGCGATCGCGTCGATCGTCTGCGCGGAATCCCATTCGGCATAAAGATCATCGGCCGAGGACGCGGCGCTGGCGGCGGCTGCTGCCGTCGGCGCTTCTGTGATCCGGGACGCGTCGTCCCGGCCCGTACTGGGAGGGTCCTCTTCCGGACGCGGCGTCTCGCTCTCGTCGATCGCGAGCGCCGCGGTCTGTTCAGGCTTCTGGTTGTACGCGAATCCGATGCGCGTCATCCGATCTCGTTTGGTCGACCGCGGCGCGGAGTCGCCGCTCTTGTGTGCCGAGTTTTTTTCTGCAGCACGTGCACTCGTTGCTGGTCGACGCTGCGCTCATAAATCGGGCAAGAGCGGTGCCATGTACGAGTCGGGCGCAAAATACAAACTGCGATTTTTTCGCGCAACGATTTTTTTCGAGTGGCGAGTGAAGTGTGGCAAGTGGCGAGCGAAAAAAATGAAAAGCCCGCGAGCACGCTCGCGGGCGATTCCGAATTTCTCGCCACGAACCACTCGCCACTCGCCACTCACACCTTGTGGTAGATCACTCTCGCTGCCTCACGGCGATCTTCCCCCGTGTAGACCTCGAAGTCGGAGAAGAAGCCGAGCGCCTCGCACTGAAGTAGACGGAGAATCGCGACGGCGGCGCGACGGATCTCGAGCTCGGCGCCCTCGCTCGCACGGAGCTCCAGCATCGTTCGCCAGGCGCGCGCGTTCGCGGTCACGACGATCTTCGTCTCCGTCGCGTTCGGGAGAACGGCCCGCGCCGCCTCACGCGCCATCTTCCGGCGATGCACGCGGTCTGCGACCCAGCCATAGCGCTCCATCAGCCGCTCGACGAGAGAGACATACGCGCGCTGCGCCTGCTCGATCTGGTCGCGCCACTGGGCCTCGAGATTCTCGTCGCCGATCACGGCGGGCGGCACGACGAAGCTCGCTTCGGACTCGTCGACGTAGCGCTGGGAGAGCTGCGAGTAGGCGAAGCCCGCTCGGTGTCTCACCAGCTCGTGCGTCAGCGACCTGCTCACGCCCTCGAGGAGCAGCGTGTAGTTCGCATGCTCGAGCACGGACCCGTGCCCCTGCTTCTTGATGTTGTCGAGATACTCTCGCGTCGAGCGCTTCGCCGGATTGTGCTGGCTCATGTAGCAGACCCGACCCGCGAATTCGGCGAGGCGCTCGCCGTCGGTGCTCTCGCCGATGTAGTTCACCGGCAGATGCTCGGGAGTGGTAAAGGTCGGCCGGGCGAGCAGCGTGACCGTGGGCTCGTAGTAGAAGTGCGACATGGTGGGCGATGCGGGAGGCGAGTCGACGACGGCGCCAGACAAAGCAAGACGCGCCGGCGAGACGCGTCAACCCACGAGGCTCACCCGAGCGAGACCTCGTCGAGCAGCTCGAGACGAGAGCGCGCATATGCTCGCTCCCGCTCCACTCGCGCGAGCACCGCGCGTGCCGAGTCCGGGAGCGGCGTGAGCGCGGGATCGTACTTGATCTCGCCGAGCGCGCGCTCGCCGCGCGTGGGCACTTTTACTCCGGGATTGAAGATTCCCAGCGGGTCGAAGCAACGTTTCACGAGCGCGAATCGCTCTCGCGCCGCATCCGACCAGACGCGATCGAGCAGCGGCGTCCGGAGTCGTCCGTCACCGTGCTCACCCGTCAGCGTTCCGCCGAGCCTGGACACGAGCGTGGTCACTTCGTCGAGCACGCGTGCGATGCCATCACGCCAATCCTCGGCCGACACGTCAATGAGAGGATTCACGTGGACATGAGCGTCGCCGGCGTGTCCGAAGATCACGCCGCGGATCCCGTTGCGGGCGAGACTCTCGCGCACACCCCGCACGTAATCGGCGAGCCGCTCCGGTGGAACGGCGCCATCCTCGATGAACTGCATCGAGCGCAGCGACGGATCCAGTCGAGAGAGAATTGGACTCGCCGCGTGGCGCAGCTCCCAGAGCTCCGTCTCCGTCGGCTCGTCGAGCGCGACGCGTACGGTCGTCGCGCCAGCACTCTCGAAGAGAGACGCAATCTCGCGCGCAGCGTCGGCCGCCTCTGACGCGCTCGGTCCCTCCACCTCGGCGAGGAGGACGGCCTCGGCGTCGCCGGGCACGTTGTCGGAGCCACCCGTGCGCGCGACGTCGAGGAATGTCCGATCGAGCAGCTCGCAGGCGACGGCGCCGCTCTCGCGCGCGCGCACCGCGGCGTCGACGGCCTGTTCGAGTGAGGCGAACGCGCCGAGCACGCTGCTCGTCGCTTCCGCGGCCGGCATCAGCGAGAGCTCGATGCCCACGATGATGGCGAGTGTTCCCTCGCTCCCCACGAGCAGATCGACGAGCTGGTACGAGCGCGCGTACTCGAAGGTGGCATAGCCGGAAGATTCCTTCCGCACGCCGCGGTGGCGAGCGCGATCGATCTCCTCGGCGGAGACGATGGCCGGGTGCGCGAGAGAGAGGAATCGCTCGACGGACGGAACGTGACGTGGCGGCTCGGCGCCGCGTCGCACGATCGCGATGGTACCGTCTTCGAAGACGCAGCGAAGTGACCGAACCCAAGGTCGTGTGGCGCCGAACGCGAGCGAGTGCGAACCGGCAGCATTGGTCGACACCATTCCGCCGATAGTGCAGAAAGCGCCGCTCGACGGATCGACGGGAAAGCGGAGACCATGCGCGGCGACAGCCCGGTTCACTTCCGCGCGCAACACGCCGGGTTGGACGACGACGGTCCGCTCGGCGGCGTTCACACTCTCGACCTCGCGCATCCGGCTCAGGTCCACAATGACTCCATCGCCGATCGCGCCACCGGGCATGCTGCTGCCGGAGCCACGCGGAATCAGCGGAGTCGCCAAGTCGCGCGCCCAGCGCACGAGTGCCGCTACGTCGCCTTCATTGGCCGGCACAGCGATGGCGCGCGGCATCACGCGCGCGATGCCCGCGGCCTCGGAGTAGACGGCGCGAGCCGGCTCGTCGGCGCGGAAGGTGCCGCGAAATCCCGGTGGTGGCGAGAGGGGCACGATGCGATGCCGTCCGCGGCTCGTTATGCGCCGCCGACGGTCAATACTTGCGCGGCAGTGCCGCTGCGGCCGCGGCGAGCGCGCTCAGGAGCGATGGCTGGGCCTTGGTGATCTCACCACGCTCGAGGCGGTCGAGCAGCTGCTCGAGGGCGAGTTGCGCCGCGTGCGCCGTGCGCGCGTTGATGCCACGCGCGACGTAGAACGCGCCGGCTCCGACGAGAACAGCGGGCGCGACGGCGATCGCGGCAGCGAAGTGCAGCGCGATGAGCGCCGGGACAGCCGCGACGCCTAACGCTGTGGCGCCCGCCGACTGCCGGGCCAGGCTCGTGCGAAAGGGAGCGAGGTCGGCGTCGATGCGGACGAGCGTGCGCGTTGCATCGATCGCGACAGCCGTTGCCGCGACCTCGTACGCTCGCGAAAGGGCATAGCCGCGGCCGCCGACGTTGAACGCCCTCCGAACCGTGCCGAGGAGATCACGCCGAGCCTCCCAGACGATGCGGTCGGCGAACTGCCGCTTCACCTGAAGACACTCCTGCCGCTGCATCCACTGGTCGATTGCGTCGAGGACGTCGCGCGGCTTGCCAGGAACGGTACGACTCGCGCCGACACGAGCGCCGCCGAGGAGCTTGGCGCTCACGCCGCCTTCGTCGGGCGGCAGCGCGACGCGCGTTCGCTCCTCGGCGAGCGCCTGACGAAGGTGCTGCGGAGAGAGGCCGACCTCCTTTCCGAGGTCGATGATCTGCTCTTCGGTGAGGACTTCCTCCGGCTCGCCCGTTCCCACCTGCAGCTCGGCCGCGCGCGCGAGTACGCGCTCGAGCGCGCCGCGGTCGAGCCCCGACGTCGGTGGCCGTGAGGGAAGATTGGATTCGCCAGCCATACCGCGAAATATACGACCG
>DATEPP010000185.1:0-6965 GCA_035273165.1 Gemmatimonadaceae bacterium
GTGACTCCCGCGGCTGACACGCTGCTCGCTTGCGCTCGCAGCAAGCCTATTTGAACTCGCTCGCGCTTGCGCTCGCTCCCTGCCCTCCCCACTTCAGTCGGTTGCCGTCACCGTTCGAGCCGCCACTTCGTTCCACTCGCGGTATCCTCGATCACGACCCCGCGGCCCAGCAGCTCTTCACGAATCTTATCAGCCGCCGCAAAGTCCCGGCGCGAACGCGCCTCCCGACGCGCCCGAAGTCGCTCCTCCACCCACGCGGTCAACTCGGCATCCGCTTGCGGCGCTAACGGGACAACGTCCAGCACGCCATTGATGCGCGCGAAGGCCTCCTGTGCCTTCACGAGAGCGTCCCGATCGCTGCCGCCCCGGTCCAGCTCGGCGTTCGCGCTCTTCACGAAGTCAGAGAGCGCTGCCAATGCCTCCGGTGCATTCAGATCGTCGAACAATGCCGCTTCGGCGTTCTCAATGAGCTTCTCAGCCGCGACCGCCAATTCCGGCGTTCCGCCTTTCGCGCGCTCCAGTCGATCGGCGAAAATGCCGATTCGGCGTACGGCCTCGATCGACGCTTCGAGCGCCTCCTCCGTGAGGTTCAGCTCCTTCCTATAATGCGTTCCGAAGATGAAGCGCCGAACTGCGGCCGCCGGTATCCGCGATTCCCTCATGTCCTTCACGGTCGTCACGTTCCCCAGTCGCTTGGCCATCTTCGCGCCTTCCGTCAGCAAGAAGGCACCATGGCACCAGAATCGTGAGAACTGCTCCCCAGTCGCTGCCTCCGACTGCGCAATCTCGTCCTCGTGGTGCGGGAAGATCAGATCGATGCCGCCGCAGTGGATGTCCAGCGTCTCACCCAGAAGATCGATCGCCATCGCCGAGCACTCGAGATGCCACCCTGGCCGGCCGCGACCCCAAGGGGAATCCCAGGCGGCCTGAACCCGCTCGTCTTCGGGCTTTGCGGCCTTCCACAATGCGAAGTCCTGCGCGTTCTCCTTGGAGTAGTCGTCCTGCGACACCCGAGCGCCTGCTTTCACCTCGCGCTTGTCAAGTCGTGAGAGCTTGCCGTACGAGGGGAAGCGATCGATCGCGAAATACACGGAGCCGTCCTCGGCAAGGTAGGCGACGCCGCGCTCCACCAGCTGCCTAACGAGATCCACCATCTGCGGCACGTAGTCGGTGGCTTTCGGATACACCTCCGCTGGCTCGATGCGCAGATAGTCGCGATCCTGAAAGAAGATCTCGGTGACCGGCTCCGTCACTTCGCGAATCGTCTTGCCCTGCTCGGCGGCGCGACGGATGATCTTGTCGTCCACATCCGTCAGATTCATCACCTGCTTCACGCGCCAGCCGCGCAGGCGCAGCACGCGACGCAGCAGATCGACGAAGAGGAACGTCCGGAAATTTCCGAGGTGGGCAGGGTTGTACACCGTCGGCCCGCAACTATAGATACGGACCGCGTCGCCTTGGGCCGGCGCGAACGGCTCGACGCGTCGCGTCAGCGTGTTGTACAACCGGAATTCGGGCATTCGCGAATGCTAGACGCGCCCGAAAGGGCGGTCAACGCGCGCTAATCCCGCAACCACGACTCCGCGACCCGCGCCGCGCTCGGCGTCGCCGGCGCGTTCACTCTCGTCAGCCGCCCGCGCTCGAGGACGAGAACGCGGTCCGCGACGTGAGCAACGACCTGTGCATCTCTCGCCGCGAGGAGGAGAGCTCCGCCCGATTGTCGTACTAGGCGGGCCGCCGCCATGAGAGCGAAGGCGCTGCCGACGTCGCCGCGCACGAGATCGACATTGTCGACCATCGCGAGGTCCCATCGATCTTCTGTGGATCGGAGTCTCGCCAGCTCGACCGGGCTCTCGACGAACTTCGTGACCGCGCGGACGTCGGCGAGATGGCCACGCTCGATGGTGCCGTCGTCAGGCGACAGCAACCCCGCCGCGCAACGCAGAAGCGTCGTCTTGCCAGCGTTTGCCGCTCCGACCACTGCCACCACTTCCCCACGACGGATCTCGAGGTCGACGTCATCGAGCGCTCGGGCGCTCGCCGTGCAGCCACGGAGGCCCACGTGATAGATCTTGCTCAGCGACCGAATGCTGAGAACGCACGAAGTGTTCACCACGATTCCGCCGATCGTTTCGAGAACGCTAGCGTCGTCTTGCTTCCGCGACGACACCATTCCAGCTGCAATGACATCGATTCGCCGCGTCAGCGGACGGCGACGTTAGGCGCCGCGCCGCGCTGGCGCAGTGGAAAGCGCTGTCGATGAAAGGCGTCGATCGCGTCCACGATGGGCGCGGGATCGTATCGCACCGGGTCCGTCGTGGGCAGCTCCGTTTCGCGACTCACCCGATCGATCGCGGCCTGTGCGTCGGCGTCACTCAGGTCGTAGGTATTCAACGCCACAGCGATCACGGGCGCGGGCCTGAGCGGCGCCGCGGCTCGCTCCTGCATGTCGATGAACTCTGCAAGGGACGGAATTTTCACCCACGGGTGATTGTTGATCGCCGTGCGTGACGGTTGCGCGCACATCACCATCGCGTGGGGGAGTGAGCCGTGGAGGAGGCCATAGGTCACTCCCGAATAGCTCGGATGAATGATCGACCCCTGCCCTTCGACGAGGACGATGTCCGCTTCCTTCGCCGCCTGCAGGGTCAGCCGCTCCGACGCGCCGGCGATGAAGTCGCCGATGACGGCGTCGACCGAGATTCCCCAGCCCTCGACGAGAATGCCCGTCTGTCCAGTCGCGGCGAATGCGACGCGCATGCCGCGCTCGCGCATCGCGTCCCGGAGCTGGAGCTGCGTCGTCATCTTCCCGATGTTGCAATCCGTGCCGACGGTGAGAATCACCGTCGCGCGGTCGTCGAGCTCCCGCACCCGTCCCCGCGCGACGTCGAGGTCGTCAGGCGGCTTACGGAGGTCGTGAATCGTCACGCCACGGGCCGTTGCCCGCGCCGCGAACTCCGGATCGTCGCCGAGAATGGTGTGGAGTCCGCTCCAGATCTCGAGCTTGTGGTCGATCGCGTCCAGTATCAGCGACCGCCACGATGCGGGCAATTGACCTCCGGGCGGCGCGATGCCGATGAGCAGCGCGTTCGGCTGCTTGGCCAACCCTTCCGCGAGCGATGCGACGACGGGGATGGCGCCGCCAAAGCCCAACACGTCCTGGGCAGTGTCGCCGGCGCGCGTGGAGTCGATGACGGCGACGACGTGCTCCGGCGTGTAGCGGATGCAGGCATTGGCGGTCTTCGACCGCAGCGGACTGAAAGCTCCTTCGGCGAGGATGAGAAAACGCGAATTCATGTCTCTAGGCAGACCGCTTGGCGGCGGTATGTTCGGCGATGGATACAACGTCGATTGGTGGACCGCTCGGCACGAGAACACCGCCCCCGGGAGCGGGCAGGCGCAGCACGAGCGGCCGCTCTCGGGTCGTGCGACGGAAGCCCTGGCCCTCGTAGATCCTCGTGATGAGGATGCGCCTGACGATGACCATCAGCATGGCGAGCGTCGGCAATGCCACCACGAGCCCGATGCCGCCAAGGAGCTGACCCATGATCAGCACCGACATGATCGTCAGCACTGGCGGGAGATCGACTTTCTTCGACATCGCGTACGGGGACACGATGTTCCCCTCGATGAGGTGCACGACGACGCCGACGCCGAGGACGAGCATCGCTCGCACGCCGCCGTTCGGACCATTGAGGACGAACAGCGCGGGCAGCGTCGTCGAGAGGAGCGTACCGAAGAAGGGAATGATCGCGACGAGGCCGGTGAAGATCCCGAACGTCAGCGCGAACGGCACATTGAGGAAGTAGAGGAACATCGCCGTCAGCGCGGCGAGGAAGGCCATGACGAGGAGCTGCCCGACGATGTAGGCGCGCAGCGTGTCGCCCAGATCACCGAGGAGATCGCGCACGAGGTCGCGATGAATCGGCGGGAAGAGCGCGATGAGCCACTCGCGATAGAGCGCGGGATGCAGCGAGAGGTAGATCGCGATGACGGCGATGGAGAAGAGACTGATCGCGCCCTCGACAATGCTCAGCACCCGGGTCGGCAGGGTCGCGAAATTGTTGGAAATCTCGGTATAGAGCGCGATGAGAATCTTGTGCTCGCCCGGCTTCCAGTAGTCGCGCAACGCGGGAATGCGATCGATCGCCCGTTCGATGCTTCCTTCCCATCCCGTGATGTAATTCGGAAGCACCTTGACGAGCGCCTGCGTCTGCTCGATGACGGGCGGAACGAGGATCCAGAAGATCGCAGCGACGCCCGCGAGGCTGAGAAGCAGCGATGTCGTGAAGGCGAGGCGCTCGGGAAGATGCAGCCGCCGCTCGAACCACCCCGCGACGGCGCGAAGGTACAGCGAGATCAGCACCCCCATGAACAGCAGGATGAGAACTTGCGCAACCCTGCCGAACAGCCACAGCCCGAGAACGGTGAGTACCGTCGCGGTGAGGATTGGGGCGAAGCGAAACCGCCCCTTCGATTCGGTGCTCAACTCTCCTTCTTCTCGCTTTCCGTATCGTCGATCTCGGCGTGCACCGTCTCTTCGTCGTGCGCGGCGTTATTGCCCTGACCGAGCTGTCGCCGCGCCTGGGGCGCACCGGCCGGAAGCATCCCCATCTTCTGCTTCAGCTCCATGAGCCGCATGTCGACGCTCGACGATGACGCACCGCGCTCGAGCTGCTTGAACTGGTTGGCGAGGGTGTCGCCGGAAATTTCCTCGTCGATCTCGGCCGAGGCTTTGAGCTGGCGCTCGTTGTTCTCGATGCGCTCCTCCATCCGCGCGAAGGCTTCGAACGCGGACTTCTCGGAGAGCGACGACATCGTCTCGGCGATTCGCTTCTGCGCCTGCGCGCGGCGTTGCCGGGCGACGAGGAGGTTCTTCTTTCGCTTCGCCTCCTCGATCTTGTCGTTGAGATCGCGGAGCGAGTTCTTGAGCTTCTCCGTCTCGAGACGGTGCGATTCCCAGGTCTGCTCGAGCTGCTGCGCGTGCGTCATGTGCTCGCTCTGCCTGACGAGTGCCTGCTTCGCCAGGTCCTCGCGGTTCTCCTGCAGCGCGAGCATCGCGCGCTTTTCCCAATCCTGCGCCTGACGATACTCCCCATCTGCCTGATCCCGGAGCCGCTTCTCGTCCGCGATGGCAGTCGCGACTTGCTGCTTTGCCTTCGCGAGCTGCGATCGCATGTCGACGAGAATCTGACTCAGCATCTTCTCGGGATCTTCCGCCCGAGAGATCAGGTCATTGATGTTCGACCGCAGCAGCGTGGACAGTCTATCGAAGAGTCCCATGTCGAATGGCCTCAGTGTGCCTGGCGAAAGGAGCCAAGCTCGCGTAGGTGCGACGCGAGAGCGACGTTGATGCTCTCGTACGCCGCCTGAAACTCCTCGTAGTCGAGGTGCGCGAGCTCGAGCGCCTCCGTCATGACGATCGAGTCTTCCTCGATGCCGTATGACCCGTGGACCAGATCCGTGGCATTCAGCTCGAGCAATCGGCGACTCAACGTCGCCAGCTCGTTCTCGTCTTTGGGAAGCGTCATGACCTTGACGCGCATCAACACGACCGGCGGCGTGTAGTTCACGACGAGCGAGAAATCGAGCTCGCCGCCGGGCTTCACGATCCACAGTCCGGGCTCCGCTTCGCGGTGGCTCGCGCCTTCAGCAGCGCTGATGCGATCGAGGAAGCCTTCGATGTCTTCCTTGGTGACCATCGCTTGACCTGGTTTGAGGTACGTGAAGGCCTTACGGACGAGTGGGGCCGGACAGTTTCTACTGCGTGGTGCGTGGCGAGTGTCGCGTGGCGCTCGCACGAGCGCAAGATACCGTCACTGCTCGTCTTCGGACAGTCGCGTCACGCGTCACGCGTCTTGATCTGCACCAGCCGCTCACGCGCGAGCCGGCGGCCGGTCGGAGTGGCCGCGAGGCCCCCGCCAGCTGTCTCGCGGTAGCGGACATCCATCTCGCGACCGATGTCGCCCATGGTATCGATGACTTCGTCCGCGGGAATCGCGAACGTGATGCCGGCGAGCGCCATCTCGATCGCGGCGAGGGCGATCGCGGCGCCTGTCGCATTGCGGAATACGCACGGCAGCTCGACGAGCCCGCCCAGCGGATCGCAGACCAATCCGAGTGTCCCTTGCTGTGCCAGCGCGACGGCGTTCACGACCTGCGTTGGAGTGCCGCCGAGCATTTCGGTCGCGGCGCCGGCAGCCATTCCGGCGGCAGCTCCTGTTTCCGCCTGGCAGCCGCCTTCCGCTCCGGAGAGTGACGCGCGTTCCGCGACGACGGCACCGATGAGGCCTGCCGTCGCGAGGGCGTCCACCAGCTGATCGTCTCCGATCTTTCGTGCTTCGGCGATGCCGGTGAGGACGGCAGGAAGAACGCCCGCGCCGCCCGCGGTCGGTGCCGCGACGATGACACCCATCGCCGCATTCACTTCCTGGACTGCCAGCGCCCGGGAGAGAATGTCGCGGAACGGTGTATCGGCAAGCGGACCGCGGGCGCCAGTGTGAAGCTTGGCTGCGTCGCCGCCCACGAGCCCGCTCGCCGAGCGCAGGTCGCCCGTCAGTCCCTGAGCGATGGCGCCGCGCATCACGTCGAGCGCTCGCTTGAGCGCGCCGCGGATCTCGGCAATGGGTCGGCCCTGGTCGCGTGACTCCGCCTCGAGCGCGAGCTGAGCAAGCGTCTTCTTCTGCGCGTCAGCGTCGCGCACGGCGTCCTGAAGTGAGCGATACATGGTAGTAAGGTGGGGGGTCGCAGGTGCTAGGTGCTAGGTGCTAGGTGCTAGAGAACGAAACGCTTCGTTCCGATTCCACCAGCCACCAGTCACCAGCCACCAATCCCCGAGCCACCAGCTACGCCGCGACCTTTTCCAGCCGGAAGGCCCACTTCACCCAGGGCAGCTTGCGGATCTCGTCGCGCACTTTCTCGTCGGGCACGTCGTCGATCTCGATGACCATGAACGCGTCGCCGCC
>DATEPP010000186.1:0-4855 GCA_035273165.1 Gemmatimonadaceae bacterium
TCCCTCGGCGCCACGTTCTTCGAGGCGACGACATGCCTTGCTTTCGCTCATTTCGCCCGTGTCGGCGTCGACGTCGCGGTCATCGAGACTGGCCTGGGGGGACGCCTCGACGCGACCAATGTCATTGATCCGATCGCAGCCGGTGTAACCGCGATCGACTACGATCACACCGAGTATCTCGGCGACACGCTCGAAAAAATCGCCGGCGAAAAGGCGGGGATCTACAAGCCCGGGCGACCCGCCGTCGTAGGCGAGACCGACCCAGCGTTGCGTGCGGTTCTCGCGCGCGACGCTCGGCAAGCCGGCGCCGCTCCGGTCAGAATCGTTGCGGAAGAGTGTTCGATCGAGAATGTGAGTGTCACCGCTGCAGGTACCGGTTTCACGCTCGATGCCCTTGGTTCACGCCGTCAGCTGACGACGCCGTTGACGGGGCGACATCAAGCCGAGAACGCCGCCTTCACGCTCGTATTGCTTGCGGCGGCTGGCGCACCCTACGCGTGCACGCTCGATGACGCGGCGCGCGCGATGGCGAACGTTCGCGTAGCCGGGCGCTTCCAGCGGGATGGCCGATTCATCTTCGACGTCGCGCACAACGCCGAGGGCTCGCTGGTCCTTGCCGAGACCCTCGCGCTCGTGCGCCCGCCGAATCCTGTCGTCGCGCTATTCTCGGTGCTCTCGGACAAGGACTGGCGTTCGATGCTGCGGAATCTCGCGCCGCGCGTAGCGCATTTCATCGCGACCGTAGCACCGACCGCACCAGCCGGTCGCGTCTGGAAGCTCGACGAGGTGAAGCAGTTCGCCGACTCGGCGAAGTTGTCACTCGAGACGGTAGCGGATTTCGACGGGGCGCTCACGCGCGCGTCCACGCTCGGGGCGACGACTCTCGTTACCGGCTCCTTTCACACCGTTGGCGACGCGATGGCGCGCTTGCAGCGGTCTCCGCTATCTCGGTAGTTTCTATGGATGGCTCAAGGCGCCCTGCCCGGCTTTCGCGATTTCTATCCCGCCGAGTTCGCCCAGCGCGCCTACATCGCGCGCGTCTGGCGTGAGGTCGCGCGTCGTTATGCGTTTGTGGAATACGATGGTCCGCCCCTCGAGCCACTCGATCTCTATACGAAGAAGAGCGGCGACGAGATCGTCGGCCAACTCTACAACTTCACCGACAAGGGTGGCCGCGAGGTCGCGCTTCGCCCCGAGATGACGCCCACCCTCGCGCGAATGGTCGCCGCGCGCGCGAACGCGCTCCGCAAGCCGGTCCGATGGTTCTCACTGCCGCAGCTCTTTCGGTACGAGCGGCAGCAGAAGGGTCGCCTTCGCGAGCATTTTCAACTGAACGTCGACATCATCGGCGAGAGCGACGTCACCGCCGACGCCGAGCTGTTGGCGGTCGCGATCGACATCATGGGCGAATTCGGTCTCTCGCCCAATGACGTGCGTGCCCGCGTGAGTGACCGCCGTTTGTTGCGCGCGCTCCTGCACCGGCTCGGTGTCGGCGAGGCGCAGCTGCCGGCCGTCTTTGCTGTCATCGACAAGATCGAGCGGCAGCCGCGAGACGTCTCGGCGGAAAAGTTGGACGCGGCGGGGATGACTGCCGAGTCTCGTGAGGCGCTGTTCGCTCTCATGGATGGCGTCACCCTCGAGGCGCTGCGGGCGCGCTACGGCGACACCCCCGAGATTGCCGAGCGGATTGCCGATCTCGAGCGCTATTACGGCTACCTCGATGATCTCGGCGTTGCGGCCTGGGTTCAGCTGGATCTGTCGATCGTGCGCGGCCTGGCGTATTACACGGGCATCGTCTTCGAGTTGTTCGATGCCCAGGGCGAGTTTCGGGCGATCTGTGGCGGCGGCCGCTATGATAACTTGCTCAATGCCCTCGGCGGCGTTGATCTGCCGGCGCTCGGCTTCGGGATGGGCGACGTCGTGCTCGGGGAGCTCCTGCGGTCGCGCGGCCTCGCGGATGCGCCACTCGGTGAGCCCGACTTCTGGATCGCGGCTGCCGAGAATGGGGACTTGCGCGACGTGCTGGTCGCGGCCACACGGCTCCGGCGCGCCGGCGCGTCGGTCGAGTATGCACTCAGGACGCAGTCCGCGAGCAAGCAACGCAAGGCGGCATTCTCCGCCGGAGCAACGTATTTCCTGACGGTCGGCGCGGGTTTCCGCGAGAATGACGCGGTCGACATCGACGAGGTTCAACGCGTGGAGGGCGCTGGGGCGAGCCTGGTGGATCGGCTCGCCTCGATGCCGCGAACACTCGCCAGCGTCATCAGCCTCGTCCGCGATTCATAACTCTCGAAACTCGTTCATTATCAGCACCAATGGCCGACGATAAAAAGCTCACGACACGCAGCGAAGACTTCAGCGCGTGGTATAACGAGGTCGTGCTCCGCTCGGAGCTCGCCGATTACTCGCCCGTGCGCGGTTGCATGGTCATTCGTCCCAACGGCTACGGCATCTGGGAGCGAATGCAGCGCGCATTGGACGACATGTTCAAGGAGACGGGTCACCGCAACGCCTACTTCCCGCTTTTCATCCCCGAGAGCTTCCTCCATCGCGAAGCGCAGCACGTCGAAGGCTTCGCGCCGGAAACCGCGGTCGTCACGCACGGCGGCGGCAAGAAGCTCGAGGAGCCGCTCATCGTGCGCCCCACGTCCGAGACGATCATCTACTCGATGTTCGCGAAGTGGGTGCAGAGCTACCGCGATCTGCCGCTCCTCATCAATCAGTGGGCAAACGTTGTCCGCTGGGAGATGCGGACGCGACTCTTCCTGCGCACGCTGGAGTTTCTCTGGCAGGAGGGACACACCGCGCACGCCACGCACGACGAGGCGGAGGAGGAGGCGCGCAAGATTCTCGGTGTCTACCGAGACTTCATGGAAGGGTGGATGGCGATGCCCGTACTCACCGGGCTCAAGACAGAATCCGAGCGATTTGCGGGCGCGCTCCGCACCTATGCGTGCGAGGCGATGATGCAGGACAACAAGGCACTGCAGGCTGGAACGTCCCATAACCTCGGCCAGAACTTCGCGAAGGTGTTCGATCTCAAGTTCCAGGCGGAATCCGGCGCTCAGGAATTCGCCTGGAACACGAGTTGGGGCGTCTCGACGCGTCTCGTCGGCGGCCTCGTGATGACGCACGGCGACGACAAGGGGCTACGCATTCCCCCCTTCCTCGCGCCGACCGAGATCGTGATCGTCCCGATCTATCGGTCGGACGACGAACGAGGACGAGTGCTCGAGGCAACGACCCGGATCATGTCGACGCTCACGGATTGGGAGCGTCGTGATCCCGGCCGGCTGCGCGTGCATCTCGACGCGCGTCAGGGGATCAAGCCGGGGGCGAAGTACTACGAGTGGGAGCTGCAAGGCATCCCGCTGCGGATGGAGATCGGCCCGAAGGATCTCGACAAGAACCAGGCGATGCTCGTTCGGCGCGACACGGGAGAGAAGCGTCCGGCATCGCTCGACGCGATCGGCGAGGATGCGAGCGACCTGCTTGCGCGCATCCAGGACGACATGCTCGCCGCCGCGCGCGATCGACTGGATCGCAACAGCATGCGCGGCGACATCAGCTACGATCGCTTTCGCCAGGTCATGGAAGGGGAAGGGGCTTTCGTGTATGCGGGATGGTGCGGGGACGCAGCGTGTGAAGCGCAGATCAAGGAGGACACGAAAGCGACGATTCGCGTGCTGCCTGACGAGGAGTTTCGTTCCACGGAGGCGCCGACGCGCTGCCTGCGTTGCAATCGTCCCGCGACCACGGAAGCGGTATGGGCCAAGTCGTACTGAGCGCCGGTTTCTCGCGGACCGCGGGCGCCCTCCGCTGTGAGGGCGTGCCGCTGTCCGCGATCGCGGATGTGGCGGGCACCCCGAGCTACGTCTACAGTGTCGCGACGATCCGAAACCGATACGAGTTGCTCGCCGACACGCTCGCTCCTGTTCCCCACCGCATTCACTACACGCTGAAAGCAAACTCGAACCGCGGCATCCTTCGCCTCCTGCATAGCATGGGTGCGGGGGCGGATGTCGTCTCGGGCGGCGAGCTCTATCGCGCTATGCTCGCCGGCTTCGAGGCGAGCGATATCATCTTCGGCGGGGTGGGAAAGACGGAGCGCGAACTCAAGGAGGCTCTCGATGCAGGTGTTCTTCTCCTCAACATCGAATCCGAGCGCGAGCTCCTCCTCATCGACGAGATCGCGGGGCGGCGGCGCGTTCGCGCGCCAGTCTCCATCCGGGTGAATCCGGAGATCACCGTCGACGCGGCACATCAGTACATTCGCACCGGTGAACGGGGCCACAAGTTTGGCGTGCCGTTCGACGATGCACGGCGGGTTGCCGAGCTCGCGGACGGGCTGTCGCATGTGACGCTGCTCGGCCTTGACATGCACCTCGGCTCGCAGCTGTCACGGGTCGACCCGTACCGCATCGGGACGGAGCGCCTAACGAATCTCGCCGCCGACCTCGTTGCTCGCGGCATCGGCTCGCTGCGCTATCTCGACATCGGCGGCGGACTCGGCGTCCGCTACGACAGCGAGGAGCCGCCCGACCTCGCGCGCTTCGCGAACAGTGTGCTGCCGCTCGTCGCGGAGAGTGGACTTCATCTCATCATGGAGCCAGGCCGCTTCATTGTCGGGAACGCGGGCGTGCTCCTCAGTCGTGTGCTGTATCGCAAGCACAGCGGCGGAAAGGAATACGTGATCACGGATGCGGGGATGACTGAGCTGCTCCGCCCCTCGCACTATGGCGCCTTTCACCGAATCGAAGCGGTGGAGGCGGGCGAGGGCCGAATTCGCGCCGACGTCGTCGGGCCGGTGTGCGAGAGTGGCGACTTCCTCGCGCTCGATCGCGAGCTACAGGCC
>DATEPP010000187.1:0-1707 GCA_035273165.1 Gemmatimonadaceae bacterium
GCGCCGCGCGTCAGTGCGAGCGATTTGAAAATCATCTCGAGTCCGCTCGACTTCGTCGGCACGAACATCTACCAGCCGACGTTCGTGCGCGCCGATGCCGGACCGAGTGGTTATGCCGTGGTGCCCAATCCGCCGTCGTACCCTCACATGGCCTCGCCATGGCTCTTCATCGGACCCGAGGTCTTGTACTGGGGCCCGCATCATGTCGCGAAGCTCTGGAAGGTGAAAGAGATCTACATCACCGAGAACGGTACGTCGTCGTCGGACGTCCCCGCGGCGGACGGGAAGGTGTACGACACCGACCGCATTATGTATTTGCGCAACTATCTCAGTCAGCTCCAGCGCGCCATCGCCGACGGCGTGCCCGTCAAGGGATACTTCCTGTGGAGCCTGATGGACAATTTCGAGTGGGCCGACGGATACGGGAACCGCTTTGGCCTCCACTACGTGGACTACGCCACGCAGCGTCGCACGCCGAAGCTGAGCGCTTCGTTCTACCGCGAGGTCATCGCCCGGAATGCCGTGGCGTAGCTAGGCGACCAGAGCTCTTCGGATCTATCGGGGCGCGGGTGCAGCGGTAATTGGCAGTGTGAAGTAAAAGGCCGCACCCGCGCCAGACGTGCTCTCTACCCAGATCTTCCCGCCGTGCGCCTCGACGATTCCTTTCGCGATCGCGAGGCCCAGCCCGATACCACGGTTATCACCCTTCGAGGCCTGCCAGAAGTGGGCGAAGACGTTACGCAGCTCGTCGGGCGGAATACCGGGTCCGGTATCGCAGACGGCGAACCGCACCCCACCCATCGCCTTCTCGCCGCGCATCGTTATGCATCCGCCGCGAGGCGTGAACTTGATGGCGTTGCCAACGAGGTTCGACAGGACCTGCTGGATGCGATTGGCGTCTGCCATCACCTCCGGCAAGTCGGGTGAAGCGTTCAGAACAAGATCGAGCTGGTTGGCACCCGCCACGCCGCGAAGCATCTCCAGCGCCTCTGTGAGCAGCTGGAGCGCGCCCACGGGCTGAGGCTGCACGACGAGCTGGCCGTTCTCCATCCGCTTCGCATCGAGAAGGTCGCCGATGAGGCGATTCATGCGATCGACGGCGCGCTTGACGATCGCGAGGTGCTTCCGCGGCGCCGAATCCGGTGCGTGGCCCTCGTCGAGCAATCCGGCAGCCATCTTGATCGTACCGAGCGGATTCCTCAAATCGTGCGCGACGATGCCGAGCATGTGATCGCGCGCCTTCGTCGCCGCTTCCGCCTCCTGGAAAAGCCGCGCGTTCTCAACCGCCAACGCCGCCCGACGTCCGAGCTCCTCGACGAGCGCGAGATCGCTCGCATCGAACCGGCGGCCGGATTCCGACGCGTACAGCGCCAGCGCGCCGATCACCTTGCCGCCCGCGCGCAACGGCACGCTCACGCACGATCGGGGAAGGATGCGCTGCACGATGCGCCGATGGTCATCGTCGATTGCCATCTGGTCGAGTGTCGCGTCGCTGAATTCCGGAGTGAGCATCGACACGCCATCGAAGAGCGGCCGCCGTAGATGCTCGACGATGGGCGCGCCGATGCGGAGCCAGCGCGAGAGCTCCCAGAGAAGCAGTTGCTTCTCCTCACTCACGTGCGCGGCGGCAACGCGCGCGATCTTTCCGTCCTTGCCGAAGACGTCGACGGTGCAGTAGTCCCCGAGCGCCGGCACGGCGAGCTCGGT
>DATEPP010000188.1:0-2123 GCA_035273165.1 Gemmatimonadaceae bacterium
CGGTGTCGAAGCGGTCACACTCGCTGGAGCTGCTCCGCAGCCGCACTACTGGCGGATGCTCTCGTCCCTCGAGACGCCCGAGCACCCGGCATCAGCGACAGAGTCACTGGGGACCGCCACGAATTTCGTGGCGCCGGGCTACTTCGCGATGATCCGAATGTCGCTTCTCGCGGGCCGCACGTTCGACGAAGGCTCGGCGGAGCGTAACGAGGCGATCGTCAGCATCTCGCTCGCGCGCCAGCTCTGGCCGAATGAGAGCCCGCTGGGACGCAAGTTTCGTAACGGCCTGCCGGCACCGGATGGCTCGCACGAACCGTGGCAGACTGTAATCGGCGTCGTGCCAGATATGGTGCAGGACCTCCTCGAGGGTTCGGCGCACCTAGCGATGTACCGTCCGCTCTTGACGGCCGATCCGAAGACAATGGGCGGGAACATGATCACCATGCTCGTGAGGCTGCACGCGGATTACGGTGCCTCGCTCGCGAACCGGATCGCTGCGTCGATTGTGCCTGACGCACCGCGGCCAGTGATCATGAACGTTCGCCAGAGCATCGACGAATCGATGGCGGACCCTCGATTCATCATGCAGGTGCTAGCCTCCATCGCCGCGCTAGGAGTGCTCCTCGCGGCCATTGGACTCTTCGGCGTCATCTCGTACAGCGTCGGCCAGCGGACGCGCGAGATCGGTGTCCGCATGACGCTCGGCGCGACGCGCGCATCGATTGCACGCCTCGTCGTCGGGGACGGGCTCCGCCTCGCACTCAGTGGGATCGCGCTCGGACTGCTCGGTGCCACCGCGGCGACACGGCTCATTCAGAATCTGCTCTATGGCGTCTCGCGACTCGACGCACTCTCATTCGCGTTGGGCGGGGCAGTTCTCCTGGTCGTCGCGGTCATTGCCTGCGCGGTCCCAACGTGGCGCGCGACCGCTGTCGATCCTGTAGTCGCCGTGCGTGCCGACTGAAGGCGTCATCATTGACGCCTAACGTTATGAAGAAGCACGCCCTCTACGCTCTGGTCGGTCTCGTCGCCATCGGTGCCACCGGTTCGTTTGTCCTCATGAGACCGCAGCCGACCCGACTCTCGGTGACCGCGCGGGCTGGCGACGACACGGTCGTCATCAACCAGATTCATCCCACGCGCCTCACCGCATTGGTGATGGATCAATACGGACGGCGTTGGCGCTCCGACAGCGCGGTGCGGTATCGACGGATTGCTGGCGACTCCATCAGTCTCTCGTCCATTGGAGAGGTGCGGTGCTACGATCGTAGGGACGCGCTTGTGCGCGCGACGTTCGGAAATCTCTTTCAAGAAGTCGTACTGCGCTGTCGACCGGTGGCGTGGATTGAAGCTCCTACATGGCTCGATCTCGTCGTCGGTGACGGCCCTCGCGATCTCTCGTTCGTCGCACACGGGCCAGACGGCCGCGCGGTGACGGAGCTTCGCGGCGCCATTACTGTGCCCGATGCATCGATCGTCGCCGCCGAGGGGACGACCATGCGGCCGATGCGAGCTGGCCAGACCGTTGCCAGCATCGAGATCGGCGACGCGGAGGCATCCATCCCGATAGTGGTCTATCAACCGGTCGAATCATTCGTCGACAATCCGCAGAAGCAGGCGCTCATGGCGATGCGCTTGAGCCTTGCGCGTGGCGATACTCTCGAGGAGCCGTTGCCAAAGGCTGCGTTCTGGGTCACCTACTTCTCGAAGGATCCCAGTGTGGCGCCGCCAACAATCGAGTTGCAGGGGGACGGCTCCTGCAGCATGGGCAACGGCATTCGCGAGCGACGCATCGAGGACGGCGAATATGCCAAGTACTGTCTCACCGGGAATGGCGCACGAATGATGATTGCTCACGGTGCGGGCGGTGCAGCAAGGGTTATTGGAGTTGTTGCGATTCGACTGATGCGGTAGGGCGGTGCGTGTAACCGCGTTGATCTGCTGACGCTTAGTGGGCTCGAGGTCTTCCAGACGACCCGATTGATAAGCGAGTACCTATCTTCACGTGGGCCTAACAATGCACTAATCTGCGATGACACCCATCGTGACAGCGGCGCTCGCAGTGGTGGAGTGAGGCAGAGATGTGGACGTATGTAAGTTGCTGTTCCCAGCGGCATTCAGTT
>DATEPP010000189.1:0-3187 GCA_035273165.1 Gemmatimonadaceae bacterium
CCAACTTCCTCCATCAGGATTGGGACATGGTCTCGAGTCTCCGACGCTCGGTTGCCGAGCTACGAGCCGCGCCGAAGGCGGACTGCTCCACGCCGTCGGCAGGCCCTCCCGACTCCCTGGGTCGAGACTCGATCCGGGCGCCCGCCCGGGACACGACGCCGGCTCCTATGCCCGATGGGGTCTAACGTCGCGCTGCAGGTGGCAAGCACGGTGTGGACGTATTGCGGGTGGGCGCTCGGCGAGTATGTCTCAGCTAACAGTCGGTGACCGCATATTGGACCGACCGCTTGCAGCTGAGCTGGTGCACCAGAGTGCACCAAGCTGAATAGCATGACGAATGCTCGTAGATCGATTACGCTCGCGGCATGGAGGCTCCGGCGCGCGAGACGCGCGCGTCTCCTTCACCGGTCGTACCGAGAGCAACTGCGCACCGCCCCACAGTCGCTCGAAGGGCGAGTTCGCATGCACCTCGACCTACTCCAGGACTATTGGTCGCGTTGCGCGGGCTTCCTCGATCTCGCGCGCGCTGCCCCCAGGCCAATTCACGCCTCGTTCTTCACGGCCGATTGGGTGCTGTGCCCCATTGTCGCAACAGCTGAAGCGAATGCCGACGTGCGCCGGTACGCCACGACCTCTGACCGCGCGGCTCTGAGCGTGGCGTGGAAGGACTACGTCAGAACCGTGAAGGAGCTGAGCCGGGTAGCCTCCGCCGATGACAGCGCCCTTGATCGTGCCTTGACGGCGTTTGAATCCGTGCGTACCGCGGCTCAACCGGGACACGCGTAGCTGGACATCAAGACAGTGCATGATCGGCAACTCGGCCTGCACACTACCCTGCGCTCCAGGTGCCAGGTGCCGGGCGTCTGGATGTTCATGACGCCCCTCGGGATCACGATTGAGTCTCCGGGTATCTTGCCGGAGCTCGCCCCGCAGCTGCGCTGGAGCGTTCGACAGCCACAGGGTTCGCGCGCGCCTTACGTGGCATACGGTGCCGGAGGTCTCGATGGCCCAATCGATATCGCCCGTGATCCACAGCGATCCCGAGGTTCTGAGTGGCACGGCCGTGTTCGTCGGCACCCGCGCGCCCTTCCAAGCACTGATCGATTGCCTCGAGGGTGGTTACGCGCTCAGCGAGCTCCTCGAGGATTTCCCCTCGGTCTCGAACGCGCAGATGGTGGCGGCCCTGGACCTCGCACGCGACGCGGTCCTGGCCCGGCTGCCTGCGGCATCACGGCCGCCGCTCGTGCGCATCCTCCGCGACGAGTGTCTGCCATGGGGGCTCGCGGCGCGAGCTGCTCGGGCACTTAGATGGCTACCGTAGCACTCGACGGCAGCAGGAGGCAGATGCGCGAGCTCCTCGATGCAGTGGCAGAGCACTGGCGTCAGCACGGCGTGTCGGCGGCGGGTCCGGTGCCACCCGACATGCTGCTGGCGTTCGAGGCGCGCTATGGGGTCCGGCTCCCGCCGAGCATGCGCGCCTACTTCGCCACGCTCGGCGGGATGGGCGCCGACGAGATGGACGGCGAGATGATCGCCCTCTGGCCGCTGGAGCGCGTCCTGACTGTCGCGGCGTACCTCGGCCACCAGGAGCCGACGCCCGCGCCGGCGGACGAGTACTTCTGCTTCGCCGACTGGAGCATCGACTGCCAGCAGTACGCCGTGCGTCTCACGCCGGAGCCGGCGAACCCGGGACCCGTCGTGGCCGTTTACGGCGGCGACCACCTCGTACCGGCGGCGCCAGATTTCGAAACGTTTCTCCGCGGCTATCTCGCCAATGACCCGGACGTACTGTTTCCGCCGGTTCTACCGGGACGCGTCCCGAGGACCTAGCCACCTAACGACGCGTTGCAGCAGCCGAGCACGAGGGAGGAGTCGTTGGGTTGTGCGCCGGCATAAGGCATACGACACCTCAGCAGAGCGACGCCGTCGAGGGCGCCGCGCGCAGTTGAACGCGGGCGTCCGGTGGTCCACCATGCGCATTATCACTGTCGGTCTCCTCATGCTCGCAGCAGCCTGCGATCCCGGTGCGGCCTTCAAACTCGTTGGCGGCACCGATGCGAAACCCGTTTGGCCCGTTGCGGGCGACTCCGTGCGCGCGACCGTAAGGGCAAGCGCGTTCACCATCGAGCTTTTCGTCGAGGCCAGCGTCGACGCGCCAGCGGATGTGACGCTCACGGTGGAGAGTGCAAGCCTCGTGATCCGCGACGTCGACAGCATCCCGTTACAGCTCCAGGGCTTCAGTAGCGTCTGCAAGGATTCGACGTCCGTGGCCGCAGGCCGATCCCGACGCTGTGCCTCTGGGTATGTGGATCTGCAGTCAACCAATTACGATCGGCTCGACTCGATGAGCGTCAAGGTCGGCTACGCGCTCGCCGGAGGGCGACGCTTCCCGCTGATCGTGCGACTTGCCCGAGTGCGCTGAGCTTCAGTGCATCGGCATCGCGGCGTCACGCGCAGCGTACATGGGACGCTGTCGGCACCGCGGAGCGTCAGGCGAGATCGTGAGCGGCCGCCTAACGGCTCGTCGCATCTGACGAGCGGTCTGGGGAGTTGCGAGCGCTCCGCGCCTGCCTTCGTGATGTCCGCTCGCGGGTGAACTCGGCGTTGGACCGTCACGAGCATCTTTTCATGGACGAACTCGTATCACTCCAGGGACCGGTCGAACTCGTCGATGGGACGCTGATGCTCCGCATCCCACTTGAGGCCGGAGGGGCCGCGCTCCAAACCGCCGCGCGAGGTATCTCGACCGTCGACGAGGCGTGCCTCAACATCACGATACCGGACTGGCTCGCCGCGAAGCTCGGCATCGCCGAGGGGAGCATCGTGGCGGTGGACAATCGCAACGGGAAACTCAACATTACGCCCGTTCACCCCGACGACTCGACCCTGTGACGAGGCGTTGCACCGGACGAGCGCGACCGGGCGTCCAGGTGGACGGCTGGCTAACTCGGCGTCGATCGGGCATCGTCGTGCCTCGAGAGCCGGCGCTCGCCGGTGAACGTGGGCGTTGGATGGCACCAGACCTCGGGAAGGATGGGCGATGACGCGAGTCCACTGTCCCCGGTGCGGCGAGGAGCATGACCTCAGCCGGATGGATATCCGCTTCGATCGCCCGGATGTATACCGCGCGATTCCAGCGGAGGAGCGGTCGCACCGCACGCTGGACGGCGACGACGCGTGCGCGGTG
>DATEPP010000190.1:0-3554 GCA_035273165.1 Gemmatimonadaceae bacterium
CCGATCACCATCGACGAGTGGTGGATGCTCGCGAAGAACGACGTCATGGAGATGACGAAGCGCGGCGTGCCCGGCGTCTGGACATATGGCTTCTACGACGGCTGGGTGCCGAACTATCTCTTCTTCATCGCTCACACCCACAATGCGATCGGTCGCTTCTACGAGGTGCAGAGCTACGGGCCCGACAACTACGACGTGAAACCGCCGGCGACGACCACCAGTCGCGAATGGTTCCGACCCAATCCGCCGCTGCCGAATATCAAGTGGGGCGCGCGCAACAACACCAACATCCAGGAGTCGGCGATCCTCTTCGCGCTCAATCACGTCGCCAAGAACAAGGAGATGTACCTCGAGAATTACTGGCTGAAGGCGAAGCGCGCCGTCGACAAAGGCAAGAATGGTCCCATCTACGGCTGGGTCATCCCGGCAACGCAGCACGCGAAGGAGAACGCGGCCGAAGCGGTGAACGACCTCCGCCGCCAGGGCCTGGAGTTCGACGTTGCCACGGGCGCGGCGTCGGTGGGAAAGATCCAGGTGAAGCCGGGCGACTACATCATTCGCGGTGACCAACCCTACCGCACGATCGCGGACATGTATTTCTCGCTCCAGAATTTCTCGCCGGCGAATCCGGCACCGTACGACGACACGGGCTGGACGTTCCCGTTCATGAGAAATATCGAGGTCAGCCCGATAGCGGATAAGACCTTGCTCAACGTTCCCATGCGGAAGGTCACGGCGGACATCACCGCGCCAGGCGGCATCACTGGCACCGGCAACATCATCGTCGTCGACAACACGAGCGACAACACTCTCGTGACCTTTCGCTTCCGGCTGCCTAACGTGAAGATGCAGGCTGCCGAAGATGAGTTCGAGGCTGCCGGCCATCATTTCGTACCCGGTGCGTTCGTCATCGCCGACGCGAATCGCACGCAGCTCGAGCCCGTGCTGAAGCAGCTCGGTCTCTCCGGGTACGCCATGGCGAGCGCGCCGTCCGTGAAGACGCACGACCTCGATATCCCGCGCATCGGCTACGTCCACAGCTGGACGCGCACGCAGGACGAGGGCTGGGTCCGCGCCGCGTTCGATCACTACGGCGTACCGTACACCTACTTCGGCGAGCCGAAGCTCAAGGAAGGCAATCTGCGCGCGAAGTACGACGTCATCGTCTGGCCCCATGGGGGCACGCCATTCGGCGTGAATCCGCAGGGCTTCGGCGGCGGTCGCGGCGCGGCGGCTGATTCCGGAAAGCCGGCGCCTAACGTGGCGATCCCTTACAAGCGCACGGCGGAGTTCACCGCACTCGGCTACCCCGATTCCACCGATGACATCCGCGGCGCGGTCGGGGCCGAGGGGTACAAGGCGCTCTACGAGTTCGTGCAGCAGGGCGGGACGCTGATCACCGAGGGAAGTACCGCGGCGATCCTGCCGCAGATGAAGCTGACGCCGGGCGTCGCCTTCGAGGATCCGCCGACGCTCTTCGCGCGCGGCACGATCCTCCGCGGCATGATCACCGACCGTAAAAGCCCGCTCGTCTACGGCTACGACCGCAGCGAGGTGCCAGTCTACTTCAACTCGGGGCCTGTGCTGAACGCTGGCGCGGGCGCGCCACCGCCGGTCGAAGTGGCGGCGACGACGGCCGGCACGCCTAACGCGGGTGCTGGCGGCCGCGGCAACGCCGCTGCCCGGCCGCAGGGACAGAACACCACGCCGATGGCGACGCAACTCAAGCTCTCGCCGTGGGATCCGGACCACACGGGCACGGGCTATGGCATGCTCCCGACCGAGCCCGCGGACAGCGCGAGCGCTGGTGGTCGCGGTGGTCGCGGTGGCGGCGGCTTCGGTCCGACGACGTCGCAGCCAGTCCCCGGTCTCATGGCCGACGCGTCAGCACGGACACGCGTCGTTATGCAGTTTCCCGCGAATCCGGCCGATATGCTCCTCTCGGGCACCCTCGAGGGCGGCCAGACGCTGGTCAGTCGCGCGCAGGTCGTGGACGAGGCACTTGGTCAGGGCCACGTCGTGATGTTCGCGATCCGTCCCTTCTGGCGGTGGCAAACGCAGGGCACATTCGCGATGGGCTTCAACGCCATTCTCAACTGGAACGACCTCGACGCGGGTCGCACCGGGCACACGGCGACAGATCGTTAGTTTACTTTAAACCGCAGAGGACACCGAGGACGCAGTGGACTGCCAAAGCAAGAAGCTTTGCTTTCGCAGTCCTCTGCGTCCTCTGTGTCCTCTGCGGTGGATGCTGTTGGCAGCGCGAGTCAAAGCCAACAAGACGAAAGGCTACAAATAGAATCGCACCATCAAGAGTCCACGCGTCGATAGTGTCGGATCGGTCGGCGCAAAGGCGCCGATGGTCGCCGACCCGGTCGTATGCTGGGTCGGCGTACCCTGCGCGACGCCGCGGAGCTGCACGTCGGCTCCGGCGCTCAGCCGCGGAATCGGAAAATACTCCGCGCCTAACGAGCCGGCGACGAACCAATCGTTGCGGGTCGCGTCGCTGCTGCCGGCCGCGGCGCCGGTCACGCGCTCGTTCGCCGTGGCGTGGATGACGCCGAACCGCGGTCCCGCGTAGAAGCGCAGCTGCGGGGCGCGTTGCCATTGCCAGAGGAGGCCGAGCCCAAGCCGGTAGGTCGCCGACTTCACTTCGTCGTCGAACACCGACACAGTGCCGAATCCGTTGTCGAGGGTGATCGTCGCGTGGTCGCGCAGTCGCTGGACAGCAATCTCGGGCTCGAGCCGAAAGGCGGGCGAGACGCTGATGGCGACGTACACGCCGGACTGGTTGTCGACACCGAGCGACCAGGTGCGAGTCGAATCCTGGGCGACGGCAAGTCGGGCAGCGGCGAGGAGAAAGAGAGCCGCCGTGAGTGAGATGCGGTTGTCGATCGCCATGGTCGTTTGGAACGGGCAAGGTGACAACTGGCATGCGCGACATCGCGCCACTCGTAAGGTGGTCGATGAGTTCGTTCTATGCTAGGCACTTGGGCCAATGGAGCGTCGTGCCGCGACCGCCGAACCTTTCGCCCGGGTCCTCGTCGCCGCCAAAGATTAAAGAACCTTCATCAAGACCGATGGAAACGACCGAAACGACTCATCGATCGAGTCCCGAAGAGGACGCCTCGACCCCTTCGATACGGCATTATCAGAACGCCGAGCACCTCTCCAACGAGCGGACGCACCTTGCGTACATGCGGACGGCGATCTCCCTCGTGAGCCTCGGGATCACGATCAATCGGTTCAGCCTCTATCTGATGGAGACCCCGGCCGTCGATCAGTCGGTGCGCGCGGCGCGTTTGCTTCACAACGCGGAGCAGGTGGGGGCGGGAATGGTGCTGTATGGCTTCCTCCTCATGGTCCTTTCCTATCACCGCTACCAGCGCGTCGACGCCGCAATCGACGCCCTCGACTACCATCCGCAGCACCGCACGGTCGGCATCGTGACGTTGACGGCGATGTTCATGGGGGCGTTGAGTCTTATCTGGATCTTTCTGCGCTGACGGCGACGTACTCTCAGACAGGTAGTGCTTTTTTAAACCACAGAGGAC
>DATEPP010000191.1:0-9049 GCA_035273165.1 Gemmatimonadaceae bacterium
AAGTTTAAAATATTTTTACCGAATCGAGGAGACGTGCACCCCGTTCGTCGATGCGTGCTACGCGTGCGAAGGCCCTGACACCACGCGACTCATACGCAGCGCACATCACCGCCCCGATGTGCTCCGCCGAAGCGTCATTACCCGCGAAGGCGAAGCTCGTCGGTCCGGCACCGGAGATCGAACAGCCAAGCGCGCCGGCTTCGAGGGCGGCCGCCTTGGCTTCGCGGAACCCCGGAAGGAGCGGAGCGCGTGCCGGCTCGGCGATGCCGTCGTCCAGGGCGCGACGGAGGAGATCGAGGTCGCCACTCGTGAGCGCCGCCACCATTGCGGCGACGTTGGCGCTCTGACGAACGGCGACGGCGCGGTCGACCATGTTAGGCAGCACCGCGCGCGCCTGCGCCGTCGGCAGACGTTGCTCGGGCTGGACGAGCACGATGCGGAGCTCTGCCGGATAAGGAATACGTACGAGGTCGATCGGGTCCACCGAGCGGACGAGGATCACGCCGCCGAGCAGGGCCGGTGCGACGTTGTCGGCGTGGCGGCCGGCGACGACTGCTTCAGCCTCGAGCGCCGCGTCGAGCAGAGCGCGCTCGTCGAGCGGTGATCCAAGCAGCGCGTTCATCGCGACGGCTCCGGCGACGGCCGAGGCGGCGCTGCCACCCTGGCCGCCGGCGAGCGGCAGCCCTTTCGTTGCGCGCATCACGAGTGATCGCGGTGGTCGCTCACCCGACAGGCGCAGCACTGCCAGCGCGGCAATCGACGCGGCATGGCGACCAGGATGGTTCGGTAGCTCGGGATGTCCGCTCTCAGCGATGGTGATCGTCGCATTGCTGGCCTCATCCACCCATGCGAGCTCGATCGTGTCGCCGGCACCGGTGACGGCGCAGCCCAGCACGTCGAGGCCCGGCCCCATGTTGCCGATGCCGCCGGGTGCGTACGCGCGCGCGCGTGCGGGAAGTGCCGTTGCCGACATGCGAGGAAAATAGGCGGCGTCGGCGCGCGACGAGTCGGGCGTCATCAGCGGTAGCCGGACGCCTGCATGTCGAAAAGCTCCTCGTAGAGGCCACCGGCGTGCACGAGCTCTTCGTGCGTCCCTTGCTCCGTCACCGCACCGTTCTGCAGCACGACGATCCGGTCTGCCATGCGCACCGTAGAGAAGCGGTGCGAGATCAGGATCGCCATCCGTCCGCCGATCAGCTCCGCGAACCGCATGAACACCTCGTACTCCGCGCGTGCGTCCAGTGCCGCCGTCGGCTCGTCGAGAATGAGCAGCTGCGCGTCGCGCATGTACGCGCGGGCCAGCGCCACCTTCTGCCACTCACCACCGGAGAGGTCGACGCCGTTGTCGAAGCGGCGACCGAGCATCTGGCGATAGCGCGCCGGAAGTCGCGGCAGCAGTGATGACGCCAGCGAGCGCTCCGCCGCGCTTTCGACGGCGGGATGGGGCGCCATCGCCGCATCGTCACTTCGCGGCGCCTGATCGAGGTAGTCGCGCGCGCTCTCGATCTCGCCGACGGCGATGTTCTCGTCGAAGCGCATATCGTAGCGCACGAAATCCTGAAAGATCACGCCGACGGCGCGTCGAACGGATGCGAGATCGTACTCGCGGAGATCGCGGCCATCGAGGAGGATCTTGCCCTCGGTGGGATCGTACAATCGGCTCAGCAGCTTCACGAGCGTGGTCTTGCCAGCGCCATTGAGACCGACCAGTGCCACGCGTTCGCCAGGCCGCAGCTCGAGGTTGATGTGCCTCACGGCCCAGCGCTCACTCTCCGGATACGCGAAGCCGACGTCCTCGAAGACAAAGCCCTTTGTGATCGGGCGCGGGACAGGTGGCGCACCCACCCGCGCCGTGATCGTGGGCTTCATCTCGAAGAAGGTGAACAGGTCCTTGAGGTACAGTGCCTGTTCCGCGACCGAGCTCACGCCGAGCAGCAGATTTTGAATCGAGCTCCGTCCGCGCGAGAACGATCCCGCGAGGAAGGTCAGCGTGCCGACGCTGATTGTGCCGCGAACGGCGCGCACGAGCATGAGCGCGTATGCGCCGTAATAGCCGGCCGTGCCGAGCAACGAGAGGAGCGCGCCGACGCCGGCACGACGGTACGAGAGAATCTTGTTCTCGTCGTAGAAGAGATCGGAAAGCTGGCGATAGCGCTCGATCAGCCACGGCGCGAGCCCGAAGATCTGCACCTCTTTCGCCGTCTCGAGACTCGCGCCGACGTAGCGGATGTAGTCCAGTTGCCGGCGCTCCGGCGTGCGTCGAAAGAGCAGGGAATACTGCAGCGACGCGAAGTGTGCCTCGCCGACGAAGCTCGGCAGCGTCGCGACGACGAGGAGGACGAAGAGCCAGACACTGAACGCGAGGAGCGCGGCGCTCAGCGTCGCCAGCGTCAGGGCGTCCTGCGCGAGCGACAAGACCTGCGCGAGCAATCCGAGCCGACCGGTGGTGTTTCGCCGAGCGCGCTCGAGATGGTCGTAGAAGTCGGGATCTTCGAATTGCGCGAGATCGAGCGTCGCGGCATGCTCCATGAGCCGGATGCTCATGCGGTTGGTGAAGAGATCGCCGAGCAAGCCTTCGACGAGCTGTGAGCCGCGGCCGAGGACATCGCTGCCGATGGCAATGGCGAATTCGATGGCGACGAGGATGGCGAGGCGACTCCAGTCCGGGCCGGCGCCTCGGGCGCGGATCACCTCGTCGATGATCAGCTTCCCGATCCAGAGGGTCGCCACCGGCACGAACGCCCGCACGACGCGCAGCACCGCGGTGGCGAAGGTGAGCGCACGGTCGGTGCGCCACACGAGCACGAGCAGCGCGGGCACGTACCGCATCGCCGCGAATCGCTCGCGCCAGGTGAGTCTCTCGGGTGTGCCGTTGCGGGAAGCCATTGGGGGCAGCTATCAGCGAGTAGCGGTAAGCTATCAGGGGGTTCGGGTTCATCCCGGAATTCTGGGAAACAGTGGCCGCTGAAACCACTGACATTGCCCTGAAACCACTGGCGCGCTCCTCTGCAGTTGCGCCTCCGCCCACCGGGCGAAGCGACGGCTCCTTGATGAATGGCTCGGGAGGCTTCGGTGGCCGCGAAGAAAGCTTACCCGCTGCACGCGAGCAATTGTCGAGGACGAAACCCGTCAGTGTTTCAGGGTTGTGTCAGTGGTCTCAGTGGCCTTGGGATGCTCGACTTCAGCATAATCCCGAAATTCCCGGAAGAACCGGAATTCGGAACGAAGCGTCGATAGCTATGGACAGATAGCTGATAGCTTATCGAGCCATGCTCAAGCGCACGCTCACGACGCTGCCGCTCGTGTTCATCCTGTACTTCAGCACCTCCGGTGGCGCCTTTACCACCGAGACGCTGGTGCGCGAGGTCGGACCCGGGTTCGCGCTGCTGATTCTGGTGCTCGTGCCGCTCGTGTACTCGATCCCCGAAGTGCTCATTGTCGGTGAGCTGGCGAGCATGCTCCCCCTCGAGGGTGGCTACTACCGCTGGGTGCAGCGCGCCTTCGGCCCGTTCTGGGCGTTTCAGAACGGCTGGCTCACGTGGATGTATTCCCTCGTCGACATGGCGATCTACCCGGTGCTGTTCAACCAGTACCTGGCGTACTTCGTCCCTTCGTTAGGCACGCGTGCTCGGTGGGCGGTGTCGCTGGCGGTGATCTGGAGCGCCACCGCGATCAATCTTCGCGGCGCGCTCCGCGTCGGTCGAAGCTCCGTGCTCGCTGGCTCCTTCATTATCCTCGGCTTCCTCGCCGTCGCCATCGCGGCGCTTCCGCGGATCGATCATCATCCGTGGCTTCCATTTGCCGCCCCAGGACGCGCCGGGCTGAGCGGACTCGCCGTCGGCCTCTCGATCGCGCTCTGGAACTACATCGGCTGGGACAATGCGTCGACCGCGCAGGGCGAGGTGCGTGACGCAACGCGCACGTACCCGCGCGCGCTCGCCTTCGCGCTGCCGCTCGTCGCCGCGGGATACTTCGTGCCGCTCCTCGCCACGTTAGGCGCCACGGATTGGCGGAGCTGGACCGAGGGAGGTTGGCCGGAGATCGCCCGCGCCGCCGGCGGGGCCGCGGGACCGTTTCTCGCCCGTTGGATCGCGGCGGCGGGCATGGTGAGCGCGATCGCGCTCTTCAACGCACTGCTCCTCGCCTACTCTCGTGTCCCATTCGTCGTCGCGAGCGACGGCTACCTTCCGTCGCCCCTCGCGCGCACCGACGCCAATGGCACACCGCGCACGGCGGTTATTTCCTCGGCGATCATCTATTCGATCTTCGTTCTGATCCCCTTTGGCAGCCTCGTCGTCGCCGACGTGCTCCTCTACTCGCTCGCGCTTTCCCTCGAGTTCGCCTCGCTCGTTAGGCTGCGACGCACCGAGCCGACCCTCCGCGGCGCCTTCCGCATTCCGCTCGGCGCCAATGCCGTCACCGCGCTTGCGGTCCTGCCGATGCTCGTCCTGCTGATCGTGATCGTGCTCTCCTTCTACGACGGGGAGTTCGGAATCCCCGCACTCCTCGGCACCGCCCTCGCGATCGCGCTCGGTCCGATCACCTTCCGCTTCGCGGCCCGAAAGAAGCTCGTTGCCGCGTCGATCGAATCGTGAGGTTTTTCAATAGCGCTGGCGCGACACACATTGCATACCAGGCAGGCCTTCCTGAAGGGAGAGCGTGGGATCACGGATTACACAGAGTGCTCACCTGGCGCAGTTCAAAAAAAGGATCGCCCGGGTTCGTCGGAATCGATCCTTTCGCGCCGCGACCAAGTAACCGTGCAATCTGTGCAATCTGTGTAATCCGTGATGGACAGGCTCTCCCATCGTGAAGGCCTGCCTGGCGCGAAAAACTCGACGCGGCTAGCCCGCAACGCGAGAAATCATTGGCCGGAGGCGGCAGATCCGGAAGCCGAACCAGGCGACTTGAAGATCGTCCCGCCCTTCATCACGAACTGCACGCGACGCGTCGCTGAGATGTCGCGCGTCGGGTCACCCTGGACCGCGATCAGATCCGCGAGCAATCCGGCCTTCACGCTCCCCACGCGATTCTCCCAATGCAACATCTTCGCATTCGCCGATGTCGCGGCGCGGAGCGCCTGGACCGGGGGCATCCCGTAATTCACCATCAGCTCGAGCTCGCGCGCGTTGTCACCATGCGTGAAGACACCGACGTCGCTTCCGTTGCAGATCGGGACGCCGGCGTCGATCGCCGCTTTGAAGCTCGCCTTCTTTTCCGTGATGCTCGCCGGATCCGGATCGACGCCGCGCCGCCAACCGCGATAGGAGAGAATCGCGTCTCCAGCAGCCACGGTTGGGCAGAGATAGATCCCTTTCTGCGCCATCATCCGGAATACTTCCGGCGTGCCATTGTCTCCGTGCTCGATCGACGCAACGCCCGCCTCGATCGCGCGCCGCATCCCCTCCGCTGTCGACGAGTGGACTGTCACCGAGCGGCCGGAGCTTCCCGCCACCTGTACCGCGAGCTTCAACTCGTCCGCGGTGAACGTCGGCATCGTCTCGCCGTTAGGCCCCCAGCGATAATCCGCATAGATCTTGATCCAGTCCGCGCCGTGCTTGATCTGGTCGCGGATGATTCGCGACAGGTCTTCCGCGCTTCCAGCTTCCTCGGCGCCCTGCGGGATCTGATCGATGTACTCCGGCGTGAATCCCTTTGGCGCGTAACTCCCCGTCGCGACGATCGCGCGCGTCGTCACGACCATGCGCGGTCCGGGAACGATGCCCTGATTGATCGCCTGCTTGAGTCCCACGTCCGCGTAGCCCGCGCCTTCGGTGCCGAGATCGCGCACGGTGGTCCACCCAGCGAGGAGGGTCGCACGGGCATGATTCACGGCGCGAGCGACGCGAAGCGCGAGCGCCTCGTGCAGCACCTGATCGTCCCACGGCGTCTCGTTGTAGGGATGAAGAAGCAGATGCGAGTGCCCCTCGATCAGGCCCGGCATGAGCGTCGTACCGGCGAGATCGACGGTGGACGCGTCGTTAGGCACGCTGATCTGCGCCCGCGGGCCCACGGCCTCGATTCGCTCACCACGGACAAGAACCGCCCACCCCTCGTGCGGCGAGTTCTCGACGCCGTCCCACACCCGCGCCGGCACGAGGAGGGTAGCGTGCGCTGGAGCGGCCGGCGCCTGCGTCGGGCGCTGGCCGAGGGCGAGCGCCGGAACGAGTAGCAATGAGAGAATGCGCATGTTGGGAAAACGATGGGTGGCCCTTTAGGTGGTCAACCGCAACTCGGGTCGGCCGGCGGCGAACGGCGTTCGCGCGCGCTGGGCCTCGAGCACGTCGAGCATGGCGACGCAGAATGCCGGCAGATCCGCGGGAACGCGAGCGCTCACGATGTTGCCGTCGGTCACCGTCGGCCGATCGACCCATGTTGCTCCGGCGTTGATGACGTCGTCGCGAATCCCTACCGTCGAAGTCAACGTGCGTCCCCGAACGATCCCGGCCGAGATGAGAATCCATGGACCGTGGCAGATCGTCGCCACCAGCTTCCCCGCCGAGTGCACTTCGCGCACGCGCGTGAGCACATCGAGGTCGCGGCGCAGCTTGTCCGGTGCCCAGCCGCCCGGCGCGACGATGCCGGCCAGCTGCGAGGCAGGGAAGTCTCGAACATGGCCGTCCATCGTCGCCGGATAACCGTGCTTCCCGCGGTAAGACGCATCGCCAATTCCCGCGAGCTTCGTCTCGAAACCGGCCTCCTCGAGGCGCAGCTTCGGATACCAGACCTCGAGGTCCTCGTACTCCGGGCCGACGAGAATCACGATCGTGTTCTTCACTTCCGACATGGGTCCTCCAGGACGCGTCTAGCGCGACGGCGCCGCGGCATCGTCGGTCTCGATGGGGAGACCGTTACGCTGCCATTCCGCGAAGCCGCCGGAAAAGTTGATGACATTCTCAAATCCACGAGCACGGAGCAAGCTCGTACCGATCGACGACCGCGACCCACCCTGACAGGCGATGACCACCGGCAGGTCGCGCGGCAGCTCGTGTGCCTCGTCCATGAGGTCCGCGAGAAAGATGTGTCGCGCCCCGGGAATGTGCCCCTCGTTCCACTCCGAATCGGCGCGCACGTCGACGACCACGGCGTCGTCGAGCGCCTCCAGACCGCGCGCATCGATGGTACGCACTCGATTCAGCTTGCGTCCCGCATTCTGCCAACGATCCACGACTCCTGCGTCGACCCAACCGGCCACGCGATCGAGTCCGATCAGTGACAACTCGCGAATGAGATCGCGAGCGCGACGTTCGTGTTCGGCGATGAGAATGATGTCACCGTCCGGCGAGAGGAGCGAGCCCGCCCACGTAGTGAAGCTTCGGCCCGCCGGGATGTTGATCGTGCCAGGGATGAAACCCCTTGTGAAGGTCGCCGACGGCCTGCTATCGACGATCGTGGCTGTCCCTTCCGCGAGGCGCGCGGCGACCGTGCCGTCGTCGAGCGCCGCCACCGCGTTTGAGGGGCGCGCCGGCGGGCCGTCCCGGTTGAGCAGCTTCATTCGGCCGAAGTACTTCGGCGGCTCCGGCTGACCGGCGAGCACGGTGCGGACGAACTCGTCCTCGTCCGTCGCCTGAAACGCCCAGTTGAACAAACGCTCATAACCCAGCGTCGTCGACGGCAGCGCGCCAAGCGCCTTGCCGCAGGCCGAGCCAGGACCATGACCGGGCCAGAGCTGGAGATAGTCGGGGTACTCGCGCATCGCCCGAAGCGACTGGAAGAGCGCGCGCGCCGAGCTCTCCATGGTGCCGGCGGCGTGAGCCGCGCGCTCCAGCAGGTCGGGACGTCCGACGTCTCCCACGAAGATGAAGTCGCCGGTGAAGATGCCGAGCGGGCGGTCCGCCGCGGCGCTGTCCGTGACGAGGTAGACGAGGTGCTCCGGCGTGTGCCCGGGCACGTGTCTGACGTCGACCTGGATCTCGCCGACCGTGAAGCGGTCCCCGTCACGCAGTAGCTCGGCTCGCTCGTCCGCCGCGAAGCGATACTGCCAGTCGGGTCCGCCTTCCGCCGAGAGCAGCAGCCGGGCACCGGTGAGCCTAACGAGGTCGCGCGCGCCGGAGAGAAAGTCGGCGTGGATGTGCGTCTCGGTGACATGGGTTATGCGGAGCTCCTCGTCCGCCGCGACAGCCAGGTAGGGCTCGAGGTCGCGGAGGGGATCGATGACCAGTGCCTCACCGGTGCTTTCCGATCCGACCAGGTAGCTCGCCTGCGCGAGGCCATCGTCGTAGAGGCGTTTGAGGAGCATGGTCGAATCTACCGCGTGGAGAGCGGAGAGTAGAGAGCGGAGAGTAGATGCCTGTGGGCAAAGGGCAGTGGGCAACAGAGCGGCCGCCCAACGCGTATCTTATCTGTCGTTCCGAGCACCCTCTGCTCTCTACTCTCTGCTCTCTACTCTCATGCATCGTCACCTCGTCATCCTCTCGACGTCGGGGATGCTCGTTGGCGCCCTCGGCATCACCGCGCACGCGCAGGCGCCCAAGCGCCCGCTCACGCCCGACGATTGGGACCATTGGCGCTCGATCTCCGCGCCGACGATCTCCAATGACGGCCGTTGGGTCGTCTACTCCCTCGTCCCCCAGGTTGGCGACGGCGATCTCGTCGTGCGTGCGACGAGCGGCAGCGCGGAATACCGGGTCCCCCGCGGCTTCATCGGGCGGCCCCAGATGGTCGCCGGGGCGCGCGACACGACGAATGCCGCCGCGCCCGCCCAGATCACCGCGGACAACAAATTCGTACTCGCGCTGACGTACGCACCGATGAGCGAGTTCGAAAAGGCGCGCCGAGAGAAGCGGAGGCCGGCCGAACAGCCCAAGGCGTCGCTGGCGATCGTCGATCTCGCCAATGGCCAGGTGACGAGCATTCCGCGCGTGCGCTCGTTCCGCGCGGCGCGTGAATCCGGCAAGTGGGTTGCGTACCTGCTCGAGCCGTCGGACAGTGGCGCGGCGAACCGTGCCGCGCGCGATTCGTCGGCGCGTGCGCGTGCTCCGCAGGCCAATGCGGCCGCACCGGGCGGCCAGCCGCGGCCGGTGAGCGATTCCACGCAGCGCGGTCGCCG
>DATEPP010000192.1:0-2037 GCA_035273165.1 Gemmatimonadaceae bacterium
ACCGACGCCGTCTCCCGCGACCGTCTCGACAAATACGTGCGTCTGAGACCGTTGATCTCGGCGGCGGCGCGATCCTATTGGGACGCGCGGCCCACGCTAGTCGACGCCGGCGTGCTCGGCGCGGGCGTGACGGAGCAGTTCGTTCGCATGCTCGTCCGCGCCATGTGCGTGCTCGTGCATCCGCGCTCCCGACTCGAGCGAATGCTCGCATGCGAGTCGATCGAGGCACAGCGCGCGTTGTTCGCGCGCGAGTGGAACTCGCGCCGCTGGCGGCTCTTCTTCGCCGTCCTGCTCAACCGACGCGCCTTTCGCCGAACCTACGATCCCGCGTTCTTCGCGCACCTCGAGCGGCCGAGCTTCGCGGAGCACTTTCGCCGCTGCGCCGAGCATGCTCTCACCGAGCTGCCGGTGCGCGACAACTACTTCCTGCATCACATGATCACGGGGCGTTATCCGATCTCGGAAGCCAACGGGGTGCCGCCGTACCTCACGACTGAGGGGCATGCCGCCGTGGCGGAACAGCGCGAGCGGCTCACGCTCGTCGACGGGTCGATGACGGATTACCTCCGCATCCTTCCGGATGGCAGTGTCACGGGTTTCTCGTTGTCCAACATCTGTGAATGGCTAGCGCCTAACGCGATCGACGAGCTGTTTGCCGAGATCGTGCGCGTCGCCAAGCCCGGCGCGACGCTCTGCTTCCGCAACTTCGTCGGCTGGACCGAGGTCCCACACCGGTTCAGCGAGGTCATTTGCGAGGATCGCGCCTTCGGCGACGAACTGACGAAGCAAGATCGGAGTGTCGTGGCACGCCGCATCGCCATCTGTCGCATCGCGAGGGGGCGATGACGCCCGCCACGGTGAGCCGTCGCGCGGTGCAGGTGCGTGACGCCAGTCCCGAAGACAACGACGCGCTCCGCGTCATCGCCGCGTCCTGCCCGATGGAGGGTGACATCTCGGTCAACGTCACGCGCGAGCCCGACTTCTTTCAGCTCAACCGTCTGGAGGGAGAACGGTGGCGGGTGGGTGTCGCCGAGGTCGATGGGCGCGTCGTGGGGTGCGTCATGGCCGCCGAGCGATTGGCCTATGTGCATGGCGAGCTGCGACGAACGCTGTACGCGGGGGATCTCAAGGTCGGTCCGGCCGTGCGTGGACGAGGCGTTGCCGATGCCCTCAGCGCCTGGGCGCGAGAAGCGCTTGAAGAAATGGCCGGCGCTGACGCTCCGATTCTCATGACCATTCTCGGCGGGAATCGAGCCATGGAAAGCCGCACGAAGGGAAAGGGTGGAATGCCCCGATTCCGGCGCTTCGCGACGATCCGCGTCTTCTCGATCCCACTGCTGGTGCCGCGGTCGTTCGCAAATGCTCATCTGCGCATCTCGGCGGCTGCCGCGGACGATGTGGAGGAGATGCTCGCGCTCTGGAAGCGGGTAGCGCCCAACCGCCAGTTTGCACCCGAGCTCACGACGGAGGGATTCAGGAGCTGGCTTGCGATGGCGCCCGGTCTCGAGCTCTCGGACTACCGGCTCGCGCGCGATCGGAGCGGCCGCCTCGTCGGATTTCTCGCCTGGTGGGACCAGGCTCGCTTCAAGCAGTTGCGGGTGCTCCGCTATTCGCCGCGGCTTCGCATCGCACGGGCGGTCGTGAATCGCGTCGCGAGCGTTACCGGCGGCGTCCCCCTTCCCGAAGTGGGGGAGGTCCTCCGGTATCGCACGGCGGTCCATGTCTGCAGCGAGAAGCCAGCGGTGCTGCGTGCGCTGCTCCGCGCGGGGCATCGGGAGCTCCGCCAGGCTCGTTATGCGTTCGCGACGATCGGGCTCGACATTCGCGATCCACTCTGTGCCGCCCTCGATGGCTTCTTTGCCCAGCCAACCGATGTGAACGCGCACGTCTGCACGGCGGGCGGCGACTACGAAGGGCCATCACTCGCCGACAGGCCATTGCATTACGAGATCGCTCTCGTATGAAGCTCACGGCGTTCGCCGATTCGTTGTCGCAGACAATCGTGCGCCGCCGCGGCATCGTCGCGGCTGCTTGGAT
>DATEPP010000193.1:0-13601 GCA_035273165.1 Gemmatimonadaceae bacterium
AAGGACTTCGCCCGATTCCTCGACAACTCCATCAAGTCTGCAAACGAGACAGAAGGCCACCTGCTGAAAGCACGCGATCTCGACCTGATCTCACTCGACGAATGGCAGAAGTACAGCGCCGAGACAATCGAGGTCCGAAAATGACTTTCGGCTATCGCCGCAAGGTCCTCGCGAGCAACGCGCCCTGAGCCGGAATCTCGATCTCACGCCTCGGATCGCGAGGCTGACATCTCGATGCTGAACTCGCTGTCGCGGGTGTGATGCTCGTTAGGCACACCGAAAAGGATCGATCTGAGATCTCAGAGCCGAGGTTCTCAGTCTCGGCCACTAGGAGAGTAACCCTGTCCCCTCAGCACCACTCCCGCTTTCGCCCCCGTCTGCTGACCGTGGTCGACCGTCACGACGCCGTTGACGAGGACCCACTCGATGCCCGTGGGAAACTCCATCGGACTCTCGTAAGTTGAGCGATCTTGTAACTGATCGAGATCGAAGATCGTGACGTCGGCCCAGTTTCCCTCGCGGATCGCGCCGCGGTTGGCGAGACGCATCCGCGTCGCCGGCCATGAGGTCATCTTCCGGATCGCGTCCTCGAGCGTGAGCACCTTTCGCTCCTTCACGTAGCGAGCGATCACTCGCGGAAAGTTGCCGAAGCTGCGCGGGTGTGGCAGCCCAGTCTCATCCGGCTCGCCGTACTTGAGGATTGCCCCCGCGTCGCTGCCAATGCTCGTCCATGGAAATCGGAGCGCCGTCTCGATGTCCTGCTCGCCCATCATGTGGTAGATCGCCATGACGCGACCCTGCCCCTGCGCGACGAGATCGAACGCGACGTCGGCTGGGTCCTTGTTCATCTCCTTCGCGATCTGAGCGATCGTCTTCGTCTCGTACTTCTTGTTGGCGGGATTGCGCGCGTTCACGAGCACGACGCCGTCCCAGCCACCGGCCGCCTCGATGATGTTCCACCATCCGGGCGAGCCCGTCGTCAGCTCCTTCTTGAGGCGCGCTCGAATCGTCGGATTGGCGAGGCGCGCCTTGAGCGAATCGGTCCCGCCCTCGTGGGCCCAGCTTGGAATCGTTGCCTCGAGTCCCGTGCCGCCTGCCGTATAGACGTACATGTCCGCGGCGACGTCCACGCCGCGCGCCCGGGCCGCCTCGACTTCAGCGCGCACCGAATCCATCAGAATCCCCCACCCTGGCTTGTGCGCGACCTTGAGATGGAAGACTTCCACGGGCATCCCGGCGCGCTCGCCGACGGCGATCGCCTCTCCAACGGCTTGGACGACTTCCTTGCCCTCACCGCGAATGTGGCTGGCGTAGATACCGCCTAACGCGGCAGCCGCCTTGCCAACCTCCACCAGCTCGTCGGTGGTTGCATAGCTCGACGGCGGGTAGATCAGCGCTGTCGTCATGCCCATGGCGCCGGCGCGCATCGCCGTGTCCATGATGGCGCGCATGCGGTCGAGCTCACCCGGCGTCGGAGCGCGCGCCGATCGGCCGATGACGGCGACGCGCGTCTGTGTCTCGCTGAAGTAGGTACCGAAGTTGATGCTGATGCCCTGTCGTTCGAGCGTGGCGAAATACTCGGGAATCCGTGAGGCGGGTACGGGTGTACCACCTTCGCCGCCAATCGCCGTCGTGACGCCCTCCTTCACCTTGTTTTCGGCAAGGCCATTGCGCGGTAGCACCGCCCCGGACTGGTCCATCATGTCGATCCAGCCCGGAGAGACGTACTTGCCGCGCGCGTCGATCTCCGTTTTCCCGTGGCTGGCGACGCGCCCGATCTTCGCAAAGCGGCCATCCTTGATCGCCACGTCCGCGGCAATCCACGGATTTCCCTGGCCGTCGAGCACACGGCCGTTGCGGATGACGATGTCGTAAAGCGTATCTGGCGCCTGCGCGCGCGCGCCGAACGCGATCGTCGCGGCGAGCGCGAGCACTGAGACGAATTGTCGAAGCATGATGACGAGGAGAGGGTAGATGACGCCCGGATAATGATCGTCGTCAGTTCAGGTAGCAATCAGTTGATGCCATCGTCCGCTACGTTCCCTGTATGACTCTGCCGCGAGAGGATCGATGCGACTGAAGCGCACCATCGCGTGGCTCGCGTTCGCCGCGGCGCTCGTGCTGATCCTCGCACTCGGGCTCGGCATCGCGCGGCGCGCCGCGACCTTCAGCCTCCTGCCGAAAGCCGAGCCGCCGCGGGTGACGCACGATCTCGTCGTGCAGCAGCTTCAGGACGTCGCGAAGCTGGTGTCGACCGAGATGACGCTTCGGGACGTTGTCGTCTACGATGCGTCGCGCTACGGCTTCACGAAGCGCGCGCTCCTCGTCGTCACTGGCCGAGTGAGTGCGGGAATCGACCTCGGTCCGGCGACGAACGTCCAGATCGACGATGCGGCGCACCGCATAACGATCACGCTGCCAAGAGCGCGCTTGATGAGCGTCGAGGTGCTCGACGTTCGGACCTATGACGAGAGCGCGGGCATTTTCAATCCATTTCGCCCGGAGGATCGCGACGCGATCCAGCGACAGGTGCGCCATCAGCTCTATACCGCGGGCGAGCAATCCGGACTTCTCGTGCACGCCGATAGCAGCGCGGCACGGGTCCTCAAGGAGCTTCTTGGCCGCAACGGCTACACCGTCGACGTCGTTCGGTCAGCGGCGCTGACGCCGACGCCGGGCTGAGCTCAGTGATGACTCGCCGGCGATCTCCAGAGCAGACCAGCCGCGAGAATCCCCGAGTTGAGTCCCGGATTGACCTTCCCCGTCCCGCCGTTCGACGTGTGATGCCAGAGGTAGCCGACACGCAGCGTCTGCGACTGCGTCACGCGCAGCTCCAGAGTCGGGCCCGCCGATGCGGTGAAATTGAATCGCGTCGCCACCGGATCGGGGATGCGCCGGTTGAACCAGAGTCCGCCGCCGCTCGCCTCGATCGTTAGGCGCGCGGGCCCGCTGCCGATCGCCAGCGCCCAGCCGATCGGCGTGAGACCGAACGCGTAGACGCTGTGAGGGATCGGCGTCGCGCCCGGACAGAGCGTCTCCGGACGACAGCGCGAGTTCCAGAGATACTCGGGCATGTCCGTCGAGACCGCGGCAGGGATGATGTCGATGAAGTACGAGCCGCTCACCGGACGCGACGAGTCGTCGCCGCCGAGCGTCCAGGCGAGCCGGACGCTGGTGAGATAGAAGTTGCGGTAGCCCGGAGCCCCGGTGCGCGTGTGAAATTGCGAGTGCCGCGCGCCGGCGATCCACGCCCCGTACGTCGACGGCGCGTGCACACCAAGACCTGCGCTGGAATCGGCGCTCGTGGTTGGCGTCGTCGCCTGCGCTGGCGCGGACGAAAACCCTGTGGCGATCGCGAGCGTCGCGACCGCTATCGAAGTGAGTATTCTGGGCATGGAGTGTGTAACCTACATCAGCGTATACCCACTCTCGCTAGGACCCGGACACAAACTCAGATGCCCGAGCAACCCGTGGTCGTCATCACCGGCGCGAGCAGCGGAATCGGCGCTGCCCTTGCCCGCCGTCTTGGCCGTCGGAGCTTCCGGCTCGTCCTCGGCGCCCGGCGCTCCGACGTACTCCGCGCCGTCGCCGCGGAAGCCGGGAATGCCAGCACGGTCGTCGTCGACGTCACCAACAGGGCGGACGTCGAGCGGCTCCGAGACGAAGCGCTGGCGCGATTCGGAAGTGTCGACGTCTGGGTGAACAATGCGGGCCGTGGGATCAACGCTCCCGTGCTCGAGCTCACGGACGAGCAGTTCGACGAGATGATGGCGGTGAACGTCAAGTCCGCGCTCTACGGGATGCAGGCGATCGTCCCGCACTTCCAGGAACGAGGCCGCGGCCATCTGATCAACGTTTCCTCATTTCTCTCGCGCGTGCCGCTGGCGACATACCGCTCGGCGTACAACGCGGCGAAGGCGGCGCTGAACGCCCTGACGGCGAATCTGCGCATGGATCTCCGGCGCCAGTACCCGGAGATTCACGTGTCGCTCGTCATGCCCGGAATGGTGACGACCGAGTTCGCACGGAATGCGCTCGGAGGCACACCAGCAGTCACTTGGGCATCGCGTCCGGGCGGCGGCCCGCCGATCCAGAATGCCGACGACGTAGCGGCCGCGATCGAGTCGCTCATCGACTCACCGCGCGAAGAGCTGTACACCCAGCCCGGTCAGCCGGATACCGTCGTCAAATACTTCCAGGACGTGGGGGCGTTCGAGCGCTGCCTTGGTTGAGGAGTAGCCGCGACTCAGACGCCGAGGGTTGCGACGGTGGTGAGGGGGAGCCTAACGATGAAGCGCGTGTCGCCCGCCACCGACTGGAGTGTCAGCATGCCGCCGTGCAGGTCGGTGATGATTCGCCGCGCGATGTCGAGGCCGAGGCCCGTGCCGTGCCCGGGCTCCTTCGTGGTGAAGAAGGGCTCGAAGACGCGCTCCTGAAGCGCCTCGGGAATCCCGGGCCCATTGTCCCGGATCTCGACTTGCACCGCGCCATCGTCGGGCCACGCCCGTACGCGGACGCGTCCTTTTGGCCCCAGACTCGACACGGCGTCGAGCGCGTTGTCGATGAGGTGCGACCACGCCTGATTCAGGTCGCCGGGATAGGCGCGTAGCCGCGGCAGCGGAATATCGAGCTCGCGCTCGAGTGTGACACCGCGCTCGCGAAAGCGACTGGCAAAGAGCGCGATCGTCGCCTCGAGACCCTCGCGAAGATCGACGTCACTCATGTCGCGGCCGCGGTCGCGATTGGTGTAGCCCTTCACCGCCTCGACGATCTCGGCGACGCGAGTGCCGGCGCTCTGCGCCGACGTGAAGAGCGCGTCGAGCGCCAATCCCGACTCGAGCCAGCGCAGGGCAGCCGGGCGCGCGGCGTCAGGAAGGTCCGCCATCGCCGCTTCGAGATCGGGGACGTCGAGTCCCGCGTCGACGAAGGTGGCGGCATACGTCCAGGGCTCGGCGAGTCCGACATGCCGGAGCCACGCGTCGACCCGATCGACGCGGTCGCTGCGGGCAATCGGGTCGCGGGCCCGCTCGCGCGCATCGGGAGCGGGGCGGAGCGACGCGAGCCGCTCGAGCACGTCCGTCGACGCGCCACAGCGCACGAGCTCGACGACAAGCTCGCCGCGGCGGCGAAGCCGGCGGCCGGCTTCGGCAAACGAGTTGATGATGGCCGACACGGGGTTGTTCAGCTCGTGCGCGATGCCAGCGGAGAGCTTGCCTAACGCGAGAAGCCGCTCGAGCTGGGCCTCGCGCCGCGTCGCGTCACGTACGCGATCGGCGAGGAGCGAGACGAAGCGCGGCGCCAGCGTCGGAACGCGACGGAGGAGCTCGGGGAAGAGCGCGCGTGGAAAGCGGGCGACGACGGCTGGCGTCGCGGCGCGTCCGTTGCCAACGAACTCCTTCATGCGCGAGTAGGGGATCACCCCGGCAACGTCGCCGGCGTGAAAGACGTACGCCGGCACGCTCGCGCCGAGCTGCTCCCGTCTCACCTCGACGGTGCCGCGGATGGCGATGAACATCCAGTCGGCGGGCTGACCGGACACCAGCAGGAGCTGCCCGGGAGCGAGGACGATGCGCTCGCACTGCGCGGCGATCCACGCGAGCTCGTCGCCCCGGAGGTCGGCGAACATCTCCGCCACGCGCAACTCGTCAGGCTCGATCGCGCTGGAGGCCGGCGCGACGGGCTGCATGCGGACGGTGGGTGTTGCCGGCTCGGTGGATTCGATCGACATGGGAGCAAGATAGTTGGGGCTGGTGGCTGGTGGCTGGTGGTTGGTGGTTGGTGGTTGGTGGCTGTCAGTCACCAGTCACCAGTCACCAGTCACCAGTCACCAGTCACCATTGCCCGCGCTCGAATCCATATGTAGAATTCCTTCCTATCGATAGGTAGAATCTCTTCATATCACGCGGAGCCGCGGTGGCCGACGATCGCGAGGAGCTGCTCAAGGGCACGCTCGACATGCTGATTCTCCAGACGCTCACGCTGCAGCCGATGCACGGCTACGCCATCGCGCAGCACATCGAGCGGCTGAGTGGCGAGGTGCTCGCGGTCGAGCAGGGCTCACTCTATCCCGCGCTCGAGCGGCTACAGAAGAAAGGGTGGGTGACGTCGAAGTGGGGGGCGTCGCCGACGGGACGGCGGGCGCGCTATTACACGCTCACCGCTACGGGCCGGCGTCAGCTCGGCGCCGAGATCACGAGCTTCGACCGCGTGCTCGCGGCGATCCAGCGCGTACTGCAGCGCGCCTGACGAGTGTCGTTCTTCGATGCCATACGATACCGGCTGCGAGTCTTCGGCCGGCCGAGAGCCTACGACCAGGAGCTGGACGAGGAGCTCCGCTTTCACCTCGCCCTCGAGGCGATGCAGCAGGAGCACGCCAATCGCGGCGCCGTCTCGGCGCGCCAGGCACGAGCGCTTGCGCGACGCCGCTTCGGCAATCCCACCTATCACAAGGAAGAGAGTCGACAGATGTCCGGACTCGGTTTCTTCGACACCGCGGTGCAGGATCTTCGCTTCGCCGCCCGAACGCTCCGCCACACACCCGGCTTCACCGCCGCCGCGATCCTGACGCTCGCGTTAGGCATCGGCGCCAACACGGCGATCTTCAGCGCCGTCGACGCCATGCTCCTCAGGCCGCTACCCTTCCGTGCGCCAGAGCGGCTGATGCAGATCAGCCTCACCACGCCGCCGATGAACGGCGAGCCGGGACGCGACGACGCACCGTGGTCCTACCTCAAGGCAAAGACGTTTCGCGACGCGCAGGACGTCTTCTCGAGCCTCGCGCTCTATACCCACGAGAAGGTGACGCTCCGCGCCGCCGAGACCACGCGTGAGGAGGGAGAAGTGGTCGACGACCAGTATCTCCCCACGCTCGGCCTCTCGCCCTCGTTAGGCCGCAACTTTCTCCCCGAGGAAAACCGGCCCAACGCAAAGCGATCGGTGCTCTTGAGCGAGAGCTTCTGGAACCGCCGGCTCAATGCCGATCCATCAGTCTTGGGTCGCACGCTCGACCTCGACGGTGCGCCCTACACCATCATCGGCGTGATGCCCGCCAGCTTCCGCGGCCTCACCGGTCGCGCCGATCTCTGGACGACGATCGGCGCGCGCAGGCCGTACATGTTCCAGCCCGACGAGGCGTGGGATCACGAGTTCAGCATGGTCGCGCGCCTCAAGCCCGACATCTCCCCCGAGCGCGCGCAGACCGAGACTCGCGTGCTCGGCGCACGGGCGAACTCGTCGTACATGACGAAGGAGCCCGCGCCCGGGTGGGCGGCGGCGGCGAAGCTGCTCGACCGCACTCGCGTGGATCCCGTCGTGCGCCGATCCCTGCTCGTGCTTCTCGGTGCCGTGAGCTTCGTGTTGCTCATCGCCTGCGCGAATCTGGCGAATCTCTTTCTCGTGCGGGCGAGCGCTCGCCAGCGCGAGATCGCGGTGCGGCTGGCGCTTGGCGCGTCGCGGCGTCGTCTCGTGAGGCAGCTGCTCACGGAAAGCGTTCTCCTCTCGGTTCTCGGCGGCGCCAGCAGTGTCGCCGTTGCCGCGTTAGGCGTGCGTGTGCTGTCGACGATGAACCCGCAGAGCGCGCTGCCCGCACAGCAGCTCGGTGGACTCGGCGCCGTGAGCTTCGAGACGATCCACCTCGACGGACGCGCGCTTCTCTTCGCGCTCGTCGCCGCAATCGTGACAGGGCTACTCTTCGGGCTCGTGCCCGCGCTCCAGGCGACGCGTCCATCGCTGACCGCGGCGCTCAAGGAGGGTACGGCGCAGGCGCCGACACGCGCCGCGTTCGTCCGCCGCCTCACGACACGCAACCTTCTGGTCGTGATCGAGCTCGCGCTCGCCCTCGTTCTCCTCGCCGGCTCGGGAGTGATGGTTCGGAGCCTCGCCCACCTCGTGGCGGTCGATCCCGGCTTCGATCCGTCGGGCGTGTTGACGCTCCGTCTCAATTCGACGCCCGATGCGCGACCACGCGATTCTCTTCCCGGCTTTTATCAAACGCTCATCGGCGGGTTGCGCGGGCTGCCCGGTGTGACGAACGTCGCGCTCAGCGACTGCCCGCCGCTCGCGGGCGGCTGCAACATGACGATGATGGCGTTTCACGATCGACCGCGAGCGGCGCGCGGCACGGAGCCCGTCGTCGGCGTGCACTGGGTGACACCCGAATGGTTCCACACTCTCCGTGTTCCGCTGTTGTCGGGGCGACTCTTCACCGACGCCGATCGCCTCGGTGGACGCAAGGTCGTTCTCGTGAACGCGACCGCGGCGCGACGCTTCTGGCCTAACGAGTCTCCGATCGGCCGGCCGATCGGAGTGTACCAGGGCGGCTTCGACACCGCGTACGTCGCGGGCGTGGTTGGCGACGTCCGCTTCCAGACGATCGACTCACTCGCCGCCGCCGACGTGTATCTGCCATACGCGCAATCGCCGCGGAGCGGCGCCATGGTCTACCTCCGGACGGCCGGCGATCCACTCGCACTCGTGGGGCCCGCGCGACGGGTAATCCACGATATCGGCGCCGACCTTCCCGTGTACGATGTCCGCACCTTCGCGGCGCGCGTTGGGGACGCGACGGCGCAGGCGCGATTCAGCGCGCTGCTACTGGCGATCTTTGCCCTCGCTGCCCTGGCGCTGGCGACGATCGGGATCTATGGCGTCATCTCGTTCGCGGTGGCGCAGCGTACGAGAGAGATCGGAATTCGCGTCGCCCTCGGTGCCAACCGTGGCGCGGTTCTCCGCCTCATCGTCGGTCAGGGAGCTGCGGTCGCGGTAACGGGGCTGGTACTCGGTGTCGTGGCGGCGCTGGCCGCGACACGTGTGCTCCGCGCGCTGTTGTTCGACGTGACGCCGACCGACCCACTGACGCTCGTCACCGTCGTGGCGCTGCTGGCGATCGCGGCGCTCGTTGCCTGCTGGATTCCGGCGCGTCGCGCCGCGCGACTCCAACCGGCGGCGGCGCTCCGCGACTGACCGCCCCGTCGCGGGATCGCCTCGTCCCGCGTCGGTGGACAGCGGCGCGGACGCGGCTAGCTTCGCGACGCATGCTTCCGCGCTCGACACTGGATGCTCCGGCCACGCCTTTCAGCCGGCGCGATGCCATCCGCATCATGCTCGCTGCGGGCGCGGCAGCGTTCGTCGACAGCTGTCGCTCCGCCCCGAGTGCGGATACCGTCCGCGCGGCGCCCGGACGGCTCGTCGCGAGGCCAGCGCCTCCGACCGACAAGCCCATCATGGGAAAGTCGTCGCTCGGTCTCGCGACCGGGCGCGATGGGCTTCTCTATGTGCCGGCGTCGTATGACCCAGCCCGGGCAGCGCCGCTCGTGCTCATGCTGCACGGTGCCGGTCAATCAGCGGAGATCGGGATCAGACCCTTCCTCCCGCTCGCGGATGGCGCGGGAGCGATCCTGGTCGCGCCAGACTCGCGTGGGCGCACCTGGGATTTTCTCTATGGTCCGTACGGTGCCGACGTCGCATTCATCGATCGCGCGCTCGCGCACGTCTTCGAGCGCTGCGTCATCGACCCGAACCGGATCGTTATCGAGGGATTTTCCGACGGAGCGTCCTACGCGCTCTCGTTAGGGCTGACGAACGGTGACCTCTTCTCCCGCATCGTCGCCTTCTCGCCATGCATCCTCGCGCCGGCCGCGCGCGTCGGTCGGCCCCGGATCTTCATGTCGCACGGGACGGACGACCGCATTCTTCCGATCGACACTTGCGGCCGTCGCCTTGCCGCACAGCTCGTCTCGTCAGGCTACGAGGTGGACTTCCACGAGTTCGCGGGACCGCACATGGTCCCGGCCGACATGGCTCGCGCCGCGATGCGGTGGATTGGGTGAATGGTGACTAGTGGCTGGTGGCTGGTAACTGATCGCTACCAGTCACCAGCCACCAATCCCCAATCACTACTTGTTCAGCGTGCTGTCCTTCAGCGCCTGTGCCTTGTCGAGGTGCTGCTGGACCTTCTGCGCCGCCTTCGTCAGCATGTCCTTCAATTGCGCGTTCTGCGTCGAGTTCTGGAAGCTCTGAATCTTGTCGAGCACTTTCTTGTGGCCGTCGATTTCCTTGTCGACGAACTCCTTGTCCCAATCCGCGCCCTTCGCCTTCGAGTTCAGATCCTGAAGCTCGCTGTTCGCGTCCTTCTGAAGATCCTGGACATCGCCCTTCGTCGAATCGGGCGTGATGTTGTTCTTCTTCGCGAACGAATTGCCCTCGGTGAGCATCGCCTGGTGATCGGTCACCATCTGTCGCGCAAAAGCCTTCACCTTCGGGTTGGTCGCCTTCGTCTCGGCGACTTTGCCTTCGGCGATCTCACCACGATTGGCCGCGGCCGCGAACGCGAGGATCTGCGCATCGGACCAGTTGCTGTTGTTGGCATTCGCCGCAGTGTTCGCGCTGTCCGTCCGCGCCTTGTTTGCGGAATCGGATCCCGTCGCGACGGCGCCGGCCGCAGTGGTGGTGTCGCCTGTCGCGTTGTCCTTGGGCTTGCAGGCAACGAGCAGGGTCGCCGCTGAAAGCGCGATCATGCAGTGACGCCCGTATCTCGTGGTCATGGTGGTGTCCTCCAGGGTCCGTTGAAGTTGCCGGCGTCGTCCGCGACGCCGATCGACAGCGACGAAGGCAGGAGCAAGAAGCGTACTGATCGCCGGCTCCGACCACGGTGAACCCTGTCGAAGCCGACGGCTCCAGTTCGAGCGACGCCAATCGTGACCTCCGACACATTCCCGGAACGCAGCATGCCCCTGAGCCTCTCGACGTCACAGGAGAAATCAGATGGAGCACAGGCGCATCGGCTCGCTCGAGGTCTCGATCATCGGTCTGGGATGCAACAACTTCGGCTGGCGTCTCGACGCCGAGGCAACAGCCGGGGTCGTTCATGCGGCACTGGACGCGGGGATCGACTTCTTCGATACCGCGGAGCTATACGGTGAGGGCCGCAGCGAGGAGTACCTCGGTCGAGCGCTGCAAGGTAGACGGCAGAGCGTGGTCATCGGGACGAAGTTCGGGTACAAGACGGCACCCTCGCATCGACGCGGGCACCCCGACAACGTGCGCCGGGCGGCCGACGCGAGTCTCGAGCGTCTTGGCACCGACTACATCGATCTCTTTCAGCTGCATTCGCCCGACCCAACCATCCCCATCGCGGACACACTCGGCGCGCTCGACGAGCTGGTGCAGCAAGGGAAGGTGCGCGAGGTCGGCTGCTCGAATTTCTCGGCAACACAGCTGGACGAGGCGGAGCACGCGGTGAAGCCTGGCGCGGCGCGATTCGTGAGCGTGCAGAATGAGTATAGTCTCATGCACCGCGAGCCCGAGGCCGAGGTGCTCTCCGAATGTGCGCGACTCGGTATCGCGTTCATCCCCTACTACCCGCTCGCGAGCGGACTTCTCACCGGGAAATACCGACGCGGCCAACCGCTGCCGAAGGGCACGCGCCTCGCCGAGGGTAGCGGCATGCTCACGGACGACAACCTTGCTGTCGTGGAAGAGCTCATCCACTTCGCCGAGAGCAAAGGCCACACGGTGCTGGAGCTTGCAATTGGATGGTTGCTCGCGCATCCCGCGGTTGCTTCCGTGATAGCAGGTGCGACGAAGCCGGAACAGGCGCGCGGAAACGCGGCCGCCGTGCGGTGGCGATTGTCGGAGGAGGAGCGGGCAGCGGTCGACGCCCTGGCGGTGTATAGTTGAGGGCATGAATGACTCCCTCATGGCATTGCTGCGCCTGGTGCACATCCTCGCCGGGATATTCTGGGTCGGTGCCACGTTGGTTCTCGCGGGCTTCGTCTTGCCCGCGGCCCGCGCGGTTGGGCCAGGCGCTGGTGCACTCATGAGCCAGATGATGCAGCGGCAGCGGCTGCAACTGTGGATCAACATCGCGATGACGCTCGCGATTCTTGCCGGCTTCGGGCTGTATGGGTTGGACTCGAAAATCTCCGGCGGTGGCTTCGGCCGATCGGCTACGGGGATGACACTCGCACTCGGCGCGCTGTTCGCGATCGCGGCCGCTGGCGTTGGCGGCGCGATGGCGAAGCCGACGGGACGGAAGCTCGGCGAAATCGCGCAGCGGATGCAGGACGCTGTGCGCGGCGGCGGCGCGCCCCCGACAGCTCTCGTCACCGAAGCACAGCCGCTGCAGCTCAAGATGCAGCGCGCGCTCACGATCATGAGCGTCCTGCTTGTGTTGTCGGCGACGACGATGGCAATCGCCCGCTACATGTGATGGCGCTGCGTCTTCCTGGTCAGCTCGAGTAGTACGCCGCGTTCTCGTCGATGTAGCCTTTGGTCAGATCGCAGCCGTAGGCGCGAGCCGACTCCGTTCCGATGCCCAGGTCGACCTCGAGGTCGATGGCCTCACGCCGGAGCGCCTCGCGCACCGCTGAGTCCTCGAAGTCCAGTCGCGCACCGTGGCGCACAACCTGATGGCCATTGATCCAGGCATCGGTTGATTCCGGACGGATCGTGCAGTCGAAGCATTTGCCCACCGCCATGAGAAGCCGGCCGACATTGGGATCGGCCCCGTGCACCATCGTCTTGACCAGCGGAGAGTTCACCAGCGACTTCGCGACTCGTCGCGCATCCTCCGCGCTCGCCGCGCCGCGCACCGTGGCGCGGAGCAGGTGCATCGCGCCTTCGCCGTCGCGAGCCAGGATCTCCGTCATCCGGATGCAGCCGGCGATGAGCGTTTGCTCAAGATCGGCGATCGGTACCGTTCCGGCCTCGCCGTTGGCGAGGATCGCACAGGTGTCGGACGTGCTCGTATCGGTGTCCACCGAGAGCATGTTGAACGAGTCGCGCACCGCGCCGCGCAGCATCCGGTCGAGCGTCGCGCGGTCGAGACGCGCGTCGGTGAAGATGTAGGCGAGCATCGTGGCCATGTTGGGCTCGATCATCCCGGATCCCTTCGCCACCCAGGTGATCGTCGCCTCGCCGACGCTCGCCGAGAGCGCCTTCGGGTGGGTGTCGGTGGTCATGATCCCAGCGGCACCGACGAGCGGATCCGCCTGAAGATCCTGAGCGATCCCGCGCAACCCTGTCTCGATCTTCTCGATCGGGAGCCGTACGCCGATGACGCCGGTCGAGCTCACGAGCACGCGGTCCGGAGTGGTGCCGATCTCCGCCGCGGCCGCTGCCGCCATGCGCCGCGCATCCTCGACGCCTCGAGCGCCCGTGGCGACGTTGCTGACCTTGCTGTTCACGACGATCGCGCGCAGCCGACCGCCGCGAATCGTCTCGCGTCCGAGGATCACAGGGGCGCCCGGAAAATGATTCCGCGTGAAGACGGCCGCGGCAGCGGCGTCAACGTCGCTGACGAAAAGGGCGAGATCCTTGCCGCTGTTCTTCAGTCCAACCAAGCGGCTCGCGCAACGAAAGCCGCGCGGGAATCGCGGCGTGTCGTGAAAGGCGTGGTCTGTCATCGGTGCACAAGATAGCGCGGCTGCGTTCATGCCCGGATGAGGGTGCAACGTGACTCGCGTGTCTCAGTCTGGCGGCGTTTCCGATAATCTTGCGGAACGTCCTATGCACGACGACTTTGCATACAAATTCCTTCGCGGAGGTCCGGATGCGTGACAGTCGAGCCCTGGGCATTGCCAAACTTCTCGTTGCGGTCGCCA
>DATEPP010000194.1:0-3945 GCA_035273165.1 Gemmatimonadaceae bacterium
CGCGCTACGACGGCCGGCTGTCGAGTGTACTGGACGTTCGCTCCACCGACGACGACCGGCAGGGACTGCACGGGACCACCGATCTCTCGGCGCTCGCGGCGAGTGGGCGGCTCGCCGGCTCGTTAGGCGATCGCGGTGGATGGAGCTTCGCGGCGAGGCGAACCTACGCCGACGCGCTCGCGGCGACCTTCAGCAAGGACCACTTCCCATACCATTTCCTCGACCTTCACGGGCATGCGACGTACACGCTGCCGGGCGACTGGCGCCTCTCGGTCACAGGCTATGGCGGCAACGACGTTCTGGATCTGAACCTCGCCAGTCTTGCGGGTGACTCGACGGTCTCGCGCGCCGGCGACGGCACCTGGAATGTCAATTGGGGCAACCGCGTGCTCGGCGCGGCGATCTCGAAGGAGGTCGGCCGGACGTCGATCGAGCAGCGTGTCTCGACGTCGGGCTTTCGCACGCGCCTCGACGTCGCTGACGGCGCCGTCAGCCAGCGGAGCGAGGTGCGCGACCTCCGCGTCGCCGGCTCGACGACGACCCACCACGTCGCGCACGATCTCTCGTTAGGCTACGACGTCACGTCGACGCGCGTCCGTTACGCCTCGAGCTCGGCGCAGACGGGCACGACGGACTTCGACATTCTCCAGCGGCCGGTGTCGGTGAGCGGCTGGATCGACGATCTCTGGCGCATGTCGCCGCGCTGGCTCGTCGAGAGTGGACTTCGCGCCGAGCGGTTGACCGGAGGACGCGACTGGAGTGCACTCTCACCGAGGTTGGCGGTCAAGTACTTTGTTACCCCCGCGGTGGCGCTCACTGCCGCCGCCGGGCGCGTGTCGCAGACCATGCACTCGCTCGCCGGCGACGGACCGTTGCGCTTCTTCGACGTCTGGCTCGCGAGCGACCAGTACATCCCCGTCGAGACGGCGTGGCACTACGTGCTCGGTGCCGAGCGTCGCGTCGAGCATTCGTCGGTGCGAGTGGAAGGGTATGTGAAGAAGTACGATCGCGTCTTCGACGCCAACATCTCCGACGATCCGAGCCGGCGCGGCGACGAGTTTCTCTCGGCGACTGGCCTGGCGTACGGTGTCGATCTACTCGCCCGCTGGCAGCCGCTGCACGGACCGTCCGGGTGGGTCGCGTACTCGTACGGCGTCGCGTCGCACGAGCGCGACGGCGTGCGATGGGCTCCGGGCAACGACCGGCGGCACGATTTGAACGTCGTCGCCACCTGGCGGCTCGCGCGCTATCGCCTCGGCGCGCGCTTCGGCTACGCGACGGGAACGCCTTACACGCCGATCATCGGCGAGATCACACGCCGCGCGTACGACCCGGCCAACGACACGTGGGGGACGGGGAATCCGCCGCTCTACCTCGAGCCGTTAGGCGGGATCAAGAATTCGGCGCGCTTTCCCGCGACCCAGCGACTGGACCTCGACGTCTCGCGCGAGATGACCTATCGCGGTGCGACGATCGCGCCCTATCTGAGCGTCGTCAACGCGTACAATGCGCGGAACGTGTTCGTGTATCTGTACGACTACTCCACCGATCATCCGACACGGCGCGGGTACACGCAGTTTCCGATCCTGCCGAGCGTGGGGGTGCGCATTGCGTTCTGATCGATGGTTCGCCATCGCGCTGATGCTGTGCGCGGGGTGTGAGATCGACCGTACCGCGATTCCGCGTACCGATCCGCAGTTGGCGCTGCACGGCGTGTTGAGTGTTACCGCAACATCGCAGGTCGTGCTGCTCGAGCGGACTCGCTCGGGGCGCGTCTTTCTCGTCGCGCCGCCCTTCGACGTCGGCGACCCCGTCGTGAGCGATGTGGGAATCGCCGAGAGCGGTGCGCAGATGACGCTCGTCGCACCCGATGGCACGGTCTACCAGGCGCGCGAGGACAACACGACGCGCGTCGACGGAAAGGGGCAGGGGATCTATCGCTTCGCGATCCCCGGCGACCAGCTGCTGCGCAACGCCAGCTATCACCTCACGGTGCGAACGACGAAAGGCGAAGTGCTCACGGCCGAGACGTCGGTGCCTGGCGGAGTGGCAGTGGCGGGTGCGACGTCCGTCACCTTGGACCGATCGCGGGACACGCTCAGGCTAACGTGGCCCGAGACTCCTGGCGCGCGCAGCTACTTCGTCCGCATCGACACGCCATTCGGTCCGCGGTCGTTCTTCACCGAGAGCACGGGCGTGCAGCTCCCGGGTCTCCTTCGCAATACGCAGCGCGACGAGCTGCCGCACGTTTTCTTTCCCGGATTCGACCAGGCCGTCACCGTCTCCGCGGTCGACTCCAACTACTACGACTGGTACCGCACGCATAACGATGAGCTGGGCGGCGAAGGGTTGATCAACCGGGTCAGCGGTGGGTTGGGCGTCTTTGGATCGTTGGTGCGCGTCGGCTTCGACAGCCTGTCGGTCACGGAGCCGTTGACGAGGCCGTTCGAGGGACACTTCGACTTCTATGGGTCGTCCATCGAGGAGCTCGGCACCGAGTACATCAGCTTCGACATCTATCTCGAGTCGCCGGCCGCGCGGAGCGGTCAGTCCGACGCAGTGAGCGGGCGGTATCGGCCGCGGCCGCGGTTCAGCTACACTGGCTGTCCCATCTGCGGCATGCTCGGCACCGCCCGCGACGGGCACGTCGAGCTGGCGTTGCTCAAGGACTGGTCCGGCGCGGACACGGTCGAAGTCTTCAACGGCCAGTTCTTCGGCGACACCCTGATCGGCGTCTTTCGCTATACAGGCGGACCGTTCCGATTCGTTAGGCGTTAGCCACCAGCTTCACCTCGCGGCGCGCTCCAGCGTCTCCTTGATGATCTGCGATCCCTGTTCGACGAGTCCATTCACCAGGGGCGCGACGCTGTCGGGGAGAAGGTCGGTGATCCAGACGAGCCGCGAACCCCTGCCGTCGGCGAAGACCTGTACCGAAGAGTTGTGGTGCGTGGCGTTGCCGCCGGTGGCGGAATAGGCGAAGCGCTTGTTCGCGTCATCGATCGTGACGAACCGCTCGCGGATCACGAGCCCGTTCGCGAAGGTGACGACGCGCGCGTCCTCCTCGAGCTGGGTGTCCGCGACGAGTCCCGGCACGAGCCGCTCGTGAATCGCGCCGACGTCGCGCACTGCCGCCCACACCTGCTCCGCCGGTGCGGCGATGGAGATTTCCTTGTGAATCGTGGCCATGGATGTCCGCTGCCGTGTCCGAGTGAAGGGAAGTTTTCTGTGAGGGGCCCCATTCCAAATTTGGGGTCTTCCGGGGATTCCGGGAATGTTCGTGTGCGTCAGCCAGCTCGCCCTGGTTGGGGTCATGCACGCTGCCGGCTTGGAACACTGGGGACGCGAATTGACGCGAATTGGGGCGAATCCAACCGCGGGCATTCACGCCGCCATCCGCCATCCACACACCACTCTTTTTGGACTCGACCGAGGAGTCTCCATCGAAGCGCGGGTCGATCGCATTCGCGCGTGATTCGCCCGTGATTCGCGTGATTCGCGTCCAGAAGCTCTGGGCTCTACGAGGTGCGCCGAGTACCGCCGCCTGAAGGCGATCGCATTGCAATCCCGAAATTCCAGGAAGAACCCAAATTTGGAATATTCCGAAAATTCTGGGAATCGAGCCAGCCCCCGAACATGCTTGACCCCTGAAATCACTGACATAGCCCTGGAACCACTGACCATGTCCGTACGGCGGATGATCTGCCAGGAGCGCGTTGTTTCGTCAGTGATGTCAGGGCCCTGTCAGTGGTGTCAGCGGCCCAAAGGCGCTCCCTCTGCACGATCCCGCAATTCCCGGAATATTCCAAATCTGGGTTCTTCCGGGAATTTCGGGAGTGCGGGGGGAATGGTCTCGCACATGGAGAGGCCAGAGTTCTTTGGACGCGAATGACGCGAATTTTTGCGAATCGCTCCACAGCCGTGACAAGTCCATGCGCAACGAGCCGA
>DATEPP010000195.1:0-9825 GCA_035273165.1 Gemmatimonadaceae bacterium
CTGCTGCTTTTGCAGTCCACTGCGTCCTCCGCGTCCTCTGCGGTTATTCGAACAACAAGATCATTTCGCTACGAGGTCTTCCCGATATTCGGATTGTTGTTCCGTTCCACGTCGGGGAGGGGGAAGCACAGCTGTAAGCCGGTGTTCGGACCATATGATCCGCCCTTCACCGGGAACGGGGCTCCGGGCGCGGGCTGGATGGCGATGTTATAGCGAATGAGATCGCCGAAACGCTGCCCTTCGAGGAAGAGCTCGCGGCGGCGCTCTTCGATGATCTGCGTCTGGACCTCGTCCTGAGTGCCACCCGCGTATGCCGGAATGCCGGCCTTGGCGTGCAGGGCATTGATGATGTTCACCGCGGCAGCCGTGTTGTTGGCGGCGTTGTCGGCTTCGGCAAGAATCAGCTGGGCCTCTGCATAACGAGCGATCGGGATCGAGGAGCTGATCGTCGTATACTTCGTCTGGCGCCAGATCTCCGTGTTGCTATCCTGTCCCTTGACGCCGGCGTCCACAACGGTCACCCGCGGGTCCGCCACACCGCCGAAGGTGAGGCCGCGGTAGCTCGGATCGACGGACGAGAAGAGTCCGCGATACATCTGCGACCAGACCATGTTCTCGCGCCGCGTGGCGGTCGCTGAATAGCTCGCACTCAGCACAAAGGTTGAATCGGTGACCAGCGCCGCGTCAGCGCCTGCTCCCGTGAGATTATTCTGATTGAGACGTGCGCGCGCGCGTCCAACATAGGCCGCCTTGAGCATGGTCGGGTTCGTCCCCGTGGCAGCAGTGATCGCGGTCGTGAAACGCGCTTCCGCGGCGGCGAAGAGCTGTTGGCGCATCATCTCCGGTCCGAGATCGATCGCCCCGCTGCACATCGCCTCCCCGAGCAACTCGAGGCTGTACCCGGCATACACAGCCGCCGTCGCGATCAGACTTTGCCGATTCGCGACCTGTGCGTCGGTCCAACCTTGCAGCTCCTTGAGAATCTTGTCCGCGTCGAAACGGGCGACGGCAAGTGGAGTGTAGAGCGCCGGCACCTGGGTCTGGCCACACTGGAAGAGCGAGTATGGACCGGAGGCGGGGAAGATCGTGCGTCGGTCATAATCCCAGCCGGCCTGTGAGAGCTGCGCGTCGATCAACTCGTCGCCGACGAGACCCGTGGCGACGATGTATTGGGTGAACGCGCATTCGAAATCACCGATCGCGCTATTGACCAGCAGCTGGGCGTAGTTCGGATTATCCAGGTCGGTCGCGGTAACGCGGCTCGGCGCGTCCTGATCGAGGATCTTGCCCGCGTCATAGCAGGCCGTCGCCGCGATGAAAACCGCTCCGACCGCCGTCAGCGTCCGGGCCAATCGACCAGCGCCGTGCGATGCAAATATGCTAATCATCTGTGGCTCCGCCCGGGCTAGAAGGTGAGTGTGAAGGTGGTGACGAACTGGGCGAGACTCGGCGAGACGGCCTGGTCGAAGGCGTCGTTCTGAATGCCGAGCTGCGATCGAGCTTCCGGATCGAGTCCGGGGTAACGCGTCCACGTGTGCAGGTTGCGGCCGGCGAAGGTGATGCTCGCCGCGCTCGCGTTGAGGCGCGCCGCGTAACGCTCCGGCACCGTGATTGTCGCCGAAATCTCACGGAGACGCCAGAAGCTCGCGTCCTGGCTGAACTCGTCGTTGTAGATCAGTCCCGACCCGTTCTGGACCGTGACCAGATATCGCGGATCGTAGTTCTGCGGGTTCACGTTTACGTCGCAGACGAGGAAGATCGAGCAGCGAATCAGGTCGGTCGCGTTGAGCAGCTTGTTCCCCTTCCTGAAATCCGCCATCCCGTAGAGCTTGAGCCAGCGCCACAGCGTGAACGTGGTGTTCACTGCGCCAGTCTGCTTTGGTGTGCTCGTGCCGATGAAGACCTGTGGTGCCGTCGCGCAGGGAACCGGCGCACCACCCTGCGCGTGACCGATACCACCATCGCACAAGGCATTGATGGCCTTCTTGGTCGTCGGATCGTAGGTCGCGCTCACGACCTTCTTCGAGTAGTACGCGGAAATCGGGAAGCCCTCTTCCTGGTGTTGGAACGGAAGGCCCGAGAAGACGATCGGCGGCAAGCCGCCCATGTCCGCGATCCGGTCATGATTCGTCGCGACGCTCGCTCCGATATCCCAGCTGAAATCACGGCGGTTGGCGGCGTTGGCCGTGAGCGCGAGCTCCATCCCGTGATTGTCGATGCGGCCGATGTTCACGAACTGGGGATTCGGGAATCCGCCCGATGGCGCGGTGCCGCGCGAGAGAATCGCGTCGTGCGTCGACTTGTTGTAGTACGTGAAGTCGAGCGAGACACGTTTGAAGAATGATGCTTCAAAGCCCGTCTCGAACTCCTGGGAGCGCTCGGGCTTGAGATTCGAATTGCCAGGGAACTGCGGCGTCACGATCGGCTGATCTAGCGGACCGGTGCTCGGCACGTAGGTCTGTAGCGCGGCGAACGCATCGGGCTGCTGACCAGACAATCCATATGCAGCACGGAGTCGCAGCTGATCGATTACGGCGAAGCGCCAGAAGCCCTCGTCGCTCACGACCCACGAGCCGCTCACCTTCGGATACGTCACCAGCTTCACGTCTTTTCCGAAGGCGCTGTTGTTGTCGACACGCACCGCGCCGGTGAGGAACATGCGATCGCGCCAGCCCAGCTGCTGCTGCACGAACATGCCAAGCGTGGTGTTCGTGACGTAATTCTGACTGCCCTTCACATTCGCGGCCGCGGCCGCGGTTGTCAGGTTGGGTGCCGGGAATTGAAGTGCCGTTATGGCCGTGGAATCGATGCGCTTGCGATAGAGCTGGCCACCGATCGACGAGGTGGATACCAGCGACTTCGGCAGGTCGATCGTCGCCGTACCGCTATAGTCGGCGGTGGCGTAGCTGATGTTGCGCAGATCCTGATTGAGTCCGCCCTGCGACGCCACGGCGCCGAAGAACTGCACGTACTGCGGCGGGACATAGCGGGAGAGTGCCTGGTTATCCTCGTTCGTCTGATCCAGGCCGAGCGTGAGGCGCTGCGAGAACCAGTGCACTGGTCGGTGATTCAACTGCACGCTGCCGGTAAAGCGATTGAGGGCCTGTGAATTGAGGTACGCGGCATCGAGCGCTTCCGGCGGAGCCTGGAAGAAGCCGCGGGTCGGACCGTTCACGGTCAGCGGGCTGCCGAACTCCCCGCTGAAGAAGCGGCTGGAGCCATAATCATTGCCGAGGTACGAGAGCCCTTTGATGACATGAAGACTGGTCGAGACGTCGTACTCGGGACGCGGCGCGATCGAGAGATTCGCGTGGCCCGTAAAGCGTCCGACGCGATTGTTGGGCTCGATCCCCGTGTCGTGATCGTAGCTCGACGAGAGATAATAGTTGATCGCGCGCTCGCCGCCGCGGAGATTGAGCTCGTAGGTCTGCAAGCGCCCGGTGTTGAAGAGCGGGGTACCGCGTGCAGCCTCGGACTTCACCGCGTTCCAGGTCACGATGTTGCCGCTGGCGTCTTTGGCGTAGTTGGTCGGCCAGCGGTCGGCTGCGTCCATGAACCATTGCGTTCCCTGACGCGTGCTCGCCTGGAAGTGCGGAGCGCCCGAGCCGCCTTTCTTGGTGATGATCTGGACCACGCCATTCGCCGCTTCGGTGCCGTACAGCGTCGCCGCCGACGGACCCTTGATGATCTCGATCGACTCGATGTCTTCCGGATCGATATCGTCAAGTCGCGAGACGACGTTGCCGCCTTGCACGCGTGGGCCCGTACCGACGTCGTTGGAGACCCGGACGCCGTCGATGTAGATGAGCGGCTGTTGAGTCAACGAGAGAGTCGAGCGGCCGCGGATGTTGATCACCGTACCCGCGCCGGCACGTCCCGTCCCGCCCGTGACAACTACGCCGGGTGCTCGGCCGTTGATGAGATTGCTCAGTGTGTTTACCGACGCGGCCTGCGCGATATTCGCTGCGTCGATCGTCGGAATGGAGTTTCCGATCGCTCGTTTCTCGACCGCGCCCGCCTGCCCCGTGACGACGAGCGCGTTCAGCTCGAGCGGCGTTTCATTGAGCACGAACCGGACATTGTCGGTGCCGGCCGTGACCCGCTGGGTGAGCGGCCGGAAGCCGACGCGCCGCACTTCGATCACCACCTCGCCAGCGGGCAGACCGGTGAGCCGGAAGCGCCCATTGACGTCGCTCACCGTTAGGCGATTGGTGCCCTGCGCCGCAATCTGCGCGCTCGCGACGGGCGATTCACTACCGGCGGCGACGACCGTCCCGGTGATCGTCCCGACAGCCTGCGCGATGGCGGGGGCGGCACGACTGATGGTCAACAGAAGGCAGGCAGCAACGTGCGGCAGCCAGCGGAAAGACAGGTGTCGCATGGCGTTCACTCCGGGAGTGAGCAGCGCGGTGGGCGCTGGGCGGGATGGAAAACGGCAGTCCGGGTGCGGCGGGCGAATATGCTGGTATACCAACTCGGCCGCAATGGCGCGGCGTCACACACCGTGGGCAGTCAGCGCAGGTGCCAGAGGCCTCGTTCCCCCAACTCGGCGATCACCGCCGACAGACGCGAGGCGGCGTTGCGCCAATTCGTCTCGGCCGCCACTTGGGCCGCGCGGGGATCTCCCGCCGCGATACCGCGAATGATCGCGTCGTGCTCCTTCACCGATGTTGGCAACTCGTCGAGAAGGACGCTGACGTACAGCCGGGTATAGCGCTCGCTCTGCGGCTTGATCGCGTGGTGGAGTGCGAGGAGGCGCGGCCCCACGACGCCGTCGACGTAAGTGCGGTGGAACGCGAGGTCGAGCTCGAAGGCGCGCGCCTGGTTGCCGCGCGTGCGGGACGCGATCCCAAGTGCACGGTTGACCTCGCGAAGCGCCCGGACGAGCACGCGGCGTCGATCGGCGGGAAGCGACGCGGCTTCGCGCGCGGCGAGTCCCTCGAGGTGGCCGACGATGAGCAGAAGCTCACGGCCATCACTCTGCGTCAACGGAGTGACAATGAGCCGCTGGTCGCGCCCGGCGCCGGATGAGGCGACGAATCCTTCGGCCTGCAATCGATGCAGCGCGCTCCGCACCGGCGTCCGGCTCGACCCGAGTCGCTCGACGACCGCGCGCTCGGCGATGCGTGCGCCGGGCGGAAGCTGACCGGCGACGATGAGCGCGCGGAGCTCGTTGTACACGCGCGAGACGTGGTCCGAGCGTCCATTCGTGGCCGAGGCGCGGTGATTGGATGATGCGACGCGGCCGTTGCGGGCGGCGCGCGTCGCGGCGCGCGGCGAGGCGGGTGATGACACGGCAGCGAACCTACGGGTGGCGTTGGGAGCGCGCAAGACCGGCTTGCTGCGCCTGTCGACGCCTAACGGGAGCGCTCTCCCCTCAAACGAGCGCTTCTACGTATGCCGTTTTGGTGTACCAAATGAGGCGCCGTACACGTCCCTCGCCACTACTCCCGACCGACCCTGAGCTTGGACCACATGATCAGGTACGTGACGATCCCCGGCAATCCGAACGTCGCCACGGTGAGCGCGCTGTAACCGACACGGACGATATTCGGCTTCACACCGAGCCACTCGCCGACCCCGCCAAGCACACCAGCGATGACCTGGTTCGTTGCCGAACGCCGCAACGGCAGCGAGGGACGCTTCGCTCCGCGCGTGCGCGTGATCGCCCAGATCGTCAGGTAAGGGACGAGCACCGGCAAGGCGCCGATCGGAAGCGTCAGCAAGCCGAGCAGACCGGTCAGAATCCGCAGCGGCTTCGCTTCCCAGCCCAGCTTCTCGGCGATTCCGCCGATGACGCCAAGGACCACGCGATTCGTCGCCGAGCGCCAGAGACGCGGCTGGGGCGCGCTCGGACGCGCAACAGGCGAGGGCGGTGGCGACGGCATCGCGGACATTCCGAATCCTCTCAGATCCGATCGATTCCCGCCACCCCGTGCGCGACACGCCAGCTCGAGGCCGTGAAGACGGGCGCGCCGGGCTGCGACACGAATGGCACCGTGCGGTAGTCCGCGCGCCACTCGTCTCGCCCGACCTGGCACGACACGTATCCACGCCGCGAGTTCTGCCATTGAATGTGTGGATTCTCCGGCGCGAGCGCGTCGAAGGCGGGCCAGCGGTCGGTTCCGTCACCGCCTGACGAGATGCTCGTGCCGACGAACTCCGCGCCGATGGTCGGCGCGCCAGGTGTGGAGAAGCTCGACCGCAGCTCGTTCACCCAGTTCGAGTGGATGTCGCCGGTGATGACGATCGTTCGATTTGGCGCTCGTCGCGCGATCTCACCGAGCAGCCGGTCGCGCGCCACCGGGTAGCCGCTCCACTGATCCATCGAGACCCGCACGCCTTCGCCGCGCATGCTATCGAGGGGCGCCATCATCACCTGATTCGCGAGCACCTGCCAGCGGGCACGCGAGCCACTGATGCCCTCGAGCAGCCACTTCTCCTCGCGCGCGCCCATCATCGTCCGCGACGGATCGGCCCATTCGCCGCACGGCACCTGTTTCGTACCGTCGCCGCATGCCTGATCGCTCCGGTACTGCCGCGTGTCCATCACCCAGAGTTGCGCAAGCGTGCCCCACGACATCGTTCGCGTGATCGTCAGATTCGCCCAGTCGCGCGAGGCGGGCAGTCGCACCGGCTGGTGCTCCCACCATGCCTGATACGCCGCGGCTCGGCGACCGCGCATCACGTCGATCGTCAGGCTGGTATCGGCCGCGATCAAGCCGGCGTAGTTGTTCGAGACCTCGTGATCGTCCCAGGTGACGATCCACGGCCGCGCGATGTGGGCAGCGCGGAGATGCTCGTCCGTCTTGTACTGGGCGTAACGAAGCCGGTAATCCTCGAGACGCATGCACAGCGGCGAGTAATGAACGCGCACGCCGGTCCGGCTCGGCGCGCCCTCATAGATGTAATCACCGAGGTGGACGACGAGATCCGCGTCCTCGAGCGCCATGTGCTGGTACGCCGTGTAGAGACCCTGCTCGTAATGCTGGCAGGACGCGAAGAGCAGCCGCAGCGGCGTTGCGGCGGTAGGCGCCGGCAGGGTGCGGAGTCGGCCCGTGTCGCTCGTCGCGTCGCCGGCGACGAATCGATAGAAGTACCACCGATCGGGTGCGAGCCCCGTGACGTCGGCGTGGACGCTGTAGGCAAGCTCCGGTGTCGCCGTCGCCGTCCCGCGCTTCACGATGCGCGTGAAGCACTCGTCGTGCGCGACCTCCCAACGCACGGCGGCCCGCCGGCCGTCCATCCCGCCTAACGGCTCCAGCGGCCGTGGCGCGAGCCGCGTCCACAGCACCACGCGGGCCGCCTCGGGGTCGCCCGAGGCGATACCCAGCTGAAACGGGTTCTCCGCGAGACGCAGCCGTCGCGCCACGCGCCAGTCGTTCGGCACGACCGCCGACAGCGCGGCGAGCCGAACGAGATCCCCGATGAAGACTCTGCGATCGATCATTGGGTGTGCTGATCCGTGGAGGCGAGTCAGCGCGGCCGCGTGACCCACGTCGGACGCCCGCGGCGGCGCTGCTCGTTAGGCGGAGCCGCCACCGGCGTGAGAAAGGGCCGAGGCGGGTCGAGGCGGCTCATGAGATACGCGACGTACGCCATCCGCCGGGTCGCGAGCGTCCCGGCGCCGGGAGCGACAACGAGTGGGGCGAGGAATTCGTCGGGCACCTCCGCCACCGCCTGTTCCACCACCGCGCGTGTCACTCTGGCCGCGAAGCGCGCGTCCCACTGGACCAGTTGGGGCGCGCGCGACTGCAGCAGATGGGACTCTCGCAATACGTACGGCTGGCGCGCCACCGCCGCGGCGTCGATGTCGGGCAGCGCGTATTGGAAACCTAACGAGGCGCCGTGATCGATGAGCCAGAGCGTTTCGCCGTGCCGGAGTAAGTTGGGGTTGCGCGCCGTCCGGTCCTGATTTGCCACCAGACCGTCGAGCCAGAGAATCGCCACTGCCTCCTCGTCCCCGACGCGCTCGAGCTCCGTGGCTGATGCAAGGCTGGTCGCGTCATCGACGTACACGAAGCCAAGGTTGAGGCCCGCGCTCGCTCGGAGAAGATCCGCGAGCTCATCGTTCTCATCCAGCGACTCGACGCCCAGAGGGAGCTCGACGAGCGCCCGACGGGGCACGCGAAGGCCTAACGATTCGGCGAGCACGGCCACGATCACTTCGGCGACAAGCGGCCCGGTTCCCTGCGCGGCGCCGCGTAGCTTGGTGAACTGCCGCTCCCCTGGCTCTTCTGTCTCCACGAGCACTGGCCACGAGCTGCCACGCTTGTCCGCCCCAAGCACGCGCCGAGCGTGAAGGGTGCGCATTACGGCCCGAGGGACAGCGTCAGAAGTCCGGACTTTTCCTCCAGACCGGTGAGCTGCGACGAGGGCCAGCGCACGTACGCACCGGTACAGTCCTCGGACGCGGTGTACGCACGCACCTCGGTAGACGGCAGGAGGCGATAGTAGCCGGTGAGGGTGAAGCCCGGCACACCCGACGACGACGCCGGCAGGAGCGCCGCGCAAAAGAGCGTCGACTCCTGCAGGACGCCGATCGACACGCGCGTGCTCGTGAAGTTGAAGATGCGCGCCGTGAAGTACGTCTGGCTGCCAATCACGTTCGTGATCTCGAGGACGCGCCCCGTGGAGAAGACAGGAACCGTCTGTTCGCCGATCTCGTCGGGAATCACCTGCCCGTGCACGTCGGCCGTTTTGGAGGATGTCCAGCTGAGCCGGCTGTTCGCTGGCACTGTGAGAGGCCCCGATCGGCCCGACAAAAGGATGAGATACGGCGACCCGTCGACCTTGATCGTGACCGGTGCGATAAGCGCGTTTGCCGCCTCGAAGCTGACGGGGCCGGTCTGGATCGGTAGCGTCGTGCTCTCACCGTTGCAAGCGGCGAGGAGCACGATGCTCGCCCTGATGAAGCACCACTGTCGCGAGAACGTACGCGCCTCCCGGTGGATCGGTGGCAAGATATCAGTCCGTGTGCTTCACTCGATAGAGGCTGTAGACGCAGCCGGCGCCGATGCTCTTCGACGAGATGAGCTCGAGCGGTACTCGACGGCCCGCATCCGTAAACAACGGGATCCCCGCGCCGAGGAGAACCGGGTGCATGTTGAGGCCGACTTCGTCGATCAGATCCGCCGCGAACAAGGACCGCGCGAGATCACCGCCGCCCATCATGCAAATCCCTTTCCCTGCTGCGGCCTTGAGCTCGCGCACGACGCCAGCGGCGTCGTCACGCACGAGCTCCACGCCATCCGCATCGATCGACTTCAGCGTTCGCGAGAAAACGAACGTGCGCATCCCCGGCGATGATCCACCGCCGCTGCCAGCCATTCTCACCGCCTGGTCCCAGGTCTTCCGGCCCATCAGAATGGTATCGATCGACTTCCAGTACTCCTGCATGATCTGCCGGACGTCCTTGCTGTAGTGAAGCCAGTCGATTTCGCCATTCGTCCCGGCAATGAATCCGTCGAGCGTACATGCTGCTCCATAAGTCACGGTCCGCATGGCTTCCCTCCTGTGCTCGCCCCAGTTCCATACTAAATTGCCATTTAGGAACGATTCTATATGGCCATTTAGAAACTGTCAATCGTTGAGCCCCAGACCCCGAAAAGTCAGCGACGACGAGATCTTCGCCGCCGCCTATCGCGCCATGACCCGGCTCGGGCCGGGCGAGCTCACGCTCGCCGAGATCGCCGCCGAGGCGGGTGTCACTGCCGGCGCGCTCGTCCAGCGATTCGGCTCGAAGCGCGAGCTGCTCCTCCAGCTCTCCGCCGGAGCCGCCGAGGGTAACGCTGAGTTCATTCGCGGCCTGCGCAGAAAGCAGCG
>DATEPP010000196.1:0-16513 GCA_035273165.1 Gemmatimonadaceae bacterium
TGCTCGGCGACGTGAGCCCCGAGGCTGCCGATCGTCTGCGGATCTTCTCGGCGACGGACGACGGCTTCGAGATCGCGCGGGCCGATCTGCGGCTCCGCGGAATGGGCGATCTCTTTGGTGAGCGGCAGAGTGGCGTCCCAACCTTCCGGATCGCCGATCCTCTCCGCGACGAAGCGTTAGGCGAGCGCGCCCGTGTCGCCGCCGAGCGGATGCTGGACACCGATCCCGATCTCGCGAGCGCCGAGCACGCCGGCCTCCGCCGCGTCCTCGGCGAACGGTACCGGCGGTCGTTGGAATTGTTCAGAGTGGGTTGAGGTGCGTGGCGCGTGGTGCGTGGTGCGTGGTGCGTGAAAAGAATGATGGCGGCCCTAGAATGATGCGGGGATTCTGGTTCGGTGGCGCAAGGTTCACCACCCCTTTCGAGAGCTCCCCATGGGTCTTCGACAGTATCGGGATATGAAGGTATGGCAGGAGGCGATGCGGCTCGCCCACCTTGCCTACGATTGCACGAACCTCTTTCCGCCAATTGAACGTTTCGTTCTTCTGCCCCAAGTTCGTCGAGCCGCGTTATCGGTGCCGGGGAACATCGCCGAAGGACAGGGGCGTGCACACACCGCAGAATTCCTGAACTTCTTGTCCACGTCGCGTGGGTCTCTCCAGGAACTCGAGACATATCTACTCTTCGCTAACCAGCGGCAGTACTTGAGCGACGCACAGCTCGCGGAACCAATGGAGGTAGCTGATCACGTGAGCCGCATGCTCACTCGCTTGCGTCAGACGATCAGCGCACACCCCCGGCGGCTCGCTTCACGGAAGTCCCGGTAAGTCGCCGCGCGCACCACGCCGCACGCGCCACGCCTCACGCGCCACGCGCCACGCGCCACGCCTCACGCGCCACGCACCACGCGCCTACGGCTTCGTCGGCGCCGTTAGGCGCCGCTTGATGCGCTCCAGCTCATCGTTCGCCTTCGCCAGCTCGTCCTTGAGACGCTGGATCTCCGAGTCCTTGGCCTTCAGGTCGGCGGCTCCGGTGGCAGGCGCAGCGGACGCACCGGGCGTGGGCGACGCGACGGCGACGGTCGGAGAGCCAGCCTGGAGGCGATTGGCGATATCGCGCAGAATGTCGGCCTCGACGCGATGCGGAAGCTTGCCGCCGCCACGGCTGTAGGTCTCGAAGAACGCCGTCGCGATCTGCGGCGACCCGTCATGATTCGATGGCTCGAGAGCGATCACGCCCCGCCAGTACGCGCTTTCGAGCGCTCCCTCGCTGCCGGGATACTTGGCGGCGAAGTCGGCGAGGAGCCGGTCCGCGTCGCCATACCGGTGATCGTTGGCCGCGACCTGCGCCTTGGAGAGGGTGTCTCGCCAGTCCTCCCGCGCCGCGCCGCCGAAGGCGCGGCCAGTGGCACATCCCGCCACGACGAAGAGGGCGGTCATCGCCGCCATACGCCTAACGATTTTCGAGAACATGGTGCGCGATCTCAGGCCGCCTCCGCGGGCACGCGCCGAGCGAGCGACGTGCGCCGGCTGGCCCGTATCGGAATCACGATGTTGAATGTCGTCCCGACACCGGGAGTGCTGTCGCATTGAATCGTGCCGCCATGGGCCTCGACGATGCTCTTCGAGATCGCGAGCCCGAGCCCGGATCCCTTCGACGAGGCCGCGCTCTGGTTGTCTGCCTGGAAGAACTTCTCGAACACGTGCGGCACCTGTTCGGGCGGGATGCCAGCTCCGGTGTCCCGCACGTCGACGTGGATCGTGTCATCGAGTGCCTCGACGCTGAGGTCGACCTCGCCTCCACGCGGCGTGAACTTGAACGCGTTGCTCAGCAGATTCCCGAGCACCTCGTTCATGCGATCGGCGTCCCAGATGACTTCCGCCGGCACCTGTTCGCCGCGCCTAACGACGAAGCGAACCTCGCGCTGGAGCGCCAGCACCTGGAACGCACGTTCGAGCTGGTCGAGGAATGGCGCCAGCTCGAGCCGCCGCAGCTCGAGCTTGCCGCCGCCGGCTTCGAACCGGCTCACGTCGAGCAGCTGCTTCACAAGGCGGGAGAGCGATTGGATCTGCGTCTCGAGCGTCTGCAGCACGCCGCGCTGCTCGTCGCTGAGCGCGCCGTATACGCCTTCGTCGAGCAACTGGACGTAGCCCTGCACGACATTGATGGGCGTCTTGAGCTCGTGCGAGGCGACCGAGACGAACTCGGCTTTGAGCTTATCGAGCTCGGTCAGCTGGGAGGTCATCGTCTCGAAGCTCGCCGCGAGGCGACCGAACTCGTCTGCTCGCGAGGTGGACAGTGGCAACTTGTACCCGAGGTTGCCGTTGGCGACCGCATCCATACCGCGCTCGAGCGCACGGACTGGCCTGGAGATATACCCGGTGAGCCAGACTCCGATGAGGGCGGCCACGATAAGGGCTGCGACCTCTGCCGTCGCCGAGACGTTCTTTGCGCGGGAGATGGCGGTCGCGGCCGAGGCAACGCGCTGGGCGGTCCGCTCTCTCAGCGCCCGTTCCGCCGCGAGGACACTGCGGTCCGCGGCCGCAAGCGCCGGAACGAGATGCGTCGCCGAGATCTGCTCGGCTTCGTCGCGCCGGTCGGCGAGGGCCGCCGTGTACTCGTGGGGCGCCCACGCCTGGATGTCCGCGATGCTCTTGGAGACGCTGTCTGCCGACCGGTCGAGATCGAAAGCCTTCAGCGAGTCGACCGTTCGCGCGACGACGGTGAGCTGCCGGTCCATCAGATCACGCGTTTGCGCGTTGTGGACGAACAGGAGCGCCGTCTCCTGTCGTCTGAGATCGTTCAGACCTTCGCGGAGCCGGCCGAGGAGCAGGGAGGCGGCGAATTCCTTGTCGCGGAGGGCACGAGCGTCTCGATGGAGTCGATCCATCGCCTGTACCGCGATCAACAGCGGTATGACGAGAATCACCGCTATGGTGAGGAGGCCCAGAATGAGCCTCGATCGCAATGTCATTTCCGCGGAGCTTTGGTTTGCCAGAGTTACTGCAGGTCAGTTGCAAGTACGGCGCCGTGAGGACGTTGAGTGGTAGCCGGTGAGCCGTGAGCTGTGAACGGTGGCTCGATAAGCGGCGTGGGTCATCAGCGAGCGGTGATCTACGCGACGTTACCGATTACTGTTCACCGTCCATCGTCACTAGCCACCGAACATCCATGCACGACTCGATTCCTCGCCTCGCCGAGCTGCGCCAACACGTCGGCTCGACGGTGACGCTGCACGGTTGGATTACACATCTGCGTTCGTCAGGCAAAGTCGCGTTCGCCGTCGTGCGTGACGGAACGGGGATCGCGCAGGCGGTCTTCGTGAAGACCGCGCTCCCTCCGGAGGTATGGGAACGCTTCGCGTCGCTCACGCTGGAAACATCTGTCCGCATTCAGGGTGAAGTTCGCGCCGACGCGCGCGCGCCGGGTGGCTACGAGATCGCGGTGGCTGAGCTAGAGATCATAGGACCAAGCCCGCTCGACTACCCGATTCAGCCCAAGGAGCACGGGATCGATTTCCTCCTCGACAATCGGCACTTCTGGCTGCGGAGCAACCGGCAGCGCGCGATCTTCACGGTGCGGAACGAAGTGGAGCAGGCGATCCACGATTTCTTCTACGAGCGCGGCTTTCTGCGTGTGGACACGCCGATCCTCACGGCCGCGATCGGGGAGCGGAGCGGTCTCTTCGAGACCGAGTACTTCGAGGAAGGGAAGGCCTATCTCGCGCAGACGGGTCAGCTGTATGGCGAGGCCGCGGCCGCGGCATTCGGAAAGATCTACACCTTCGGTCCGACGTTCCGCGCCGAGAAGTCGAAGACGCGCCGGCATCTGACGGAATTCTGGATGATCGAGCCGGAGGTTGCGTGGTACGACTCGGCCGCGAACATGCGGCTGCAGGAGGATTTCGTCTCCTATCTGGTGCAACGCGCGGTCGAACGGTGCGCCGAGTCGCTGCAGCTGCTGGAGCGGGACGTGAGCAAGCTCGAAACGGTGAAGCCGCCGTTCGTCCGGCTCGACTATTCGGAGGCGCTCGCGCTCGTTCAGCGGAAAGGCAGCTCGGCGAAGTGGGGCGACGATCTCGGTGCGGAAGACGAGGCACTCATCGTCGCCGACTACGACAAGCCCGTCTTCGTAATGAACTATCCGAAGGAGGCGAAAGCCTTCTACATGAAGGAGAACCCGGCGGATCCGCGGACGGTGCTCTGCGACGACTGTCTCGCGCCGGAAGGCTACGGCGAGATCATCGGCGGCTCACAGCGCGAGGACGATTACGACAAACTCGTTAGGCGCATCAAGGAAGAGGGATTACCGCTTGACGCGTACGACTGGTATCTCGACCTGCGGCGGTACGGGACGTTCGTCCACTCGGGGTTCGGTCTCGGCTTGGAGCGGACCGTCGCCTGGATCTGCGGTCTGCAGCACATCCGCGAGGTGATCGCATTCCCGAGGATGATGCACCGACTCAAACCGTGAAAGGGCGCGAGGCCCGAAACGGCGCGAATTCCCGAAACGGCGCGGAATCCCAAACGGCGCGGAGTCCCAAACGGCGCGGAGTCCCAAACGGCGCGAAGTCCCAAACGACGTTTAGCGTCGCTTGACGACGTATGGGACTTCGCGCCGTTTGGAACCCGGCGCTGTTTCGGAACTCCGCGACGTTTCGGGACCCGGCGCCGTTTGGAACTCAGCGCCGTTGGAATTCAGCGGAGTTGGCATCTCCGAGTCACTCCTTCGACTTGACCTCATCCCAGATCTTATCCAGCTCCTCGAGCGTTGCGCTGCCGACTGTGATCCCGCGCTCGACGGCGAGCTCCTCGACGCGCCGAAAGCGACGCGCGAATTTCACATTTGCTCTATCCAGCGCGAGCGCCGGATGCACGCCTGCCTTGCGGCAGAGATTGACGACCGCGAACAGGAGATCACCCAGCTCGTCCTCGAGTGCCTCATGATGCTCGTCGTAGCGCGGCGTCGCGGACCGCCCGGCGAGATCCGGGTGTGACGCGATCTCGGCGCGTACTTCCGCGAGCTCCTCATTCACCTTCGCGATCGGACCCTCGACGTCCGGCCAGTCGAAGCCGACGCCCGCCGCGCGATCCTGTAGACGAAATGCGCGATGCAACGACGGCAGGTCCGCCGGCAATCCATCGGCAATGCTGTCGCGCTTCTTCGCTTTCATCCGTTCCCACGGCTGACGGACGCCGTCGCCATACAGATGCGGATGCCGGCCCTTCATCTTCGTGATGAACGTCTCCGCGACATCATGAAAATCGAAGGCCCCTCGCTCTTCGGCGACGACGGAGTGGAACAGGATCTGAAGCAGGAGATCACCCAACTCCTCGCGCAGCATCCGATCGTTTCCAGAGCGAATCGCATCGTCGACCTCGTATGCTTCCTCGATGAGATACGGCCGCAACGATTCGTGCGTCTGCGCGGCGTCCCACTCGCATCGTCGCCGCAGGTCGCGCATCAATGACAGCGTATCTTCAAGTGTCGGTTTCGCTTGCATGGCCTCCTCGGCGCTCCTATACTTCGCGACTCGCGAATCTTAGCGCATGCAGAGTCAACTGACACGCGCCTGGGTCGAGATCGACCTGGGCGCGTTGCTGCAGAATGGAGCGCGTGTCGCGGCACACACCGGCTCACGGCTGCTCCCCATGGTGAAGGCCGACGCTTACGGACTCGGCGCGGTGCGCGTCGCGTGCGCGCTCCAGGACCTCGACCCGTGGGGGTTCGGCGTCGCGACGGTGCTCGAGGGCGACGAGCTGCGGCGTGCCGGCGTCGAGCGACCGATCATCGTCTTCACGCCACTCCTCGTCGAGGAGTTCGACGCCGCGCGCCGCGCGCGCCTAACGCCGGCCCTCGGCGACGCCAGAGCGATTCGCATCTGGCAGCGCTACAAGCTGCCCTGGCATCTGGCGATCGACACGGGAATGAACCGCGCCGGCGTCTCGTGGCGCGACGTCACGGCGCTGCATGAGCTGATTGCCACGGCGCCGCCGCAAGGAGCGTTTACTCATTTCCACTCTGCCGAGCGGGACGATGGCTCGCGACGCGTGCAGGAAGAGCGATTCATGTCGGTGCTCGATGCGCTGCCGGTCCGGCCGGAGATGGTGCACGCGGAGAACAGTCCGGCTGCTTCGCGGCGCCATGGAAGCGAGACGCGGTGGACGATCGCGCGTCCCGGCGTGTTCCTCTACGGCGTTGGCTTCGGTGACGGCGCGGAGATCACACCGGAGCCCGTCGTGACGCTGCGAGCTCGTGTCGTCGACCTCCGTACGATCGAGCCTGGTGAGACCGTGAGCTACGGCGCCAGCTTTCGCGCCGATCGTCCGACCCGCATCGCCACGCTCGGCATCGGCTACGCCGACGGTTACCGACGCGCGTTGAGCAACATTGGAACTGTGCTCATCGGCGGCAGGAAAGCGCGCGTCGCCGGGAACGTGACGATGGACATGACGATGTGCGACGTGACCGACGTCGACTGCGAGGTGGGTGACGTCGCGACCCTCGTTGGACGGGACGGCGACGAGCTGCTCACGGTCGACGACGTCGCGAGGACAGGCGGGCTCTCCCCGTATGAGCTGCTTACCGGCCTGCGCTCGCGATTGCCGCGGCGATATGTTCACGGAAGCGACTCGGACGAGTGATGAGCAAACGTGCAATCATCATCGTCCTCGACGGCGTGGGGATTGGCGCCGCTCCGGACGCCGCTTCCTACGGAGACGTCGGTAGCAATACACTGGGAAATCTCGCGCGCGCCGTAGGCGGCATGCGCCTGCCAAACCTCGGGCGGGCGGGTCTTGGCAACATCGCGCCGCTTGCGGGCGTGGCGAAGGTCGGCACTCCCGATGGCGCGTGGGGCCTGCTCGTTCCGGCGTCGGCCGGCAAGGACAGCACGACGGGACATTGGGAGATCGCCGGCGTCCATCTGACTCGCCCATTCCCCACCTACCCGAATGGCTTTCCCGCCGCCCTCGTGGAAGAATTCGCGAAACGCACGGGACGCGGCGTCATTGGCAACATCGCCGGCAGCGGGACGGACATCATCGATCGGTTCGGCGCTGAGCAGGAGCGAACCGGAAGCTGGATCCTCTACACGTCCGCCGATTCAGTCTTCCAGGTGGCCGCGAACGAAGGTCTCATACCGCTCGCGGAGCTGTACGCAGCATGTGGCGTCGCCCGGGAGATGCTGGTCGCTCCCAACGACGTTTCGCGGGTGATCGCGCGACCGTTCGTTGGCACCGCCGGCAGCTATGAGCGCACGAGCAATCGACGCGACTTCTCGATCGCGCCGCCGCGCCAGACCCTGCTCGACGCGCTGGCGGCAGCGGGCATTCCACGCGACGGCGTGGGGAAGGTGGACGATCTCTTTGCGGGACGTGGCATCCGATCCCGGCACACGGCGAGCAACGCGGATGGGATCGCGGCCATCGGCGAATGGCTCCGGAGCGCTGAGAGTGGGTTGCTGTTCGCCAACCTTGTAGATTTCGACCAGCAATTCGGGCACCGAAACGACGTTCCGGGGTTCTACCAGGCGCTGCGTGAGTTCGATGCCGCCCTTCCTTCATTTCTGGCTGCACTGCACGAGGACGACCTGCTGTTCATCACCGCCGACCACGGGAACGATCCGACCACGCCGTCCACTGACCATGCGCGTGAGTGCGTGCCCCTCCTCGCGCTGGGCCGACGTGTCGCCGGTGTAACGATCGGCCGGCGCGAGACGTTCTCGGACCTCGGCGCGACGATCTCGGACTGGTTCGCGGTGCCGTTCTCCGGCGCCGGGCGCTCGTTTCTTCCAACGCTGATCGCGCGCTAGCATGGCCAGCGATCAGCTCCCGATCGTCGAGGCGCGAAGCGCGGACGACCGCGTGATGACGATGCTCCGCGAGCGCGCGCTTGGCGCGATGGCGCGCGCCTATGCGCCCTACTCGGGATTTCGTGTCGGGGCCGCGCTGCTGGCGACGGATGGCAGCATTACCGAGGGCTGCAATGTCGAGAACGCTTCCTTCCCGGCCGGCATCTGTGCCGAGCGAGGGGCCGTGGCGGCGGCAGTCGCGCGCGGCAACCGCGACTTCGAGTCGATAACGATCGCGACCGAAGCGGACGAGCCGACGCCGCCCTGCGGCATCTGCCGGCAGGTCTTGGAGGAGTTTTCACCACAGCTGCTCGTCGTGAGTGTCACGGCGGGTGGCCGCGAGGCACGCTGGTCGCTCGAGGAGCTTTTGCCGCGCGCCTTCACCCCAAAGTCCCTGGACCGGCGATGAACCGGAGATTCCATTTTCGTCCGTCAGTAGTCGTTGTTTCGAGATTGCTCATCGCGCTCGGCTTCTTCGGTGTCGCGGCGCTGGGCGCATGTGGCGAGAAGCTCGAGGCCGGGGCGGCCTGTCCGCTGCTCTGTCCCGCATCGAAAGACGTCGATCTCAAGGACACGACGGTCGACGCGATCGCCGTGGATACGAGCGTTGCCGGTTTCCCGGTCATCGGTGAGGAAGAGCCGCTCGTGCTCGCGGCCCGCGGCGACACGCTCGATACGCGTGTGATCTTCCGATTCGACTCGATCGGGAAGACCTTTCCCCATCCGAGCGTCCCGGCTGACACGTTCGTCACGCACATCGACAGCGCCACGCTGCGCGTCATCCTCGATACGACGACGGCCGTTGGTGTGCCTGGCCTGCCGACGCAACCGGTGACGATCGAGCTGTACGACGTCGATTCGCCGGCCGACACCGTAGCCGCCGATCTACTTCCGCTGTTCACTCCAAGCCGACTCCTCGGCTCCAAGACGTTCGCGCCGGAGTCGCTCGCGAAGGATACGCTCTTCCTCCCCGTTGCACCCGCGGTGGTGCTCGATCGGATCATCAAGGGCGCGCGGATCCGGATCGGCCTTCGTCTCGTCTCGCCGACGTCGACACAGCTCCGCATCAACTCGTCCGCGACGGCGGGCGCGGTCCTCCGCTTCAAGCCCGCGGCCGACACCGCCGTGAGCGTGTTGCTCAGGTCGATGACTCCGACGGATAGCGTGCTCTCGAATCTCAGGAACGATCTGGCCGATTACGCGATCACGGCCAAGGGCATCACGCCGCCGCCGCCGAACACGATCAGCGTCGGGGGATACCCGGGCCGGCGCACGTTCATGCGCTTCGATCTGCCGTCGCACATCGTGGATTCGTCGACGGTCGTGCGGGCGACGCTCACGCTCACGCAGTATCCGATGCGCGGCAGCCCGAACGCCCTCGATTCGCTCGGCATCTATCCGTTCGCGGTCACGGCAGGAACGGTCGTGACCGACGTCTCGCGTCTCCTCCGTCTCGTGACGGTCAACACCGTCAACGCCGCGGACTCGCTGCGCGTGGTTCCCGCGGACTCGGGAACGCGGCGATTAGAGCTCGTGAATCTCGTCCGCATCTGGCGCACCGCCAAGCCGGAGCAGACGCAGCGAGCGCTCGTCCTCGCCATCGGACAGGAAAGTGTGAACCCGGCGATCGCCGCATTCTTCGCGAGTGAGGCGCCGGTTGATTTGCGACCGCGGCTGCAATTGACATACGTTCCCAAAGTCACGCTCGGCCTGCCGTGACGATGCACTCGCCCTCCTCGAACGGACGCGTCATGCGCAAGCTCTCGACGGCTGGACTCCTCGTTGTCGCGGCCACGCTGCTGTCCGCTGGCTCGTTAGGCGCGCAGGCGAACCTCAGCGGCCAGGGCCTCGGCTACCCGACGGGTCAGATCAGCACGCGTGCCGAGGGCACGGGCGGCGCGACGGCCGAAATCGACCCACTCTCGATGGTCAATCCAGCGGCGTTGGGATTCATCGGAGCGACGACACTCTTTTTCCAGATCGAGCCGGAGTACCGCCGCGTCATCATCGGCTCCGTTACGGACAAGACGACAACGGCGCGTTATCCACTCTTCTCAGCCGTACTGCCGCTCGGCTCCCAGTGGGCCGTGGGCGTGTCCTCCGCCACGCTCCTGGATCGCACGTGGACCACGTCCGTCGACAGCAACGTCGTCTTCGGCACGGACACGGTGAGCTCCACCTTCCTCTACGGCTCGAGTGGCTCGATCAACGACCTCCGTATCGGTGCGTCGTGGGCGCCCAATGCCTATCTGAGACTTGGTCTGGGCGGGCATCTCATCAGCGGCAGCGACCGCGTGTTCGTCGGCCGCACCTTCGTGCAAAGCGCGGCGTTCGGCAACTTCGCGGACAGCACGACGCTCGGATTCGACGGGGGGGCCGTATCGGCTGGTCTCGAGCTCGTCGTCCCGAGGCTCGCCATCGCTTCCGCATCGTTCCGAAAGGGCGGAAACCTGAATGCGACGCGGAACGACACCGCGCTCGGATCGGCTCGCGTTCCGGATCGCCTCGGCTTTTCCCTTGCGTACATCGGCGCCGCCGGAACGCAGATCGCCGCCCGAACCTCACTCGACAAGTGGTCGTCACTCAACGCACTCAGTCAGGGCACCTCGCACGCCGTGGACGCGTGGGACACCAGCGTCGGCGCGGACGTCGCCGGTCCGCGTCTTGGCACCTGGCCGTTGATGATCCGGGTTGGCGGGAGATGGCGCACCCTGCCTTACACCGCGGGTCCGGCGTTCGACAAGGTGAAGGAGCAGAGCTTCAGCGGAGGACTCGGAACGACGCTGGGTGCGGGTCGAGTTCTCACCGACGTCACCCTGCTGCATGCGCGGCGCGACGCAGGCATCGGTATCAGTGAGCGAGCATGGACGTTGAGCATCGGGTTCGGCATTCGCCCCTGACGGACCAACGCCAGATGGAGACCAACGGTCCCCGTCCCGACGCCGAGTTGATTCTCGTCGCCGACGACGTGCCCGCGAACGTGGAGCTGCTGTTCGATCAGCTCCACGTCCTCGGCTTTCGCGCCATTGCCGCGCACGATGGCCCGTCGGCGTTGCGTGCCTGCTTCGACAGCAAGCCGGATCTCTGCATCCTCGATGTGTCGATGCCCGCCGGCGATCTCGGATGCGACGATCGCTCGACCGGCTTCGAGGTCTGTCGTCGGATCAAGCGTGACCCGCGGACGAAGAACATCCCGGTCATCTTCGTCACGGCGCTGAACGACACGACCGACCGGGTGAAGGCCATCGAGGCCGGCGGTGACGATTTTCTCACCAAGCCGCACAACCGGCTCGTCCTCGGCGCCCGCGTGCGTAGCCTGCTCAAGCTCAAAGCCGCGACCGACGAGCTCGAGGTCAGCCTGCGCAAACAGCGCGAGCTGCAGAAGATGCGCGATGACCTCATGAAGATGATCGTGCATGACCTGAAGACGCCGCTGACCTCCGTGCTCGCGACCATGGAGATGCTGCTCGACGGCGACTTTGGTGCGCTGGTTCAGGATCAGCGGAAGGCCGTCGGCGATGCCGAGAGCAAGGCCGAGGATCTGCTATCGCTCATCAACGACGTTCTGGAGGTTTCGCGCATCGAGGAGGCGGAGCTCACGCTCGACCTCCAGCAGATCGCGCCGGCGGCGCTCCTCACCGAGATCGAGCACGAGTGGGAAGTACGCTTCCAGCAAGAAGGTGTGAAGTGCACCCTCGACGTGTCCGACGACGCGCCGGTGTTCGAGGCCGATAAGGAACTGCTCAAGCGCGTCTTCAACAACCTCGTGCAGAACGCAGTCACGCACTCGGCGCAGGCGGTGACGATCGACTTCAAGGCGCGCCGTCACGGTGATGGGGTGATCTTCACCGTTGCCGACAACGGCCCCGGGATCCCGCCGGAGTACCACGAAGTGATCTTTCGCAAGTTCGAACGCGTGAAGTCGCAGGCGGTCCCGCGCACCCGCAGCTCCGGACTTGGCCTCGCGTTCTGCAAGATGGCGGTCGACGCACACGGCGGTCGGATCTGGGTGCAAAGCGCCGAAGGGCAGGGAAGCTCGTTCCACTTCACCCTGCCGATCAAGCCGCCGGAGCGCGTGGTGCGCGTGTCGGGAGGATTGTAAGGGACAGGAGAGGCGGGAGGCGGGACGCGGGCCTTCATCGTGAGCACCAGTCATGTCATCCCGAGCGTAGTGAGGAATCTGCACTTGGATCACTCGGACCTTCGACAACGCCGATTCAGTCCACTCATCCATTGCTGGTAAATCGAAACTGCCGGAAACGGCCGGGAAATAGCACGGGTACAACAAAGAGCGGTCGATCTTTTGAAGAGCCCTTCCCGCTCTTTGCTCTTCTCCGTGCTCTTTCAGGCCGTTTCCGGCAGTTTCGTAGGTAACCCAGTTGATGGTAGCTATTGCGACGGAGTCGTCGAGGGTCTGAGTGATTGAAAGCGGATCCCTCCTCGCTTCGCACCTCGGGATGACATTTGATGCGCGTCTTCATTCAGACGTTCGGCTGTAGAGCGAACCATTACGACAGCGAGATGGCGCGGGCGATGCTCGAGCGCTCGGGGCACGTCATCGTCGGCGACGCGGCGGAGGCGGACGTCGCGCTCTTCAATAGCTGCGCGGTCACTCGTGAGGCGGAAGCCGATCTCCGTGCCGCAGTTCGGCGCGCGTCGCGCGCTCAACCCCACATCCGCAGCGTGATCATGGGATGCGCGGCGGGGCTCGCGGCGGAGCGCGGAGACGCGTCACTCGCGGCATTGCCCAGCGTGGAGGAGATCGTTCCGGGCGCTGACGCCCAGGCCCTGGCGCGCGCACTCGATCTACCTAACGACTCGGTGATCGCCCGTGCCGCGTCACAGACGTCGGCGCGGGCGCTTCTGAGAGTGCAGGACGGTTGCGACGAACACTGCACCTTCTGCGCGACGACGTTAGCCCGCGGCGCGAACCGCAGCCGTTCCGTTGACGCGCTCGTGGACGAAGCCCGGCAGCTCGCGACGCATCACGAGGAGATTGTGATAACCGGCATCCACATCGGCAGCTACGGCGCCGACATCGGCTCCTCGTTAAGCGCGCTCGTCGAGCGACTTGTGCGCGACGTCCCACGCGTTCGCTTTCGTCTCTCCTCCCTCGAGGCCACCGAGATCGACGAGCGCCTCTTCGCGCTCCTTGTCGGCGACCCCGGTCGGGTTGCGCCGCATCTCCATGCACCGCTGCAGTCGGGGTCGAATGCGGTGCTCAAGCGAATGGGGCGGCACTGGTACACGGCCGAATCGTACGCCCAGGTCGTGGAGCGGATCGCGTCGGCGCGGCGCGTCTTTGGCCTCGGCGCCGATATCATCGTCGGCTTTCCGGGCGAGACGGATCTCGATCACGAACGCACTGTGGCGCTCGTCGAATGGCTGCCGTTCACCTACCTGCACGTCTTCCCGTTCTCGGCACGACCGGGGACGGCCGCCGAGCGCCTCGGGCCCAGTGTGCCGCCCGCGGTCGCGCGAGGGCGGGCGCGTGAGCTGCGCGAGCTGGGAACGCGGAAGGCCGCTGCTTACCGGGCGTCGCGAGCCGGTAGCACGGCAGAGGTGATCGTGGTTCGAGGCGGGGCGGTCGACGAGCGGGAAGGGGTGACCGAGGATTATCTTTCCGTGCTCCCGGGAGCGGCGTCGCTCCCGCGCGGGACCCGCTACCTTGCCCGGCTCCGATCGGTAGAGAGTCGACTGATCGCCGAGCCAGTCTAGGGTACGCGCCACTCGCCACGCTCCACTCGCTACACCAGAGTGCCTTCCGTCTACGTCGAGACCTACGGCTGCCAGATGAACGTGAGCGACTCCGAGCTGATGCTCGGACGGCTCGCAGCGCATGGCTATGTCCCGGTCGAGAAGCCGGAGGGTGCGGACGTGATTCTCGTCAACACGTGCGCCATCCGCGATCACGCGGAGCAGCGTGTCATCGGACGGCTGGGTGAGTTGAAGCGGCACATGGCCCCCGACACGGTTATGGGTGTCACGGGGTGCATGGCGCAGCGTCTCGGGCCACAGCTGCTCGAGAAGGCGAAACATGTCAGTCTCGTCGTCGGGCCGGACGGCTACCGTGCGCTCCCCGATCTCGTCGATCAGGCGCGCGCGGGCAAGCGGTCGATCTCGACCAGCTTCGATCTCGAGGAGCATTACGAGGACTTCCAGCCCAAGCGCTTCGACCGCGTGAAGGCGTGGATTCCCGTGCAGCGTGGCTGCGACTACCGGTGCACATACTGTATCGTGCCGTATACCAGGGGCGCGGAGCGGAGCCGAAAGCTGTCGGACGTGGTGCGCGAAGCGGAGCAGGTGGTCGCCGACGGCATGAGCGAGGTCGTGCTCCTGGGGCAGACGGTGAACTCGTATCACGATGGCGACGCCGATTTCGCGGATCTCCTGCGCGCCGTCGGCGCGGTACCGGGAATTCGCCGTCTGCGCTTCACGAGCCCGCATCCTAACGATTTCAGCGATCGCGTCATTGACGCGCTCGCGCGCGTGGATGCCGTCTGCGAGCACGTGCATCTGCCGATGCAGTCGGGTTCGACGCGAACGCTCAAGCGCATGCTCCGGCGGTACACGCGCGAGCAGTATCTGGACTGCGTCGCTCGCCTGCGCGCGGCGATTCCGAGTCTCTCGCTCACGACTGACGTCATCGTCGGATTCCCGGGCGAGACTGACGAGGACTTCGAGGAGACGCTGAGCGCCGTGCGCGAGGTCGGGTTCGCGGACGCGTTCACCTTCATCTTTTCGCTGCGGGAGGGTACGCCCGCCACGCGGCTCCCGCCGGAGATGACGGTTCCTGACGACGTCGCGGCCGAGCGAATGGCGCGTCTCATCGAGACGGTGCGTGGCATCTCGCGCGCCCGGAATCTCCAGTTGCTCGGCCAGCGCTACGAGGTGCTCGTCGAGAAGGGAGCGCGACGGGGCGATCTGCTCCAGGCGCGCACCCGCGACTTCAAGACGGTACTGCTCTCCGGCGACGATTCCATGATCGGCCGATACTACAATGTGGAGCTGACCGGTACGACCGGATCGACCTTCACTGGAACGATCGTGCGAGAGCGCCAACCGCTGCCCCTGGCTGGATGAAAAGCCCGCTCGAACGCGCCGTACGCGACGTTCACGCGAAGCTCACCGAGCAACAGTCGGAGTTTTGCGCCTGCGAGCAATGCGCGGATGACGTGGTCGCGATGGTCATGAATCAGATTCGGCCCCGATACACGACGACGGGCCTCGGTTACGCTGTCGAGGCGGCGGATCTGGATACGGACCAGGTGCGCGCGCAGCTCTCCGTACTCGTCTTCGAGGCCATGCATCGCGTTGCGGAACAGCCACGCCACGCGCCATCGGAGTTCGTGACCAGCAAGCCGAGGGAGCCGGGTCGTTAGCTCGACTTGCTCCGCCGGCAGATTCGCCGCGGAGTAAGCATTGCCCCTCATCGCCGTTGCCGTTCTCGCCTACGCCGCGGGATTGCTGGCGGGGTTTGGGCTCGGGACGGCGCTCACGGGCAGCGTTGGGCTCGCCGTCGCGTCGCTTGCGCTCGCGTATCGGCGCATGATCCTCTTCGCCACCGGCACCGCCATCGCCACAGGCGCGTTCGTCGCCGCGGGGACGCGGGTCGCCGACGCGCATTGTCAGCGTGTCATACCGCGCCAGCGAGTGTGGCGCGTCGTGCTCGAGGAAGCGGCCGCGCCTGGTGCTTTCGTGCACGCCCGACCGAGCCAATGCTCGGCCAGGTTGAGCATGGCCGTAGAGAGTGGTAGCGCCGAGGTGGGGAGTACGGTGTCGGTTCGCGGGGAGCTGTCGCAAACAGAGCGCGGCTACCTCGTGCGAGGTGCGCGGCTGTCGGTGGTGGAGGGACCCGGGTGGCGCTCGGAATGGCGGGCGCGCGCGACACGGGCGGTCGATGCCGTCTTCCCGGCGGACGCGCCACTCGCGCGTGCCCTGCTCGTTGCCGACACCCGCGAGCTCTCGCCCGAGATCCGCGATCGTTATGCAGCGGCAGGATTGGCCCACATGCTGTCGATCTCGGGGCTGCACGTGGGGATCATCGCCGTCGCACTCGAGATCGTCTTCCAGCTGGCTCACCTCGCGAAACGAACCGCGACGATCGCGTCGATCCTTGTCGTCGCAGTGTACGTGGCGCTCATCGGCGCGCCCGAGGCGGCGGTCCGTTCGGCGGCGATGCTCGCCGCGTTAGGCGCATCGCGGCTCCTGCAGCGCCCGGCGTCGCCGTGGGCAATGCTCGCGATCGGGGCGGCGGCGCCCCTCGTCTCGCCCCGTGCCGTGCTGGAGATCGGCTATCAGCTCAGCGTCATCGGCGTCGCGGGGCTCATCGGGGCGGGGGCACTCGTTAGGCGCGCCATTCCACGGCGTATTGCGGGATGGCGACGCACGCTTCTCGCCGGTCTCATCGTGTCGACGGTCGCGACGATCGTCAGCGCACCGCTGGTGGCCTGGACCTTCGGACGCATCAGCCTCGTTGGTCCGGTCACCAATCTTCTCGCCGCGCCGCTGATGGCGGTCGCGCAGCCGATGCTCTTTCTCGGTTTGCTGATCGCGCCGGCGAGGCCCATCGCGCTGCTCGTTGGCGACGCGGCACATCCACTTCTGGCCGGCTTCGATGCCATAGCCGCCGCGGGCGCGGCGATTCCTGGCGGATGGATGAC
>DATEPP010000197.1:0-2810 GCA_035273165.1 Gemmatimonadaceae bacterium
CACGGTGAGCGCCGCGAGCGCCTTGCGATCGCGTCGAACGGCGGCGATGCACTCGTCCCACGCCTTGGAGGTCGGCGGTGTCGCGGTCTCTGGCCAGTAATCCTTCGGCCATTCCTTCTCGGCGTATTTGGGCGCCTGGCAAAACTCGAGGATATCCGCCTGGGTGCGGCGAATGTGCTCGACGAGCTGCCAGGGCGAATAGGGGAGCCCGGGCGGTGTTTTGCCTCGAAGCTCGGGGGCCAGTCCGTCGACGGCCGCATCGAAACCGGCGTGGGCATCCTCCGACTCGAGCGTGTGGGCGATCTGCTTGCGAAGGGCGGTCTCGTCAGGCATTGGCGAACTCAGTTGCGGGCCGGGGCGCCGATCCTCGCTCCAGCGGCGCCTCGTCAGGTTAACCGTCTCGGGGGGCCTTCTGTCAACCACCACAGGGCGTCCGAGGAACCCTTCTAGCCGACCGGACCGGAAGTGCGCATACTCAGATGTCCCATTCGTCATCGGAGGTTGTCATGCCCGCTACGTCTCCGCCGATGGGGTCCGACCAAACGCCCGCCCCTGGCGCGCCTCTCAGCGACCCTCAGTCACTCGAGCAGTACTTCCGGTCGCACTTCAACGAGCTCACCACCGAAGCGAAAGCCCAGCTCGACGATGCGGCAGTGGCCGCGCCCCGAGTCGTCGAAGGCGCCTTCCGCCACGCGTGGGAAGAACGTGAGCGAATTCTCACACCGCAGGATCTCGACGCATTCCTGCATGAGGAAGTGCGGCATGGCGTCGCGCGGGAGAAGAGCCGACGGGCAAGTCTGCACCGTCACGACGCGCACGGTACGTCGAAGACCGCGCCCCACGCGACCCAGATAGACGTCGACCAGTCATGGACTCACCTGTCGCACACGCTCCATCTCGTGCCTGAGGATCGGAAGGTCGACCACGCGCGGGAGGTGGCGGCAGTCCTGCGCCACGATACCGCGGGTCACGTCGCCGACATGGCGAAGAGGCGATCGTGGAAGGTCCCGATCACGATCGGCGTCGTCGCGGCGCTGGTCGTCGCTGGCGGTATCTATTACGTCGACCGGCTGGGCGACGAGGGTGCGGTCACCGGAGCGCTGAATGCCCCCGACGCCCGCACGCACCTCGCCGCGACCGCCCAGCTCGCGATCGTGACGCTCGACGACGGGACGCGCGTGATGCTGACGCCGGAGTCGAAGCTCATCGTCCCGAAACAATTCGGGGAGCTGATGCGCGCTGTGAAGCTGGAAGGTGAAGCCACTTTCACCGTCGCGCCCGGGAAGAGCAAGCCATTCGAGGTCCGCGCGGCAAACACGCAGACCCGCGTCACGGGCACGGTGTTGACGGTTCGCAACTTCCCATCGGAAGGCTCCGTCGTCGTCGCGCTCAAGGAAGGCTCCGCGACCGTGAAGGTGGGTGACAGCACACGAACTATCGCCGCAGGCCACGCCGTGTTCGTGAAGGAGTCGCGGATGCGCGAGCCGACCGAACCGGAGCTGCAGGAGGCGACGAGCTGGAACGACAAGACGCTCACCATCGCCAACCGCCCGCTGCGCGACGTGCTGCCGCAGCTCAAGCGCTGGTACGGCGTCGACATCAAAGTGGTCGACCTGCCACTGCTCGATCGGCCGGTGTCGCTGCAGGCCTCGCTCGATTCACCGAAGGAGGCGATCAGTGGCGTCGAGAAGAGCGCGAACGTGAAGTTCGGCTACGAGGGCAAGACGATGGTCTTCCACGACGCGGCCGCGCCGGCGAAGAAATAGGGGTGTTGCCAGAGGGAAACGGGAGCGACTCCAATCAGGGAGTTGCTCCCGTTTATTTGTTGGGTGTCACCCTCTCGAGCCGACCATTCTTGGCGAAGTAGAAGGTCAGATTCGCGATCGAGACGGTGCTGTCGGTGGCGAGGATTCGCGCGCGCGGATTGTCGTGGCGCAGCGACTTGAGCACACTCGAACGGGTGGCGGGCGGCTGTTGAGCAAGGAGGACGCGCGTGACGATCTCCAGGCTCTGCCCCGCGGCGTCGTCGCTCTCGCGCGCGTAGCTCACCTTTCGATCGGATCGCGCGATCAGAAGAATCCCGATCACCACGACCGATACCCCGAGGAGCGCGAAAAACCCCCGGCGCCAGAGTCTGCGACTGCGTCCGATGTCCGTCATGATTCAGCCGCGAAGCCTATCCTCCGCCAAACAAGCGGTCCGTGACCCATCGCACAATGCGGCGGCCTCGAGCACGGCTCACGCCAGTCTCACACTTACCACTCTTCACTTCGCCCACCTCTGACACTGACAGCTACACGTATTGGCGAACCGGCCAGAAGTGAGCCATCAGCAACTGAAAAAACATCAGTCAGTGTGAGAAGTGGGCGAAGTGGGAAGTGGAAAGTGGAGCTCTTTTAACTCGCCCTTAGGTACTTGCACCCCACGTCCTGAGCGTGCAGAGCGGCGAAGACGCCGGACGGCTGGAGAATCACACCCGGCACCATGAACGCAATCGCCTGCTTCCGCGCCTCTTCGGCGCTGACATTCTCCTTTTTCTGGATCGACTCGATGACGTCCTGGAGTGCGAGGTTGCAGGCGAGCGCGATACCGCCGCGAGAGATGAACCGGTCGAGCGCGGCGTCGTCGAACATCGCGGGGACCTCGCCCCGCGACGACGCAAGCAAGACGGGATTCCGGTCCGTCCCCTGCTGCGTGATCGGGTGCGAGACCTTCTTCTCCTCGCCGATGCCGTACTTGTCCCAGTATGCCTGCTGCATCGCGAGCTGAATACCGTTGTGCCGCAGCACGAGCACCGCTGACAGCTCGTT
>DATEPP010000198.1:0-15347 GCA_035273165.1 Gemmatimonadaceae bacterium
CCGTCTTTTGCGCGCGCGTACGTCACGCTTGGCCGAGCACTGACGGCGAATGGGGAGCGGAGTGCCGCCAGCGCCGCGTTCACGACGGCGCTTCGACTCGATTCTCTGGAGACTCGCGCCATCGAGTGGAATCGGCGAATGCGTCCGTAAAGCGGCGTGGGCCCTTCTTGCGCACGGGCGCCTGCTCGAGAATAGTTGTCGGGCTCGTGGTAGCCGGTGGCATGACCATCAGGTCGGAGGGCTCGTGCGACTCAGCGTGGTCCTGACGCTTCGCGTCCTCGCCCGTGCTATGTCAGCCGTGTTGTGGACGAGTTGCGTCGCGTGCGCGCTCAATCACCCGCGGCCGGCGAGCTCCGCGCCGCAACCGGGCGCCGTGCTCAGCGTCATGGAGCGTGTCGCCGATTGGCAACTTGCTCACCCATCGCAGCACGATCCTGCCAGCTGGACGCAATGCGCGGGCTACACCGGCTTCATGGCCCTCGCCGCGATAAGCTCCGACAGACGGTTTCACGACGCAATGCTGCGCATGGGCGAGAGTAACGAATGGAAGCTCGGGACCGATGGTTCGCCGTATCTCGCCGACGACCACTGCGTCGGACAGGTCTACGCCGAGCTGTATCAGCAGCACCGCGACTCGGCGATGATCGCGCCGACGCGCGCCCGATTCGATTGGATCCTTGCCCATCCGACCACTGACAACTTGCGCACCGATCGGGCACGCAATCCGGACGCCGGCACGGGCTGGTGGTGGTGCGACGCGCTGTTCATGGCGCCTCCGGCCTGGCTGCGACTCGCGAAGGCAACCGGTCGGCACGAGTACCTCGACTTCATGATTCAGCACTGGTGGCAAACGTCGGACTACCTCTACGATCCGGAAGAGCATCTGTATTTTCGCGACGACCGCTTCTTCGCTCGTCGTGAGGCCAACGGCCGGAAGGTCTTCTGGAGCCGCGGCAACGGGTGGGTGATGGCAGGCCTCGCGCGCGTGCTGCAAGACTTGCCAGCGGACAATCCGTCGCGCCACCGCTTCGTTAGGCAGTTTCGCGAGATGGCCGAGCGAATCGTGACGCTCCAGCAGGCGGATGGATTCTGGCGTGCAAGCCTGCTCGACCCCGCGAGCTATCCGATGCAGGAGACCAGTGGCACGGGCTTCTACGTGTACGCGCTCGCCTGGGGAGTGAACGCGGGTCTCCTCGAGCGGTCGACGTTCGAGGCGGCCGTCCTGAAGGGCTGGAGCGCCCTCGTCGGCAGCGTACGCGAGGACGGGAAGCTCGTGCACGTGCAACCAATCGGCGAGACGCCGGTACACTTCGACGAGGAGAGCACCGACGTCTACGGTGTGGGTGCCTTCCTCCTCGCTGGAAGTGAGCTGTACCGATTGCTCGGGGGCTCTCGACCCGCCGCGATTGGCGCCAATGCAAGCAAGCCCGCTACGAGCGGCTAACGAGGAAAGTCATGATCCCTACAGCGTTCGTCGGAAGACCACTCATGCACTCCGCCGATGTCCGATGACCATTCCTGGGTCGTCGCTCGCACGGCGGCCGGTGCGTATCGCACGGACATCACCGTTGGTCAGCACACGTTCACGGCCGATGAGCCGTTGTCGGTTGGCGGTGCCGACACCGGGCCGACGCCATACGACTACCTACTCGGAGCGCTCGGCGCCTGTACGGCGATGACGCTTCACATGTACGCCGCGCGCAAGAAATGGCCGCTCGGCGATGTCACCGTGCGCTTGCGTAGCGCCCGTGCATACGCTGCCGACTGCGAGAACTGCGACACTCAGTCGGTCGGCGTTCGGCGCATCGAACGGCAGATCGAGCTGACTGGAGCACTCACCGACGAGCAACGACAGCGTCTCCTCACGATTGCCGATCGTTGCCCGGTGAAGCAGACGTTCGAGCGCGGACTCCAGATCGTCGACGTTAGCTGAGCATATGGACTCAGCGATGCGTACGGCTACGAGGTTGCTTCGTAGCCGCGCTCAAGGTCGGCAAGCCGTCGCTCGATGAATCGGCGCTCGGCGCTCTGGGTGGTGAGCGCGAGCGCACGCCGGTACGACGCGATTGCCTCCGCCATGCGACCGGCACGCCGACAGAGATCGGCGCGGGCAGCGTGCGCGACGTGATAGTCCCGCAAATCGCCGCGATCGAGAATCGTGTCGATCAGCCGCACGCCGTGCTCGGGGCCGTCACGCATCGCCACCGCCGCGGCGCGATTCAGCTCGATGACCGGCGAGGGATCGGCACGCAGCAGCAAGTCGTACAGGATCACGATCTGCGCCCAATCGGTCTCGTTAGGCGTCGATGCCTGCGCGTGCACCGCCGCAATCGCGGCCTGCAGCGTGTACGGCCCGAAGGCGCGGGATGCCAGCGCGCGTTCGATCAGTCCGCCGGCTTCGGCGATCAGCTCCTGATCCCAGCGTGAGCGATCCTGCTCCTCGAGGAGGATCAACTCGCCCGTCGCCGACGTACGCGCGGCGCGTCGTGACTCGTGCAGGAGCATCAACGCCAGAAGTCCCATGACTTCCGCCTGCGGCAGGATTTCCATGAGCAGGCGACCGAGGCGAATCGCCTCGGCTGAGAGATCCGGGCGCAGCATGGAGTCGCCGCTCGAGGCGAGATAGCCTTCGTTGAAGACCAGATAGATCACATGGAGCACGATCGCTAGCCGTTCTGGCAGTCGCTCGCGCGCCGGCACTTCGTACGGTATGCGCGCGTCGCGGATCTTCGCCTTCACCCGCACGATGCGCTGGGCGATGGTCGACGGCGTGGTGAAGAACGCGTGCGCGATCTCCTCCGTCGTCAGGCCGCAGACCTCTCGCAGAGTGAGCGCGATCTGTGCGTCCGGCGGCAGCGCCGGGTGGCAGCAGGTAAAGATGAGACGCAATCGGTCGTCCTCGACCTCCTCGTCGCGATTGTCGGGCGGAGGCGCGCTGTCTTCCAACTCCTCGGCAATGGTCGCGAGCGACGCGTCGAAGCGCGCCCGCCGCCGCAGCGTGTCGATCGCGCGAAAGCGGCCCGTGGAGATGAGCCAGGAGCGTGGGTTCTTCGGCACGCCGTCGCGCGGCCACTGCTCGAGCGCCGCAGCGAACGCGTCGTGCAGTGCCTCTTCGGCGAGCTCGAAGTTTCCGCCCAGCAGGCGAATGAGGGTGGCGAGGACCCGTCGCGACTCGGTGCGATAGATGTCCGCGATGAGGTTGCGTGGATCCTCGCCACCCGACGTAGCACTCGACTGCTCTGCAGCCACTCGTCAGGTCGCCGCGCCGGCGGCCTCGCGGCCAGCGCGTGGCGGTTGCTCCTGAGTGGAGAAGTCGACGACGGGGCGCACCTCGATCGTGCCGGTCTTCACCGATGGGATGCGACTCGCGATCTGGAGGGCCTCGTTCAGATCGCGCGCCTCGATGAGATAGAAGCCGCCGAGCTGCTCCTTGGTCTCCATGAATGGGCCGTCGGTGGTGGAGAGCTTGCCGGCGCGATGCCGAAGGCTCGTCGCGCTCTGTATCGGCTGCAGCGCTTCGCCGGCGACGTAGTTGCCGTTCTTCTTGATCTCTTCCGTGAACTGGAAGTAGGCGCCCATGAAACCGTTGGCTTCTTCCTTGGACATCGTGCCGAGCTTCTTCTCGTCGTCGTAGATCAGGCAGACGTAGCGCATCGGGGTGCTCCTCGTTGAAGAAATGAAGGGTGTGCGGAGAGTAGTCGTTCGGAGGGTCGGGAAATCGACAATGCCAGTCTTGCGACCCATCTCACAGCCTGAGACCGCCGTCGATCCGACGCCTGCCCTCTCGGCCCTGGCCTCTCGCACCTGGACTGGTCCAGCGACGTCGCGATCCTTCCGGGCCCGATCGAATGCCGTCCTGCAACCGCGAGTGAGCTCAGTGCATCGGCCACGTCCCTCCGATTGCCTTGTAGACGGCCACGAGCGCCGTCGCCGCTGCCGTGTGCCCTGACGCCAGCTGATTCTCCGCGTCGAGCAGCGTTCGCTCGGCGTCGAGCACCTGGAGAAAGTCGGTGAGGCCCGCCTCGAACCTCTGCTGCGCCAGTGCCGACGCGTGCTGACTCGAACGCACTGCGTCCTCGAGGATGGCGAGGCGTGCGTGCGCACGATCGTAATTCACCAGCGCGACTTGTGTCTCCTCGAGGGCCCGGAGAACCGTCGCATTGTGCTCCGTCCGCGCTTCATCGGCACGCGACTGTGCGAGATCGACCCGCTGCCGCACGCGACCCAGATCGAAGAGAGGAAAGCTCACGAATGGGCCGACGAGCAGACGCGACGTTCCCGCTCGACTCAGCGAATCGAACGAGGTCGCGGTGTAGCCAAGGCGCGCGCCTAACGATATGCGCGGCAGGTAGTCTGCTTTGGCGGAGCCGACGAGAAGCTCGTCCGCGGCGAGCGCCCGCTCCGCGCGTAGCACGTCTGGACGTCGGCGCACGAGATTCGAAGGTGTGCCGATATCGAGCGTGTCAGGCAGCTGTGGCAGAGTGCCGGCGGCTGCCAGCGACGAGGAGAGCGCATCGGGACTGCGGCCGAGCAGGACCGCGATCCGGCTTCGGTCGCGTGCGATCTCCGTCTCCAAGGCGGGCATCGTGGCAAGAGTGAGGTACAGAATCGAATTGGCGCGTTCAGTGTCGAACGCCGTACCACGGCCGGCGGCCAATCGATCCTTCGTCAGCTTGACGGTCCGTCGCTGATTATCGGCGTTCCGCTGCGCGACGTCGAGCTGCTGCTGGGCGCCACGGAGCTCGAAATACGTGCGCGCGACTTCCGATGCGACACTCACCTGCACGTCACGCAATCCGTACTCCGCCGACGTGACGAGCGCGCCCTGCGCCCGCACATTCCGGCTCACACGCCCGAAGAGGTCGAGCTCCCAGGACGCGTCGAATCCAACGTCCCACAGTTGCTCCGCGGGAAGCTGCCGGCTCAATCCTGGCAGCTGAGCGATCGACGCTTGCTGGCGAACGGAGCTCCCGCTCGCCGTCACCGTCGGCACGATATCGAACGCCGCCAATCGGCGTGCCGCGCGCGTGCCCGCCAGGCGCGACGTGGCGATCTGGATGTCGGTGTTTGCTCGCAACGCTTCCTCGATGAGCGCCGTCAACACGGTGTCGTCGAGTGTTCGCCAGAACGGTGCGACGGGCATCGCATCCGTGTAATGAACCGAGCGCGTCGGCGCTGCCGCACTCGATTCGGGTGGGCAGCTGTCGGGCTTCGTGGGGACGAGGGCCATAGTGGCACTCGTCGCGTACTCGGGTGCGACGCGGACTGTCGGCGCATGGTAGCTTGGCGCGCCGACGCAGGCCGCCAGCACGATCGTCGACAACAGCAGGAGCTTATGCATGTGCGCTGCCCTCCCCACCGACAGCAATTCGGGGCCAGTTGTGTAAAGGCTGAACATCAGCAGGTGGAACGATGGTGCGGTTGGCGCGCCGCGCGGCGACGCCACGAACGAGCACATAGAAGAGCGGTGTGAAAACGAGGCCGAAGAAGGTGACGCCGAGCATCCCCGAGAAGACGGCGATACCCATCACGTGACGCATCTCGGCACCGGCGCCACGTGCGAAGACGAGCGGCACAACGCCCATGATGAAGGCGAATGACGTCATGAGAATCGGGCGAAGCCGGATGCGCGCCGCTTCCAGTGCGGCGCTGAAGCGATCGCGACCCTGCTCCTCGAGATCACGCGCGAACTCCACGATCAGGATCGCATTCTTGCATGCGAGGCCGACGAGCACGAGGAGCCCGATCTGTGTGAACACGTTGTTGTCGCCCCGGGTGATCCAGACTCCCGCGATCGCCGACAACAGGCACATCGGCACGATGAGGATGATGACGATCGGGAGCGACCAGCTCTCGTACTGCGCGGCGAGAACGAGGAAGACGAGCAATACGCAGAGCGGAAAGACGAAGATCGCGGTGTTGCCGGCGAGCTTCTGCTGATAGGTGAGCTCCGTCCACTCGAAGCCCAGGCCGTTCGGCAGCGTCTCGCTCGCGAGCCGCTCCATCGTCTGCACCGCTTCGCCCGAGCTCACGCCCGGAGCGGGACTGCCATTGATGTCAGCGGCGGTATAGCCGTTGTAGTGCGTGAGCTGGTCAGGGCCGTAGGACTGCTTCACCGTGAGCACCGAGCCTAACGGCACCATCTCGCCATGCGCGTTGCGTACCTTGAGCTGCGTGATGTTGTCGGCCGTGGCGCGGAACGGCGCGTCGGCCTGGGCGATCACCTGATAGGTGCGCCCGAACTTGTTGAAGTCGTTCACGTACTGCGAGCCGAGGTAGATCTGCAGCGTCTGGAAGAGATCATTCAATCCGATGCCGAGCTGCTTCACCTTGTCACGATCCACGTCGGCGAAGATCTGCGGCACGTTGATCTGGAAGCTCGAGAACTCCCCGGCGAGGCTCGGCGTCTGATAGGCGCGGCCAAGCAGCGCCTGCGTCGCCGCATAGAGCGCGGAGTCACCGAGGCCGGCGCGATCCTCCACCTGCAGCTTGAATCCACCCACCGACCCCAACCCATTCACTGCAGGAGGAGGGAAGACCGCGACGAATGCGTCCTGAATGCCAGCGAACTTCGCGTTCAGCGCCTGAACGATGGCGGCGGCGCTCTGGCTCGCCTTCTTCCGATCCTCGAACGGCTTGAGACCGAGGAAGATCGTGCCGGCGTTTGGCTTGTTCCCGAAGTTCGTGATCGAGAGTCCTGGGAACTCGACGGCGTGCTCGACGCCATCCTGCGCGAGCGCGATCTCCGTCATCTTGCGCACGACCGCTTCGGTGCGATCGAGCGACGCGGCGTCGGGCAGCTGGGCGATCGCCACGAGATAGCGTTTGTCCTGGCTCGGTACGAATCCGCTCGGGACGCGTGCGAAGCCGAGGACGCCGAGCACAACGAGTCCGGCGTAGACGGCGAGGGCGACGCCCGTGCGACGGCTGACGCGATTCACGATCGACGCGTAGCGTCCGGAGGCTCGCGCGAACAGCCGATTGAATGGAGCGAACAGCCAGCCGAGGAGTCGATTGATCGCGCGCTGCACCCCGTCTTCGCGAGCGCCACGCGGACGCAGCAGCACGGCGGCGAGCGCGGGCGACAGTGTCAGCGAGTTGAACGCCGAGATCAGCGTCGAGAACGCGATCGTCAGCGCGAACTGACGATAGAACTGGCCGGTGAGGCCGCTGATGAACGCGACCGGCACGAACACCGCGCAGAGCACGAGGGCAATGGCGATGATCGGTCCACTCACCTCCTCCATGGCGCGGTGGCTCGCATCGAGTGGCGACAGCCCTTCCTCGATGTGGCGTTCGACGTTCTCGACGACGACGATCGCGTCGTCGACGACGATGCCGATGGCCAGCACCATACCGAACAGCGAGAGCGTATTGATCGAGAAGCCGGCGGCGAGCATCACGGCGAAGGTGCCGACGATCGACACGGGCACCGCGGCGAGGGGAATGATCGAGGCGCGCCAGGTCTGGAGAAAGAGCACGACAACGAGCACAACCATCAACGTCGCCTCGAGCAGCGTCTGGATGACCTCACGGATCGAGTCGCGGACGAAGATCGTCGGGTCGTACACCGCTGACCAATCGACGCCCTGCGGGAAGCGAGTTTTGAGCTCACTCATCTTCTCGCGAATGGCGCTCGAGAGCGCGAGGGCGTTGGATCCCGGCGCCTGGAAGATGACGATCGCCACGGCGTTCTTGTTGTCGAGCAACGCGCGGAGGCCGAAGTCGCCGGCGCCGAGCTCGATCCGCGCGACGTCGCGGAGGCGCGTCACCTCGCCGTTCGTGCCCGTCTTGATGATGATGTTGCCGAACTGCGCTTCGTCGACGAGCCGGCCCTGGGCACGGACCGTCAGCTGATACGCGACCGGATTGGGCATTGGCGGCGCGCCGACGACGCCGGCCGCCACCTGGAGATTCTGCTCGCGGATCGCCTGCACGACGTCGCCCGCCGACAGATTGTGCGCGGCAACCTTGTTCGGATCGAGCCACACGCGCATCGCGTAGTCGCCCGCGCCGAAGACGATGACCTGCCCTGCGCCCGGGAGGCGCGCCAACTCGTTGCGCACGTTCAGGAGCGCGTAGTTGCGCAAGTACACCGGGTCGTAGCGGCCCTCGGGGGACGTCAGGTGCACGACCATGGTGATGTCGGGCGACCGTTTATCCGTCACCACACCGAGAGCGCGTACCTCTTCGGGCAGTCGTGCGAGCGCCTGGTTCACGCGGTTCTGCACCTGCACCTGCGCGAGATCGACTGGCGTGCCGATCTCGAACGTCACGGTGAGGTTGAGGACGCCGTCGGCCGTCGCCGACGACGACATGTAGAGCATATGCTCAACACCGTTGATGGCGTCCTCCAGGGGCGTGCCGACCGTCTGCGCGAGCACCGTCGGATTCGCGCCGGGATAGACGGCGCGAACCGTGATCGTTGGCGGCGTGACTTCGGGATACTCGCTGATCGGGAGCGCGCGAATCGCGAGCAGCCCACCGGCGAGAATCACCAATGACAGCACGACCGCGAAGATCGGGCGGTCGATGAAAAAGCGTGAAAAGCGCACGTGTGTGTCTCCGGTTCTGATGTGTTAGCGCTTGGTCGCGGCAACGTCGGTCGTCATCGTCGTGGTCTGGGCGACGACTTTCATTCCCGGCCGGACGCGCATCTGCCCATTCACGACGACGCGTTCACCGGGCTTGAGCCCCGACTCCACCGTGCGCAGACCGTCAACGAGGCGACCGATGACGATCGGCCGATACGCGAGCGTGTTGTCGTCGTTCAACACGAGCACGAACTTGCGATCCTGGTCCGTGCCGATCGCTCGATCCTGGATGAGGGTCGCGTCATGGCGATTGCCGTCGACGAGGCGGACCCGCGCGAAGAGCCCAGGCGTGAAGAGCAGGGACTTGTTCGGCAGCACCGCGCGAACGCGAATCGTGCCCGCGCTGCGATCGACCTGGTTGTCGACGAAGTCGACGGCGCCCTCGTGAGGAAATCCGGACTCGCTGGCCAGGCCCACGTATACCGTACGCCCGATCGCTCGCGCGCCGGCCTGCCGCACCTGCATGTACTTGAGGTACGCTTGCTCGTCGCTGTCGAAATAGACGTAGATGGGATCCATCGACACGATCGTCGTCAGGAGTGTCGACCCCGCCGGTCCCGCCTGCACCAGATTTCCGCTCGTCACCTCGGCGCGACTGACCCGACCGGTGATCGGCGCGCGGACGACCGTCCAGTCGAGATTGAGCCTGGCGAGACGAAGGGCCGCTTCGGCGGACTTGATCGCGGCATCGCTTTCGGCGCGGCCGCTGGTGCGGGCGTCGAGCTCCTCGCGCGAGATGGCCTGGGTGCTGACGAGCCGCTGGGCGCGCTCGAGCTCCATATCTGCGAGCTCCTTGCGCGTCCGGGCCTGCGCCAGTGCGGCTTCGGCGCGAGCCACCTCGGCTTCATAGGGGCGGGCGTCGACGGTGAAGAGCACATCGCCCTGGTGAACGATGGCGCCTTCGGTGAACGCCACGCGTTCGACGAAGCCTCCGACGCGCGGGCGCACTTCGACGCTGTTCACCGACTCGAAGTGGCCGGTGAACTCGTCCTCGTCGGCCACCGTCCGGGTGATTGCCGGGGCGACTGTCACTTGCGGTGGGGGCGGCGCGGACTGCGCCTTCTCGCATCCGGAGACAAGCCAGCCGGCGAGGAGCAGGGCCATGGCCGACCGAAGGGGCGAGAGACTGCGGAATCCAGTGGTACTCATTCGGGCGCTACTCCTTCGAAAAGAGTTCGTGCGGCACTTTTGCGCGGTGAACGGTGTATGTTACTGACCGGTCACACCCACAGATGTTACCGACCGGTAACACGTGCGTCAAGTGGGGAGGCGCTCGATCGTCGGGCGTCCCGTAGTACGTCGTTCGAGACCACCGAGCATCGACATTCGCGGGCCGCGGCGCGATGTTTGATGAGGGATATGCATTGCCATGACTGCCAAGCGGGAAGCTGAACCCGTTCTTTCACCACGCGACCGGATCATCGTCGCGGCCGCGGACCTGTTTCAAAAACAGGGAATTCGCGGCGTCGGCGTCGAGGCCATCGCCGAGGCGGCGGGCACCAACAAGATGACGCTCTACCGTCACTTCGAGTCGAAGGACGAGCTGATCGCGGAGTGGGCGCGCGGTATCATTGCGCAGAAGGAGGCGCTCTGGGACGAACTGAGCGCGAAGTATCCCGACGATCCGCAACAGCAGCTCATCGAGTGGAGTGAGCGCGTCGCATCAAAGCTCGCGGAGATGGAGCGCCGCGGCTCGATGCTCGCCAACGCGCTCGCCGAGCTGCCGGACAGGAATCACCCGGCGCGGCGCGTGATCCAGGCCCACAAGCTTCGCGAGCACAAGCACATTCAGCAAGTTTGTACCGAAGCCGGCTTCCAGGACCCGGAGCTCGCCGCGAATCTGTTCTTTCTCCTCCTCGAGGGCGCGCAGAACTGTGTGCAGTGCACCGGAATGCGACGCGTCGGCGAGGATCTCGTTCGTCTCGTCAACCTCATGGTCGACAACGCGCGGCAGTCACAACGCGGCACCTAACAAGGTGCCGAATCCGGGTTCTTCGGGGATGTCATGACACTGTCGGCTTGGAACGCTTGGGGACGCGAATTCACGCGAATTGTGGGCGAATCCAACCGCTGGGATTGACGCTGTCATCCGCCATCCACACAGCAGTCTTTTTGGACTCGGCCGAGGAGATCCCCATCGAAGAGTGGCTCGATCACACTCGCTCTTCATTCGCGCGATTCGCGACCCAGAAGCTCTGGGCTATACGAGGCGCCGAGTGCCGGGACGTCTCGGAACGGTGAGCACCGGCACTGGTGATGCACGAATCACTTTCGTGGCGACGCTGCCGAGCAGAAGGCGAGCGACGAATCCCAAACCGCGCGTCCCCACGGCGATCATCCCGTCCTCGTGCTCCGCGGCGTAACGGAGTAGCTCCGATCCGGGGTCGCCCTGCCGAACGACTGGCTGAAAGAGTACGTCCGGCAGAGCGCCGAGGCCTTCGATCACGCGCGCCAATTGTGCTCGTGCATGCTCCTCGTATGCGTTGAAGCCACCAGGCACCAGGTGTAAAACATGCTCATGTGGCGCGACGTTGACGAGGTGGATGGTCGCCGAGCTCGTCGTGAACCGCGTGACGAGCTCGATGGCGCGGAGGCTGTCCTCGCTGAAATCCACGCCGACAACGGCGCACCGGGGCCGATGTGCGAAGTCATCGGGCACGGCAAGCACAGGATGTTCGGATACTCGAATGATCGCCAGCGCTGTCTCGTCGCCCAATAATCGGTCGACGATGCGATGGCGGCCGAGGCCGCAAATGACGAGCGAGGCGTTTTCTCGCCGAGCGACGGTCGCGGTGGCGAGAGCGGGGTCGCTGGCAGCAATGTCGACCTCGACGCGGGCGTCTTCGACACGGACGCGCCGGAGTTGGTCCTGCACCGATTGACGTTGCTGGTCGCGCAGAACCTCGAGTGCCTGGGCCGTGATTCCCAGATCCAGCTCCGGAGCGAAGTTGTGCAGCAGTGGGGCGGCGCTGACGATTCGCCATCCGGCCGGTTCCCCGAACAGGACGCCCGCGCGAACAGCCCCGTCTGATTGCTCTCTGCCATCCGTCGCGACAACGATCATCGAAGATCCCTCCGGTCCGGAGGTACGGTCACGCGATCGAGTCATCTATACTCCCATGTGAGCCATCGGCACAATCCAGCGTTCAGACGAAAGCAGCGGGAGATGAGCGATGAGCAATTCGAAACATGGAGCTATGGACTCCTCCGGAGAGGCCGGTGATCGCCTCGATCCCCGGCTCGTGGGCGACATCATGCAGACTCGCGTCGTGACGATTGGACCGGAGGAAGCGGCCGGCGCGGCGTGGACTCGCATGCGGAGGCGTGGCATTCGGCACCTCGTCGTCCTGGACCACGATGACGTCGTCGGCGTGCTCTCGGAACGCGATCTCGGCGGACGGGCGGGCGCTGACCTGCGGAGCGGTCGTCGCGTGCGGGATCTGATGACCAGGCAAGTGCTGCAGGCCGACCCGACCACGACGCTCAGGAATGCCGCGGATGTGATGCGATCGCGTCTCATCGGATCTCTTCCAGTCGTGCAGGACGACCGGATCGTCGGCATCGTGACGGCGACGGACGTCTTCGACGCGCTCGGCAGCGACAAGATTGGACGCCTCAGCGGTGCCGAGAAGCGATTGCTGCGTGCGCCCTCGAGCAGCAGGTCGTTAGGCGGGCGCACGATCAGCCGCTCGCGCGACGCCGACGGTGATGAAGCGACACGCCGGCGGCGTCCGGATCAGAGCACGAAACGCGAACCATTCGCCGCCGTCGTGTCGCGGCCCGCGAAGCGTCTCGCCGGGCGAACGCGCGCGCCCGACGTCCCAGCGAACATACGGATCTCGGGCGTGACACTCACCGACCACGAGCGCGACTACATCAGAAAGAAGCTCGGGACGAAGCTGGGGAAGTTCGCCACGTTCATCGAGCGCGTCACGTTCCGTGCGACGGATGTCAATGGCCCTCGTGGCGGGATCGATCAGCACTGTAGCATCAAGGTTGTCCTGAGCGGATTGCCCAGCGTGGTGTTCGAGAGCCAGGCCTCGTCACTGCGCGTCGCGATCAACACCGCTCTCGCCGGTGTGGAGCGCGCCGTCCGTCGCGCTGTGGCGCGGCGGCAGGCGACTCGAACCGGCCGGTGATCCTCTCAGGCGTTCGCGTGGGGCGTCAATTCCGGCGACGGCGCCGGGTCGAGCTGAGCCGCGAGCATGGTGGGTGTCAGCAGCAGCACCGGCACCTCGGCGGCGCGGACCACGCCCTCCGCGACGCTACCGAGAACGAGCCGGCGTAAGCCACCTTCGCCGCGAGTGCTCATCGCGATCATGTCGACGGCGAATTCACGCACAGCATCGACGATGGCCCTCACTCTGTCCTCGGCGAGGACGATCCGCGGAACCGCTTCCGCGGAGCGGCCATTCAACCGATCCGCTGCCGACTGCAAACTCCGTTGGGCAACCGGAGCGTCAGTCTCGTTCTGTACTACCTCGACGAGCACGAACTCCAGCTCGATGCTGCGGGGGATCTCGAGGAGAAAGTCGATCGAGCGTGCCGCCAGCGCCGATCCGTCGAGCGGCACCAGAAGCCGTCTGATCTGTATCTGCTTACCAACGATGTCGAAGGCGCCAGGAGGAACGAGCACGACCGGCTTCGGGCACTCGCGCATCACGCGGTCGGCGACGCTGCCGAAAATTGCCAAGCCGGTCGAGCTCGCGCCCCGGGTGCCCATTACGAGTGCTCGCACATCGCGCTCTCGAGCGACGCGGTCGAGCGTCACGGCCACATCAGCCCCTTCCAGAAGTTCCCACGACAGCGCTCGTGACGACCGCATCGTTAGGTCGCGGACGATCGAGACGAGCTCCTCCTCGGCCTCACGACGCCCCGGCGCGTTCTTCGGATCGAGACCGAGGAGCTCGACCTGATTCAGGATCCGCTCGGTGATCGGTCGGACGACCCGGACAAGGTGCACTCCGGTATCGGCAATCTCCGCCAGGCCGAGCGCGACCGACAATGCGCGCCTTCCCTTATCCGAGCCATCGAGGGCAACCATTATCTCATGCGTCATGGCATCCTCCTCTCTCGCCGAGCACGGTGCGGCGACCGAGTTGTTCAGTCGCGACGTTCTTTACCGCTCAGCGAATACGAAAGATTCTCGCCCAGCGCCGGATGCCGCCGCCAGAGATATGTCCCCATCACCACGGCGGCCAACAGGTTTCCGATGGCGACGTTGTACCAGGCCAGCTCCCGCAACAGCGTGTTCGCGAGGAGCGACACGAAGCCGTAGAAGGCGATCTCCAGCACGATGAACAGGACGAACGCGCCAGCGAGCACAGTCGGCTCCCGTTGCGAAGCATGGATCACCGCCGTTGCGATCAGGCCCGCGAGGATGAACAGCACGTAGTGCACCACCGTGTACGCGATGACGTATACGGTCGGCGACTCGAGGCCCAGCGGTCCAAGAATGCTGAACAGTGCCGTGCCCAGCGCTCGCGGCGTGTGGAGTGGATGGCCCGCGATGACGTCGACGATCAGAAACCAGACCGCAACAACCGTCGCGCCGAGGACGCCGGCGAACGTGCCTTCACGAAGGGTACTGTGGGGCTTGGGCATCTTTTCCTCTTCGGCTCGGTCGATGTGGTGATGGTGATCGAGATTTCGTCGGCCGCGACGAACAAGATGCGGCGCGAGCTGTGCCAATGGAAGGCATCGAGGACCGAGTTGAGTAAGTTTTAGCGAGGTGATCGACGATCAGCGGGTCGATGGTACTCGAACACGGGAGACACCATGAAAGGCCTGAGCGGAAAGGTTGCGATCGTCACCGGCGGCGGCTCTGGACTTGGTGAGGCGATCGCCAAACGACTGGCGAAGGAAGGTGTGAAGGTCGTCGTCTCGGACATCAACATGAAGAGCGCGGAGCGCGTCTCGGGCGAGATCGCGAAGAGTGGCGGAACCGCCACCGCCGAGAAGCAGGACACCGCGCAGGCCAGCGATTCGGAGCGCGTGGTCGCCAAGGCCGTATCCACCTACGGCGCGCTGCACTACGCGGTGAACAACGCGGGTATCGGCGGGGCGCAAGCGCCAGCGGGTGACGTCGATCTCGCCGACTGGCAGCGCGTCATCGACATCAACCTCAATGGTGTCCTGTACGGGATGCGCTATCAAATCCCAGCGATGCTGCAAGCGGGCGCCCGCAACTGCGCCATCGTCAACATGGCTTCCATTCACGGACTCGTCGCGGCAATCGGAAATGGCGCATACACCGCAGCGAAGCATGGTGTCGTTGGGCTGACGAAGAACGCGGCGGCGGAGTATGGCCCGCAGGGGCTCCGCATCAATTGCGTCGGTCCAGCCTACATCGAGACGCCCTTGCTTGCGGATTTGCCGCCCGCTCAGAAGTCCGCCCTCGTCGGCAAGCATCCTCTGGGACGACTCGGACAGCCGGACGAGGTTGCACCGCTGGTGTGCTTTCTCCTCTCGGACGAGGCGTCGTTCATCACTGGAGGCTATTACCTCGTCGATGGCGGCTATACGGCGGTCTGACGTGGAACCGCCTGTCGATTTCGGCGAGTGTCGTTCGACGTGAGGGTAAGGGGCCGACGAGAAGACGTCGGCCTTCACCACCCCCGAGGAGAAATCACCAATGCGCTACATGTTCATTGTGAGTGGTTCCGAGAGCTTCGCCGAGTCAGGACCGCCGCCGGCCGAGCTCCATGAAGCCGTAGGGACGCTCATCGAAGAGGCGATGCGACAGGGCAAGCT
>DATEPP010000199.1:0-11666 GCA_035273165.1 Gemmatimonadaceae bacterium
GCCTAACGATTCACTCATGAGGCGTCCCGTGATCTTCGGCAGCCAGTAGTAGAAGCCGGCCATCACGGCAAAGACGTTGATCCCGATGAGCACGTAGTGCAGGTGGGCGACGACGAAGTACGTGTCGGTGAGCTGCCAGTCGAAGCTGATCGCGGCCGTCGCGACGCCCGACACCCCGCCGATCACGAACAGCACGATGAAGCCCGCGGCGAAGAGCATCGGCGTCTTGAAGACAGGCCGGCCCAGCCACATCGTCGCCAGCCACGCGGCGACGGCCACGGCACTCGGGATCGTGATCACCATGCTCGCGGCCGAGAAGAACGACAGCGCCGTTGCCGGCAGCCCGGTCGCGAACATGTGGTGCACCCAGACCCCGAAGCCGAGAATGCCCGTGGACACGGTCGCGAGGGCGACGAACGTGTACCCGACCAGAGGGCGGCGGCAAAACGTTGGAATGAGATCGGAGATGATCCCCATCGCCGGTAGCACGACGATGTAGACCCACGGGTGCCCGAACGACCAGAAGAGATGCTGCCAGAGCAGCGGGCTTCCGCCTAACGCCGCATCGAAGAAGTGGGTGCCGACGCGGCGATCGAGGAAGAGCAGTGCGCAAGCGCCCGTCAACGCCGGCGTCGCGAAGACGATCGCGAACGACGTCGTCAGCGTGCCCCAGACGAAGATCGGCAGGCGATTCAACGACATGCCCGGCGCGCGTGTCTTGAACAGCGTCGCGATGAAGTTGATCGCGCCGACCGTCGTCGAGACGGACAGGAAGGTCAGGCCGATCGCGTAGAAGTCCATGTTGAGACCAGGCGAGTATGCCGCCTCGGTCAATGGCGCATAGGCGAACCAGCCGCGATCGGGCATCTGCCCGAGCACCACGCTCGTGTAGAGGAAGATTCCGGACATCAGAAACGTCCAGTACGAGAGCGCGTTGGCGCGCGGGCATGCCATGTCGCGCGCGCCCAGCATCAGCGGCCAGAGATAGTTGCTGAACCCCGACAGAATTGGCGCGGCGTACCAGAAGATCATCGTCACGCCGTGCATCGTGAACAGCTGGTTGTAGCGCTCCGGCGAAACGAGGTGCATGTCCGGCGCGGCGAGCTGCGCGCGGATCATTGCCGCTTCGAGGCCGCCGAGGAGGAGGAAGACCATGGACGTCACGAGATAGCGGCGCCCGATGATCTTGTGGTCCACCGTCGCGAGGACGCCGTAGAGACCGGGCGCGGTTTCCCAGATGCGCGTGAGACGCTCGCCTAACGGTGCGGGAATGGTAGTCGTCGCCATGGGTCCTCTATTTCAGCGTCTCGAGGTACGCGAGGAGCGCCTGGAGATCCTCCGGTGCGAGGGTCATCACCGGCATGTCGTTCCCCGGCTTGATCGCCTGCGAGTTGCCGATCCAGCCCGCGAGGTTGCCGCGCGTATTCGCCAGCGTTCCGGCGGCGAGCGTCAGCCGGCTCGCGAGGTGCGTCAGATCCGGACCGACTCTGCCTAACGCTTCGGAGCCGCGGATGGCGTGGCAGGTTGCGCACGCCGCTTTCTGAAAGACGGCGAGACCCGCCGCCGCATCGGGATCGGTCGGCGCCGCAGCGCTCGCGCGCTGTCCCGCCTCCCATGCCGAGAAGGCCGCTGGCGACTCCGCGATCACTATCGGAGCCATGTTCGCATGTTGTAACCCGCAGTACTCGGTGCAGGCACCGCGGTAAACGCCGGCACTGTCCGCCTGGAGCCACGCGTTGTTGGTCTGCCCGGGAATGACGTCCGTCTTTCCCGCGAGTTGCGGTATCCAGAAGCTGTGAATGACATCCGCGCTCGTGAGCTGCAGCTTCACGGGCTGACCCACCGGTACGTGAATTTCGTTCGCTGTCTCGATCATCTTCGTCGGATCCGGATCGAGATAGCGCACTTCCCACCACCAGCGGTGGCCGATGATCTGGATGGTCGCCGCGGGATCACGGCTGGGCCGGGCCGTGGCGTGCAGCGTGCCTAACGTGAGAGCGAAGCTGATGACGAGGATCACCGCGGGAATGACGAGACCACCGAGATAGATCCAGAGCAGGCCGCTGTGACCCGCCGTTCGCGCGAGCGCGGTCGCGTCGCGTTCCGGCGGCCGGTGTATCCCACCGAGCACGACCAGCAGTGCGACGATCGCGACGACGACACCCGACACGATCACCAGCCACCATCCCAACCGCGCCTCACTCGCCGCGACCGGCCCGTGCGACACCATGTAGTTCATCGGCGCGTCGCTGCACGCGCTCAGGAACAGCAGCCACCAGCAATTCACTCCTCGCCGCGATGTCATGGCTGCCTCTTGTTACTTGGCGTTGGCGCGTTCGCGCCGGTCGTATCGACCTGCGATGCGTAGCGCGGCAGGCGTGGGCCAGTCATCCCGCCGAGCGAGCGGATGTACGCGACCAGCTCCCAGATCTGGTTCGTACTGAGCGCCGCGCCCCACGCAGGCATGCCTCGCGCGCGGCCCTCGTAAATGGAGTTGAAGACATCTGCGTCGCTGCCGCCGTAACGCCAATAGTCGTCGGTGAGATTGGGAGCGAAGATGCCGGCCTTCGCATCCTGGCCGTGGCAGCCGCTGCAGTTCATGCCGAGGAAGAGCTGCTCGCCGCGTTTGACGGCCGCGGTGTCGTTGCCGTACGGATTGGTCGCCGTCGCTTCGAGCGCGCTCACCGCGATGCCGGCATACGGTCCTTCGGGGAGAGCCGCCACGCCGGAGGCCGTCGGGAGCACCGGCGCCGGAAGCGCATCGTTGGTTCTCGTACCACTCGCCTTTCGACAAGCGGCGAGAATGGCGAGCATCGCCACGGTCGTGAACTCCGCGACACGGCGCCTAACGATGGTCATAGACCGAACACCCAGAGCGTGCCACCCGTCGGAGGCGCCTTCGGTGATTTCGCGAACGCGCCCCCGATGCCACCGACGCCGGCGAGCACCGCCACGTATTGCTTTCCGTCCGGGCCCAGATAGGTCATCGGCCCACCGATGATCCCCGAGCCTACCTTCGCCTCCCACAGCACGGCGCCGGTGCGCGCATCGAGTGCGCGCAGAATCCCGTCGAGCGTGCCGTAGAAGACGAGGTCTCCTCCGGTCGTCAGCACGCCGCTGTAGATGGGATACGCCGTGTCGGGCACGGCCCACACCTGCCGCCCGACTTTCGGATCCCAGGCGATGAGCGCGCCCTTGAAGCCGCCCGGCGAATCCTTGCGCGGCGGATAGTTCGCGCCGACGTACGGTGTACCGGCGATGTACTGAACCGAGCGTGCCGTGTAGTCCATGCACACGTTCACTGCCGGCACGTAGGCGAGACCAGTCCGCGGAGAGTAGGCCGCGGGCTCTTCGTCCTTTCCGCCGGTCGTGGACGGGCAGATGTCCGTGACGGTCGCTCCCTGATGGGTCTCCTTCGCGGGGTCGCGATTGGGCACACCCGACTTCATGTCGAACCCGGTCGACCAATTCACCGGCACGAACGGATTGGCGACGAGCACCTCACCCGTTTGACGATCGATCGTGTAGCCGTAGCCATTACGGTCGAAGTGCATCAGCACTTTGCGCGTCTGCCCGTTGATCGGAATGTCGGCGAGAAGATTCTCGTTCACTCCGTCGTAGTCCCACATGTCGTGTGGAGTGAGCTGGTAGACCCACTTCACCTCGCCCGTCTCCGGGTTGCGCGCGAAGAGACTCGACGACCACTTGTTGTCGCCGGGGCGCTGGTCGGAGTTCCATGGCCCTGGATTCGAGGTTCCGTGGTAAATGAGGTCCAGCTCCGGATCGTACGAGATCCAGCCCCAGACGGTCGCGCCACCGTGCTTCCATCCGTCGTTCGGCCAGCTCGTTAGGCCGAGATCGCGGCCGCGGTCCTTGGCGTAGAAGGGATGCGTGCCCGCGGTGATCTTGACGTCGCTATCGGGGCCCGTGGTGTACGCCCGCCACCGGAGCGATCCGTCGTCGAGGCTGAGCGCGGCGATCCATCCGCGCGCGCCCATCTCGCCGCCCGAGTTTCCGACGAGGACCTCGTCCTTCACGATCACGGGAGCCATCGTCGTCGTTTCGCCGATGTTGATGTCCGCGACGCGCGTGCGCCAGAGCTCGTGCCCATCGGATACGTCGAGCGCGATCGTATGTCCGTCGAGCAAGTTGTAAACGAGCTTGCCGTCCGCGTACGCCCAGCCGCGATTCACGACATCGCAGCACGCGATCCCTTCGGCCCACGGGTTCACACTCGGCGTGTGCTTCCAGCGCACGGTGCCCGGCTTCGTGAGATCGAGCGCAATCGCCTCGTCGGGGAGCGGCGTCACGATGTACATCGTCGAGCCGATGACGAGCGGCGTCCCCTCGTGCCCGCGCAATCGCCCCGTCGAGTACGTCCAGGCGGGATGCAGTCCGCGGACGTTCGTGGTCGTGAGCTTCGCCAGTGAGCTGTAGCGGGTGAGCCCGTAGTCGCTCGCCTGATGGAACCACTCCCCAGGATCGCGATCGCGATGGACGAGATCGATCGAGCGGCCACGCTCGGCGGCGCACGCCGCCAGCCACGCGGCGATGAGAACCGTTGCGACCTGGGGCGCGGGACTGCGCCATCTCACGCGTGTCATATCAGCGAGTGAGCGAGTTCGCGGACGTCTTGCGCGTGTGGTCGGCGCGCGGCGAGCCTGCATAACGACTCGCGGTGGTGCCGCCAAGGGAGTGTACATAAGCAACGAGCTTCCAGATCTGATCTTCGGTGAGCACAGGACCCCATGCCGGCATCCCCTGCCCACGGCCGCGAAAGATCGTGTTGAACACGTCGACGTCGCTCGCGCCGTATCGCCACTGGTTATCGGTGAGGTCGGGCCCCATGCCTCCGGTACCGTCGAACCCATGGCAGTACGCGCAATTCATACGGATGTAGAGGAATCGTCCCTCTTCCACCGCTGCATCGCTCCCACCGTAGGGATTGTGCACCCGCGTTTGCACCTGGCTCACGCGATAGCCGGCCGCGGGGCCCTCGGGCGACCGCAGCACGTACGACACCTGCGGCACCGCGGCCGTCGCGACCTGCGACTCCGACACGCTCGCCCCACCCGGCTGCTGTGGCTTGCACGCCACCAGCGCCAGTGCCGGAATGAGCAGCACGATGAGCCTCATCGTCCCGCCTCCCGCGTCGCGAGCGCTCCGCTGCCGGACCGTACGACGCCGAACTTCGCGAGGATCGCGTTCACCGTGCTCGATCGTCGGTCGAGCACGCGTTGAATCGCGTCGCGGAGCTGTGTGTCGCCGCGTCGCACGCCGACGCTGATTGGAAACTCGAAGACGGTGCCGGTGCGTTGGTCCACCGGCGAGTCGAGCGGGGTGAGCGCCAACGGGGTTGGCTCTCGCGATGCGAAATATCCCGCAAGCGGCCCCCAGACGATGGCGACGTCGACGTCACCCCTTGCCACGGCGTCGAGCAGGCGGGCCGGCGGATTCGGATCCGTGAACGTCCCGTAGATGCTGTAGCCAACGACATTCCGCACGATGCCCCGCGCGCCTAACGCGTGCGCCGGCGGCGGATTGCTGTAATCGGTGCCGATGAAGTGGAGCCCGATGCGGAGCTGTTTCAGCCGCGGATCATCGAGCGAGTGAATCTCGTAGTGCCGATCCGCTCGTGACACAAACACGTACGTCGAGCGATAGTAGGGACGCGTCGTCGTCATCGGCTCGAACGCGGTCGGCACTCCCATTGCCACGTCGCATTTGCCGTCACCCACCGAGTGCCGCACCCAGGCTCGCCGCTGCGGCCACCAGAAGTACTCGAGCGTGTCGCCGAGCTCGCGCGCGATCAGCCGAGCGAGAGCATTCTCGAATCCCTCCTGCTTGATATTGGAGAAGGGGAGGTTGTTCGGGTCCGCGCAGACACGGAGTGCGTGAGGGGTGGCGCGTGGCGCGTGACGCGTCGCTTGCGACGGAATGGCGGCCCCGAGCCACCAGCCACCAATCACCAGCCACCAGCTAGAGCGAGAAGACATACAGCTCTCCCCCTTCGCTGGGATATCCGTCGACGTGTGAGTCGACGCCGGCCGCGCCGCCGACACCGGTGAGGACCGCGACGTACTGCTTGCCATCGGGCCCGAGATACGTGATCGGCGCGCCGATGACGCCGGAGCCCGTCTTGAAACGCCAGAGCTCCTGGCCCGTACGCGCGTCAATCGCTTTGAACCAGCCGTCGACGGTACCGTAGAAGACGACGTCGCCGGCGGTGACGAGCGCGCCGCTGTACACGAGCAGCTTTTCCGGGATCGACCAGACGGCCGAGCCGGTGGTCGCGTCCCAGGCGACAAACGCGCCGCGGTTGCCGCCGGGACCGGCGTGCCGTTCCATGCGTGCACCCCAGTACGGCGTGCCCGCGATGTAGCTCGCCTCGATTCCCGTGTAGTCCATGCACTCGTTGTTCGTCGGCACGTAGAAGAGACCCGTGCGCGGCGAGAACGCGGCGGGTTGTTGATCCTTGCCGCCGATGTCGGGCGGGCAGATGTTCTGGATCGTCGCTCCTTCGTGCGTCTTCTTCGACTCGACGACGTTAGGCGTCCCGCTCTTCAGGTCGATGCCCGTGGACCAGTTGAGATTCGAGAAGGGCCGAGCGACGAGCACCTCACCAGTAGCACGATCGATTGTGTAGCCGAATGCGTTGCGGTCGAAGTGGACCAGTACCTTGCGCATCGTGCCGCCAATGGGGAGATCGGCGAGGATGTTCTCGTTGACGGCGTCGTAGTCCCAGAGGTCGTGTGGCGTCACCTGATATGCCCAGACGGCCTCGCCGGTATCCGGATCACGCGCGAAGATCGTCGATGTCCACTTGTTGTCGCCCGGCCGCTGGTCCTGGTTCCACGGTCCCGGATTCGACGTTCCGTAGTAGACGAGGTTGAGTGTCGGATCATACGAGATCCACCCCCACACCGTGCCCGCGCCGTGCTTCCACCCGTCGGGCGGCCAAGTCGTTAGGCCGAGGTCCCGGCCGCGATCCTTGGCGTAGAAGGCGTGGAAGCGCGGGCCGATCTTCACGTCGCTGTCCGTCCCCGTGCTGAATGCGCGCCAGAGCTCCTTTCCCGTGTTCTCGTCGAGCGCAGCGAGCCAGCCGCGCGCTCCCATCTCGCCGCCGGAGTTGCCGACGAGGACTTTCCCCTTCACCACGAGCGGCGCCATCGTCATCGTGATCCCCTCGTTGACGTCGGCGAGCTTCGTTTGCCAGAGGAGCTTTCCCGTGTTCGCGTCGAGCGCGATCGTTCGGTCGTCGAGCAAATTGTAAATGAGCTTCCCCGCGTCGTACGCCCAGCCGCGGATGACGACGTCGCAGCAGGCGACGCCGACGGCCCACGGGTCCGTGTTCGGCTGGAAGCGCCACTTCACTGCCGGCGGCTTCGCCAGGTCGATCGCGTAGGCGACGTTCGGGAATGGCGTGACGAGATACATCGTGTTGCCGACGACGAGCGGCGCGCCCTCGTGCCCGCGCAGCGCACCGGTGGAGAACGACCAGGCGAGCTTGAGATGCTTCGCCGTCGTCGTCGTGACCTGCGCGAGGTCGCTGTAGCGGGAGAGCGCATAGTCGTGACCTTGGGTGGCCCACTCTCCGTTGCCGCCGACGGCTGTGCCGGCGGCGATGGAGCCGCGCGCGGTGCTTGCGCCACCGTTGCTCGCCCGGGCGGGTGATAGTCCGCGATCGGACGTGCCCATGCAGGCGCCGGCTGCGAACACGATCGCTCCCGCCGTGGCGATGTGCCTAACGAGCCGACCGGTCGTCATGGCGTTCCCCGTCGTGGATTCACGCGGTGGTCGGCGGTGGTCGGCAGCCGCTGCTCTGACGCGATGGCGGTCGCGGTGCCGGCATCGGCACCGGCGGGCGTCATGCCGCGATGCGAGCGGTGTCCGCCGGGCCATGGCTCGCCGCGCGTCTGACTGATCGCCCACACGTAGGCGGCGACGGCTCGCACTTCGGTGTCCGTCAGGTCGGATCGGCCGCCGCGGGGCGGCATCTGAATCGGGCTCCTCGTGAGCGGCTGCGGTATTCCGTTGTTGATGAGCGAATCGATCGACCGCCAGTTGGGTTGCGCCCAGTTCAGCGCGACCGTGAGCGCGTCGCCCGCGGCGGGACGGCCCTCGCCTTCGACGCCGTGGCAGACGAAGCAGGTCCCCTTTCCGTGATAGATGCTGTCGCCGCGCACGATGTCGGCGATCGACATGCCTGGCGGCAGCGCGGGCAGCGCCGGCGGCTGGAGGTCGTCGTGCGTTTTCACGGTCGGTCGTCCATTCGTCGCGATCGGGTTCTGCTGCGTGTGCGACGCCTGCGCGGCGAGCGCCGGCGCGAGGAGCACCAGACCGCAGAGTGAGAACACGGCGCTTCTCATGGCTTGCGCCGCGCCGTGTCGGTCGCGCCGGTGCTGGCGGCGGGCGCCGAGCTCGGGCTCGAAGGGAGCGCGAAGACCAACATCTCGTCGCCCCGGGGTGTGTTGAGCGTTTGCAAACCCGTCGCGGCGACCGCTACATACTGCACACCGTCGATCTCGTAGCTGATCGGGGGAGCATTGACCCCAGCGTCGGTCGCGTAGTTCCACAGCTCGCGGCCGGTGCGCGCGTCGTACGCGGCGAGATGCTGATCGGAGCGACCACTGAAGACGAGACCGCCCGCCGTCGCGAGGAGCCCGCCGATGATTGGCTTCGCGAGACGCGTTCGCCATGCGATGCGGCCCGTCGCGAGATCGATGGCTTCAACCAAGCCGTAACCACCAGTCGGTTGCGCCGCCGTCGTCCCTCCCCACCACTGTGCCGGTGCGTGCAGCGGCTCGTGTTGCAGCCAGTACTCGAAGGGGAGATAGTTCGCGTCGACGTAGAGGTAGCCCGTCTGCGGGCTGAACGCCGTCGGGCTCCAATCCGATCCGCCTAACGGGCCCGGGGCGACGACGACGCCCGCCGTGTCCGGCGGCGTCATGTAGTTCAGCGTGGGGGCGAACGGTTCGCTCTTCCGGATTGGCTTTCCGGTCTCGCGCTCGACGACGTACGCGAAGCCGTCCTTGCCCGCCTCAGCCACCGCTTTGACGACGCGGCCCTGGCCGTCCGGCACCTCGACGAGCACGGGAGGGGTCGTCGCATCGTAGTCCCACCGGTCGTGCGCGACTTCCTGGAAGTACCACTTCAGCTTTCCCGTGCGCACATCGAGCGCGACGATCGAGCTCGTGTAGAGATTGTCACCGGGCCTGACACTGCCGTCGTTGTCGGGCGCGGCATTGCCGACATTCACGAACAGTAAACCGAGCGCGGGATCATAGGCTGGATGGTGCCAGACCGGCCCGCCGCCGTGCTGCCACGCGTCCGCGTATCGCGCGCTATCGGCTTTCTCGCGCGCGATGTCGCGGTGAAACGACATACCCCACTGGTCCGCGGCCCGCCATGCACCCCACCAACCACCTTCGGCGGGACTGGGGATGCTGTACCATCGCCAGAGCCGCTTGCCCGTCGCCGCATCGTAGGCATCGAGATAACAGCGGCACCCCTGCTCGCCGCCGCTGACACCGGTGATGATGCGTCCCTCGACGGCGATCGGCGCGCCAGTCATGTGGTAGCCCTGCTCGTTGTCGCCGACCTGAGTCTCCCAGAGGAGCCGGCCCGTCCGGGCGTCGAGCGCGACGAGCCGCGCGTCGAGGGTCGCCATGAAGACGCGTCCCCCGTAGACCGCAACGCCTTTGTTGTTCGTGGAGCAGCAGTCGACGACGGTGCGGCCGTGGTAGTCGTACGCATACTCCCATCGCTTCGCCCCGGTGCGCGCGTCGACGGCGAGCACGTGGTTGAGCGCCGTCGTGAAATACATCGTGCTGTCGACGACGATCGGATTCGTCTCGGACGCGTGCGGGATCCCCGAATGATTGACCCATGCGAGCCGGAGGCGCGCGACATTCGTAGTATTGATCTGGGTGAGCGGAGACCAGCGCTGATTGGTGTAGTCGCGCCCGTACTCGGCCCATTGGCGCGAGTCCGCCATCGCGGCGCGTTTCACGCTGTCGGCGCGGTGCGTGTCGAGCGCGCCGGTGTGGGTCGCGGCGACCTCACCACTGTCGTCCGAAGCGAATCGCTCCGATTGGCAGCCAGCACTCGCGACGAGGGCGAGTGCGAAACCGGCTGCGGCAGTCCATCCACTCATGTCGGCCATGTTCTCCCGCGCCACGGATGATGCGCGTTGGCGCCATCGCGCGAGCCCCGCAAGAGCTGCGCCGATGTATTGGCTATCAATATGATTTACGGCACCCGTCCTCCTCGCGGTGGTCGACACGGACGACTCCGTTGCCTTTACTCGTTAGGCGCGGAATCGTGCGGTTGCATTGATATACCATATATTAGAGATCGCCCAGCTGTGGCAGGACACATGGCGGACTCGGCCGCGCTGCCGCCCGAAGTTGCTGCCGTGGCCCAAGTCTTGTTGTACCGATATGGACCAGTATGCCAGACTATCGGAATCGAATTCTCGCCGCTCTGCCATCGGGCGAGTTGGAGTTGATCACGGCGCGCCTCGAACGCGTGCCGCTCGTGCGGCGCATGGTCGCTTACGATCCCCTGGGTCCCATCTCGCACGTGTACTTCGTCGAGACTGGGGTCATCTCCATCGTCAGCATCATGCGCGACCGCACCGCGATCGAGACGGCGACGATCGGCTGCGAAGGGATCATCGGCCTTCCCGTCTACCTCGGCGTCGATGCCGTCCCCGAGCAGGCATTTGTGCAGGTGCCGGGCGAGGCGCTGCGCATGCCCGCGTCGCAGTTTCGCGCGCTGGCGGCGCAGATGCCTGTTCTTCAGCAACTACTCGATCGTTACGCCGTCTGCATCTTCACGCTCGCGGCGCAGTGCTCCGGCTGCAATCGTGCGCATACGATGGAGCAGCGCTGCGCCCGATGGCTCCTCATGGTGCACGACCGCATGCCCGGCGACGAGTTCGAGCTCACGCAGGACTTTCTCTCACAGATGCTCGGCGTTCGTCGCGCGACCGTCAGCGAGACGGCGAGCCAGCTCCAGCAAGCGGGTCTCATCTCGTATAGCCGTGGGCGCATGGTCATCGTCGACCGCCCTGGGCTGGAACGCGTCGTCTGCGAGTGCTATGGCATCATCAGCAGCACATTCGCCCGCGTCCTCGACGGCCGCGACGAGCCGAACGTGCTCCAGACGATGAGCCTCTCCGAACATGGAAAGAGCACGGCGGGCGATGGTGCCGGCGAGACCGAGCCCGCCAGCACCGCCCCCGGGGACTAGTGGTCTGTTTCGGAAAGAGAGATAGCAGGGGCGGTTGTCGTGTCGAGCGCGAGCTGTCGGGATGCTCCGGTGCGCCACTCACGAGCAGTCGATCGGGGGCGCGACGGCTTCATGCCAAATTTGGGTTCTGCTGGAATTTCGGGAGTGTAGGGTGGAATGGTCTCGCATGGAGAGGCCAGAGCTCTTTGGACGCGAATGACGCGAATTTTTGCGAATCGCTCCTCGGCCGTGACTGGTCCATGCGCAACGAGCCGAGACGTCTTTGTGACCTGCACACCGATCACGACTCAGGCGTCCCGAGGCTCTCCCGAGGTCTTTCCAAAGACGGGTCGTCCGGGCTCGTTGAGCGAGGACCTATCGCAGCGCCGGTGCGATTCGCGCCCTGGTTCGCGTCATTCGCGTCCAATAAA
>DATEPP010000200.1:0-3320 GCA_035273165.1 Gemmatimonadaceae bacterium
TCGACGACGCCGAGCGCGTCTCGCTTGCCGTTCTCGCCGGGGGTGAGCAGCGCGACGTACGCCAGCGACTCGGCTGGCGCTTCGCTCGCGAGCTTCGCCGACGGATAGAAGGTGGGATCGGGTAGCATGCGTGCCATGGTCATGTTCTCGTGTTTGGGTTGTTTGGCAGGATGCGACCGAAGCGCTCCGAATGCTTGGAGACGGCGTGGAGAGCGGCTGGAGCTTTGGTGGAGATCGCGTTCGCGGTAGCTTCCTGTCTCGTGCGCGCGATCATCTTCGATCTCGACAACTGTCTCGCCGCCGCGGACGAACCTGGCGAGCAGTTGCTCGAGCCGGTCTTCGCCGCCGTCCGCGCCGTCAACGACGGCGCGCTCGCCGAATCCGAGCTCGAAGCCGCCTTTCGGGACTGCTGGGTGCACGCGTTCGACTTCGTCGCCGCGACGCATCGGTTCACGCCACGCATGCTCGCGGCGGGCTGGGAGGCGTTTCGCCGCATCGAGGTTCGAGCGCCGTTGCGCGGCTACGGCGATCTCACGCTCCTGCCGTCGCTCGGCGCCGAGCGCTTCCTCGTGACCTCGGGATTCCGGCGTCTTCAGGAGAGCAAGGTGCGCGCACTCGGCATCGAAACCTTCTTCGATGCCATCGTCGTCGACGCCATCGACGAACCGGAGCGGCGCGGAAAGGAGCGTATCTTCCTCGACCTCATGCGCCAGTTCCGTCTCGATCCGAATGACGTACTCATCGTGGGTGACAACGCGGAGTCGGAGCTCGGGGCCGCGGCACGCCTCGGCCTCCGCTCAGCGCAGTTGATCCGCCCTGGCGTCACCCCCGCGGCCGGCGTGACCATTCACCTGCGCGACCTCGGCGAGCTGCGCGAATGGCTGCGCCTCACCCCTCTACCGTGACGCCCATGAACTGGCCTTACGTCCACACCCTCATCAATCACTTCCCGATCATTCTCATGGTCGTCGGGACCGGCGTCCTCCTCCTCGCGCTTATCGTTAGGCGCCGCGGCCTCTGGCTCTACGCCCTCGCGACTCTCACCCTCGCCGGTTTGAGCATCTATCCAGCCTTCTTCACCGGCGACCAGGCGGCCGACGCCGTCCGCAACACCTGGTACATCGTGCGGTCGATGGTCGAGGAGCACGACGCGGCTGCTGGGTACGCGCTCGTGTCCGTGCTTCTCGCCGGCGCGGTGAGCGCCTATACCTGGTGGCGCATGCTTCGCCGCGAGGTCACGACGCTGCCGCCGGTCTGGCTACGCGTGGTCGTGGCCGTCATCGCCGTCTGGGCGCTCAGCGTCGTAGCGCGCACCGCCTACCTCGGCGGACAGATCGTCCACGACTCGCCGAAGCTGGTGACCCCGGCGGCGATGATAGCGCCCGTGCCGAGCGTGCCTAACGATCGCCGATGAGCCCTCGCACGCGTGCGTCGCGCAGCGCGAGGCCGGTCCAGAGGAGCGCGGCCACGATGACGGGGAAGATCATCGGGAACCAGCCGGCGTCGACGCGGAGCTGCGTTGCGATGGCACCGCCAAGGTACGCCGTGAGAAGCAGCGCGCCGATGAAGGCGGTCCGGGGAATGGCGTAGAGGATCGTGAAGACCAGCTCGAGCACGCCGAGTCCGACCGAAAGCCGCAGCGGATAGCCGAGTTGACTGAACGCCTCGACGACCGGCGCGGGCTTCGCGATGTGGAGGACCCCGTCGAATACGATGAATGCGACGACGAGTGTGCTGAGGACGCGCCCGGGCCAGGACACGGTGGCCGTGGCGCGGTTGACGAAGGTTGCGGTCATGGGAATCTCCGAGAGGTGTGGGCACGGCGTGGTTCACTATGACGTCGATTGACGGCAACCGGAATCGACAAGAGCATTAGCCCATGCCGAGCCTCACCCTCCGGATCGAACGTCCTACTGGCGCTGATGAGGCACTGATCGAGGGTCTCACCGACGTGCTGCTCGATGCCGTGGAGAGCGGCGCCGGCGTGAGCTTCATGTCCGACCTCACGCGGGAAGGCGCGACGGCGTGGTGGCGCCGGATCCTCGGCGCTGCGACGCCGCGCACCGTCATCCTCGCCGCGCGAGACGAGACCGGTGTCGTTGGTACCGTGCAGCTCCAGCCGGCGTGGCCGCCGAATCAGCCGCACCGTGCCGATGTCGCGAAGCTCATGGTGCATCGTCGCGCCCGCGGCAAGGGTGTCGCGCGCGCTCTGATGGAAGAGCTCGAACGTCAGGCGCGGGCGCAGCAGTTCACGCTCCTCCTGCTCGACACGTGCAAAGGCTCCGCCGCCGAGCGACTCTACATGTCGATGGGGTGGACGCGAGTTGGCGAGGTGCCGAAGTTCGCGCTCAACCCCGATGGCTCCTGGTGTGACACGGTGTTCTTCTACAAGCAGCTCGCGGACGCTTGAAGTCGATGAATTGGTTGAGGCAATGGCGGGCGGTCCCGATGGCCGTGCTGCTCGTCGCGTGGGTGGCCAGCACTGGCGCGCTGTTGACGCTCTACTTCGTCGCGCAGGCGCGCATCGTCGAGCGGCAATGGACGGAGATGGGATTCCGCCTCGGCGGCACGGCGTCAGCCATGCACGTGAACTGGGTCGCGATGTGGCCGCAGCTGGCGACGATCTATCTGGTAGTTGTCGTGTTGCCGCCAACAGCGTTGTGGATGCTCTGGCGCCGCGCGCGGCACACGCGCTGACGACCGCGTCGATGGACGAGACGTTCGAGCGCATCGACGCATGGTATGCGTCGCGTGGCTGGACACCGTTTCAGTTCCAGCGTGAGGTCTGGCAGGCGTATCTCGCCGGCGAGAGCGGCCTCGTTCACGCCGCAACGGGCACGGGCAAGACACTGGCGGCGTGGATCGGCCCATTGCTCGAAGCGTCCCGCATCCCCCGTCCCACGTCCCGCAAGGTGCGCGTCATCTGGATCACGCCACTCCGAGCCCTCGCCGCGGACACCGCCGAGGCGCTGCGCGAGCCGCTCGAGTCGTTAGGCATCGACTGGCGCGTCGAGACGCGGACTGGCGACACGTCACCCGCCCAGCGCGCACGGCAGCAGCGACAGCTTCCGGAAGCGCTCGTCACAACACCAGAGAGTCTCACGCTCCTCCTCACGCGCGATGACGTCGCCGATGTCTTCCGCGACCTCCGCCTCGTCGTCGTCGACGAGTGGCACGAGCTGATGGGAACGAAGCGCGGGGTGCAGGTCGAGCTCGCGCTGTCGCGGCTGCGCGCGCTCCGGCCGGGCCTGCGCACGTGGGGCCTCTCGGCGACGATCGGCAACCTCGACGTCGCGTTGCGGGCGCTGCTCGGAGTGGCG
>DATEPP010000201.1:0-1756 GCA_035273165.1 Gemmatimonadaceae bacterium
AGGGCGAGGAGAGCGACGGCGAGGGCGGGGCGGCGCATGGAGCTCCAGGGCGTCGGGGGCAGGTCGCGTTCCCTATTCCAAGGTGTAGCGGACGGGGGGACTTGTGGCAAGGCGGAGGGGCCAACTCAGAATTCGCGGCTCGTCAATCGGGAGCTATCATGCGCGTTCTGTTGTCGACCATCGGATCTCGCGGCGACGTGCAGCCGCTCGTCGCGCTCGCGTCGGAGCTGAAAACACTCGGCCACGATGTAACGCTCTGCGTTCCACCGGACTTCCGCGACTGGATCGCGGGGCTCAGAATGCGCGTCATTCCGATCGGACCGCCGCTCCGCTCGACGGGGAAGGCGCGGCCGACCGGCGCAACCATCAGCGCCGAGCAGCGGCGGCAGATGCTGGAGGGCACGGTCGTGGCGCAATTCGAGACAATCGCCGAGACCGCGCGCGGCTGCGACCTCATCGTCGGCGCGACGGCGCTCCAGGTCGCGGCGCCGTCGATCGCAGAAAGCATGGATATACCATACATCTTCGTAGCGTTCTGCCCGGCCGTCCTGCCGTCACGACACCATGCCCCGCCCGTGCTCTCGATGCTCGGCGACGCGGCCGCGCCGCGAATGGCCGACTACAGCGAGCTGTGGGTCCACGATGCGCAGCGATGGAACGACAGCTGGCTCGCGGCGATCAACGCACGGCGCGAGTCGTTGGCTCTCGCGCCGATCGCCGACGTGCGTGGCTACGTCCACACCGACCATCCATGGCTCGCCTGCGATGCGACGCTCGGTCCCTGGCCCGACCCCGCGGACGACGGCGTCTTCCAGAGCGGCGCGTGGATCCTGCGTGACGAGCGACCGCTCGCGCCCGAAATCGTAGAATTCCTCGAGGCCGGCTCGCCGCCGGTCTATTGCGGATTCGGAAGCATCCGCGCTCCGGACGGAATTGCCCGGGCGATGATCGAGTCCGTCCGCGCGCTCGGCCGGCGCGTGATTCTCTCGCGCGGCTGGGCGGAGCTGGAATTAGTGGATGACATCCGACTGCCTCGCAATCGGTGAGGTCAATCAACAAGCGCTGTTCAGGCGCGTCGCCGCGGTCGTCCATCACGGTGGAGCGGGAACCACGCACGCGGCGGCTCGCGCCGGCGCACCGCAGCTCATCATTCCTCAGCATTACGATCAGTACTACTGGGCGAAGCGCGTCGAGAAGCTCGACATTGGCACAGCGCACGCGTCGAGCGCGCCGACGACGGGGTCACTGACCGGCGCACTGGCGCGCGTGCTCGATCCCGCTGTCGCCGGCCGAGCGAGATCCGTCGCTCGACAGATGCGCGACGATGGAGCACGCATCGCAGCCGAGCGCCTAACGACCTGACTCGCCTCGCGGGACTTCGTAGCGAAGCTCGACCATGCCATTCCTGTACGCTTTGACCTCCACGAGATGAAGGGCAACGTCCCGGTCGAGCTTCTCGAAGAAGGAGATCCCCTCGCCGATCAGGATCGGCAGGATCGAGTAGCGCAGCTCATCGGCGAGGCCGAGGCGGAGGCATTCGGCGGAGAGAACACCTCCGCCAACGAACCAGATATTGCGGTACGCCGGACGAAGGCGGTCATTCACGAATTGCGCCAGATCGCCGGAGTGGAACCGCACGCTGTCGCGCGTCCGCGGGAGCGAGCGGGTGGTGAGGACGAAGGTCGGCGTGTTGCCGTACGCCCAGCCCAGTCCGTGAGACTCGAAACGAAGCGCGGTCTCATAGGTTCGCGAGCCC
>DATEPP010000202.1:0-19391 GCA_035273165.1 Gemmatimonadaceae bacterium
GATCGCTCGACTTTGTCTGACGGAACATCGCGGCGCGTGGGCGCCGCGGTGAGGCTGCCTGTCATCGGTTCTACACACCGCTTTCTGTCTCCCCTCACGCCCGCACACCAGACGCCGGTGCGCCGGGGGGTAGGAGCCCACAAACTATGGCCCGGCGCGGTTTTCGGCCATCGAGTCGTAGGACTCGAGGCCGCGATCCGGGACGTTCATGCGGGATCCAATACGAAGCGGCCGCGCTTCTGGGGCGCGGCCGCTTCGATGGACAACGAGTACTGATGATTACTTGCTGAACACCAGCGCCGTCTGCTGGATGCCGTTGAGATCGGTCGTTGCGAGCGTCATCGTTCCGCCGGTGACTGTACCGGTGAAGGAGAGTCCCTGCGGGTCCGTGATGGTGATGGTGCTGGCATTGAGCGCGTAGGTCCCGCTCACCGGGATTGGGGCATGGAAGAGAACCTGGCCGCCGGGAATCGCCGTGGCATCAACCGACAGGCTGCCGGTCCAGCTGTGATCTGCGGCGAGTGAGATCGTGCCCGCAAAGAGCTGATCCTTCTCGACGTCGTCCTGATAGAATGTTGCCGGAAGTGCGGTGCCGTTCACGGTCCGCAGCGTGTAGCTGCCGGTTACCGGTTCGGGTCCTGTTGCCTTGTCGCCACCGCACGCGACCAGCAACATCGCGACTGCGGCAAGCACGAGCCTGCGCATAACGCCTCCTGAGTATGGGCGTCCCTCCCCCGTGGACGCGTATTGAATGGACGCAAAAGGCGGGCGAGGCCGGTCATCGGCGCGAGCCCGATCCCCCTCGTTATGGTTTTCCGGGCGGGGATGCAAGTCCCAACCCGAGCGCTTCCTGGGCGCCGCTGATGACGAACTGCACCGCAAGGGCGGCGAGGAGCAATCCCATGATTCGCGTCATCACACGAATCCCCGTCTGGCCGATTCGTTCGATCAGGCGTTCGGCGAGTCGAAGGACGATCCAGCTCGCGAGGGCCGTGACGAGGATCGAGGCATAGACGATCGCCTTACGAGGCATCGTTCTGGCCTGCGCGGAGAGCACCATGACGGTAGAAATCGCTCCGGGGCCGGCCAGCATCGGCATCGCCAGCGGTGTGATGGCGGTGTCCTCCTTGCTCTCGCCTTCCACGAGCTCGGGTGTGCTCTCCTGCGTCGTGCGCTGCGCACGGAGCATGTCCATCGCCACGAGCCAGAGGATCAGACCACCGGCGATGCGAAAGGCGGACAACGTGATGCCGAAGAGTTGGAAGATGAGCGCGCCGCCGATGGCGAAGGCAATGAGGATCAGGGCGGCGGCGATACACGCCCGGCGCGCCGTCGCGGCCCGCTCGGCCGCCGTCTCGCTTCTCGTGACCACGAGATAGCTGGGGACGACGGCAATCGGATCGACGATGAAGAGGACGGACGTGAAGGTGACGAGGGCGAACTCGGCGATCGGCGGCACGCATCAATGTGGTGCGTCCGCCGATCGCGCGCTAGTCGTTAGGCATCACGATGAGCGCTTCCGCGACGATCGCTTGCGGGACGAACCGCTCTTGCGGGACGAGCTCCGTTTGCGGGGGACCTTCGCGCCCTTCTTGCGCGCTTCGGACAGACCGATGGCAATCGCCTGCTTCCGGCTCTTCACCTTGCCGCCATGACCACTCTTGCCTCGTTTCAGCGTGCCACGCTTGCGCCGATGCATCGCGCTCTTCACGCTCTTGCTCGCGCCACGTCCATACTTTCGGCCGCCAGACTTACGGCCACCCTTTTTCGCTGCCATGAGCCCTCCCGGTAGAAGCTTGCGCACTCGGCGTGCAAAGCGGATACCATGGACGGTGATTGGTGGCTGGTGATTGGTGATTGGTGGCTGGCAGCGACTCTCTGCTCTTTACTCTCTGCTCTCGATGACTCCTCACGCAGATGCTCCAATCCGAGTTGCACTGATCGGCTACGGATTGGCGGGAGCATCGTTCCACTCGCCCTTCATCGCGACAACACCCGCGATGGCGCTGCGCGCGATCGTGACGCGTGATCCGGAACGTCGAGCGCGTGCCGCGCGCGATCATCCGCTGGCGCGGCTCTTTGACGACGCCGACGCGCTGTGGAAGGAGGCTCCCAACTTCGATCTCGTCGTCGTGGCGACACCGAATCGAACGCACGTCCCTCTGACGCGCGCGGCCCTCGAGGCGGGATTGCCCGTCGTCGTCGACAAACCATTCGCGCCGACGGCCGCCGAGGGCGAAGCGCTCATCGCGGAGGCTCGGCGCCGCGGCGTGCCGCTCACGGTCTATCACAACCGCCGGTGGGACGGCGACTTCATCACGCTCCGACGGCTCGTTTCGGCCGGCTCGTTAGGCACGGTCTTCCGCTTCGAGTCGCGCTTCGATCGCTGGCGGCCGACACCCAAGGGCAACTGGCGCGAACGCGGCGATCCGGCGGAAGCTGGCGGCATCCTCTATGACCTCGGCAGTCACCTCATCGACCAGGCGCTGGTGCTGCTCGGTCCAGTGACCTCGGTGTACGCGGAGCTGGACCGGCGGCGCGGGGCTGTCGAAGCCGACGACGACAGCTTTCTCGCGCTGTTGCATGCGTCGGGCGCCCGGTCGCATCTTGGCATGAGCGCCGTCGCCGCGCAGACGATCGTGCGGCTGCGCGCGCTCGGAAGCCGCGCGGCGTACGTGAAACACGGCCTGGATGTGCAGGAGGAGGCGCTGCGCCGCGGAGAGCGGCCCGACCGACCGGACTGGGGCGAGGAGCCTCCGGAGCGGTGGGGCTCGTTAGGCACCGGCGATGACGTGCAACCGGTGCCGACGGTCCGCGGCGAATACCCCGCGTTCTACGCCGGCGTCGCGCGCGCTCTCCGCGAGGGCGGCCCGATGCCGGTCGACCCGGAAGACGCCCTCGCCGGCCTTCGCATCATCGAGGCCGCGCAACGTTCCGCCGCGACAGGAAGCGTGATTCACCTCGGCTGACCCAGTCACGGGTAAAGCCGCGGTGAGTGCACAACAGCCCGCAACTAAGCCGGCAGTCGGCCTGGGTCAGGCGGCGGGGACGTACGGACCCGCCGCCGCGCCCTGACGAATCGTGAGCCAATCGGTGCGAACGCGCTCCCATTCCTGAATGAGGTGGCCGCGCTCCTCGAAGAGCTGCCGGATGCGTGCGGCGTCGTAGCCGACGATTTCTTCGAGGAGGGGGACGAGAACACTCAGCGCGTCGTCGCTGATCACGGTGCGACGTGCAATCTGCGCGATATGGCGCGCTTCGGACGCGGCAATCGTAAGGCCGTCTCCGCGGTTGACGTGGAGCATGACGTGGATGTCAGAGCTGCCGTCGCCGACGTACACGACCCGTTCGCGCGGAACACCGAGGCGGGCGCGAAGTTCGTCGACGGCCGCAACCTTGCCATAGCCGGCGGGGACGCGCAGCACCGACGTGATCTCCCCCGTGTCCGGGTCAAACTCGAAGCGCGTGCCGATGATGCGTTCGGCGGGCACGATGCCGTCGAGCGCAGCGTGAACAACTTCCTGCGGTGCGGCCGAAACGACGTAGAAGTCGAAGTGGTAGCCGGCGATCCCGCTCGCGAGACAGTCGACGAGGACGTCGATGTTCCGCTTCAGGCGAACACCGCGACCCGCATTGACGAGATCGTCGCGACGCACGCGCCGGAACTCCGGGTCGTGGCGAAGGAGATATGTCAGCTCGGCGCCGGACTGCACGAGATTGAGGCGGGACAGACCAGCAACTTTCTCGGCGAAGTCGAAGAGACCGAGCGACTCGCTCAGGAGGTGCCCGGAGTCGTTGAAGCTCAAGGTCTGATCGAAGTCGCTGACGAGCAGGAAGTGCTTTGACATCTGTACCTCCGAGACGAAAAAGCCCCCGCCTGGATCGAGGCGGGGGCAGGGCGGCGCAGTTTAGTGTACTCTCAACGCATCGTCATGCCAGTGCCCGCCGCCACGCGAGGAGAAGCGTGGCGAGAGCGAATCGCTGCTGCAGGACGTGAAGCGCTGTCATCGATGTGCCGTCGAGAATTCACCTGACGCCAGCCTCGGCGCCGTTTCGGAATGTAGGGGGACGAGCGACGCGCCTGGAAGGGCTCGAACCTCCAACCTGCTGATCCGAAGTCAGCTGCTCTATCCAATTGAGCTACAGGCGCCCAAGTCATCCGCGAGCACCGTTCGAGGCGGTGGCGCATGACGACTTCCTGTGAGTGACTCTAGCGTGAGTCGTGGCTGGCGGCCAGAGGCGACGCGGACCGCGCGGCATTCACCGCGCGGGGGAGGGAGAGGGTGAATCGCGCTCCGTGGCCAGGGGAGCTTTCGACGACGAGGTCGCCCCCCATTGCACGCGCGAGGTTGCGACTGATGGAAAGACCAAGCCCGGTTCCCTCGTGCGCCGAGGCGAGCTTGCGCTCGAGCTGGACGAAGGGCTCGAAGATCGCCCCCAACTTCTCCGTTGCGATGCCGATGCCGCTGTCCGTGACGGAGATGCGAACGGTCGACTCGTCGCCTCCGCAGGCGATCTCGATCGCGCCCCCGGCAGCCGTGAACTTGATCGCGTTCGAGAGGAGGTTGAGCAGGATCTGGCGGACCTTTTCCTCGTCGGCGAGGACTACGGCATCGCAGGTCCGCCCCCGGTCGTCGTAGCGGATGTTCTTGGCGCGGAGGAGCGGCATGACGAGTACCTCGAGGCTGCCGAGAACACCTCGCACCTCTACCGGCTCGATCTCGAAGTCGACGCGTCCCGCCTCGAGCTTGGCGAAGTTGAGGATGTCGTTGATGAGCGACAGCAGGTGCCGCTGGCTGCGATCGATGCGCTCGAGATCCTGGCGCTGCTCCTCGGTGAGCGGGCCGCGGATGCCTAACGAGAGGAGTTGCGCGTAGCCGCCGATGGCATTGAGCGGCGTCCGCAGCTCGTGGCTCATGACCGCGAGGAACTCGGTCTTCACACGATTCGCCTCCTCGGCCTGCTCGCGAGCCAACCGAAGCCGGCGCTCGCTTTCCAGCAACGTCTCCTCGGCGGCCCGCCGCTCTTCCAGATACTGGCGTACCTCGAACTGACGCCGGCGCGCCCGGCGCGCCGCGCGCAACGTCGTCACCAACGTCGCGACCCGCACCGGCCGTTCGAGGATGGTGACGTTCGCGCTCGTCGTGAGCTCCTCGAGCTGAGGACTGAGCGCATCCGACGGGCCTCGACTGCCGGCAAGCACGATCACCGGCACGTCCGACCAGGCTGGCTGCCGTGCGAGGCAGTCCATGAGCACGGTGCGAGCGTCCGCGGTCAGCGCTTCCTCGGTGATGATCAAGGTCTCCAACTGTGTGCCGAAGACGGCGCAGGCCGACCCGATGTCGCCGTAGGTGTGCGTGACGAGTCCCGCCTTGGCGAGAATGCGCTCGGTGACGGCGGCGTCGGCACCAGTCGGCATCACGAGGGCGACGCCGGCCGCCGCCTGTCCTTTCTCGCCCTCGCTGCCGCCCGTCTGCCGCCTGCTCACCGATTCGAATCCATCGCGTGAGGGGAGGAGCGGTCCGAGTCGTTCCGCATGAGCGGCCCGACGGTCCCGATGTACTGCGGAACGCCCGTGAGCACGCCCTGGAATTCAGTGAGCGGTTCGCCGACCGAGAGACCGCCGTGGGTCACCCGGCATTCACGAATTGTGCGCTCGTGGTTTCCACTGCGCTTCTTCACGACCGAAAGTGCCTGCCGGACCGACCCGAGCACCTCGAAGTACCGCAGCAGCAACACCGAATCGGCGAGATAGCTGATCTCGGCGGCGTCGTCCACGGGATTCCCGAAGATGCCCTGCTGTACCAGCGTCATGATGCACGTGACACGGCGGTTCGCGAGAAAGCTGAGCAGCTCGTGCACCTGAATCGGGAGCAGACGCTCCTCGGGCATCGACTGCATGTAGCCGTTGATCGAGTCGATGATGATCATGCGCACATCGTCCTCGTCTATCGCCCGGGCGACCTCGTTCGCGAACTCGCCTGGCGACATCTCCGTCGGCTCGACCTGCTGGAGCGTGAGGCGGCCATCGCCTAACGGCTCCCTGAGATCCATGCCCAGCCCTTCGCTGCGGAGAAGGAAGCTGTTGAGCCGCTCGTCGAAGAGATAGAAGCGGACGCGCTCACCGCGCGCCGTCGCGGCACAGGCGTACTGTGTCGAGAGCACGGATTTTCCGGTCCCCGCTGCTCCGATGATGAGCATACTCGAACCTTCCTGCAACCCGCCGCCCAGCAATCGGTCCAGTGGAGGCGAGCCGCTTTCGAGCAAACGGACCTGGTGATGGCGGCTGCTCTTTCCCGGCCCGATGCGCGGATACACGACGACACCGCCGGTCCGGATACGGAAATCGTGGTAGCCACCCCAGAAGCGCAGACCGCGCAGCTTCGTCACCTGTAGTCTCCGCCGCTCGGCGCCGTACTCCAACGCGACGTGCTCGAGGAGCAGCACTCCATGGGCCAGGCTGTGGAGCTGGAGATCTCCCTCGGCGCCGCTCTTGTCGTCGAGGAGGAGAACGGTACTGGCGCGGCCGGTGAAGAAATGCTTCAGCGCGAGGATCTGGCGCCGAAAGCGCAACGGGTCACGAGCAAGGAGACGCATCTCGGACAGCGAGTCGAGCACCACCAGCGAGGGCTTGCTGTGGTCGATCGCCTCCAGGACCGCCGACATAGTTTCCTGAAGCTCGAGTTCGGCCGGATGAAAGACGGTGTACATCTCGTCAGCCGCCCCCGTATCAGCCGAGAGCTCGATGATCTCGATGTCGTCGAGCGACCAACCGTGGGAGATAGCAACTTCGTGGAGCTCCTGGCGGCTCTCGGAGAGCGTAACGTACACACCCCGCAGGCCATTCCTGGCGCCGGCGAGCAGAAATTGCAGCGCGAGCGTCGTCTTACCGGTACCCGGTGTGCCTTCGACGAGGTACAGATGGCCGGGGGGCAGACCGCCGCCGAGGATCGCGTCGAGGCCTTCCACGCCGGTGCTCACTCGCACCGACGGGCTGGCGTCGGCGTGGGTGGATGGAGCTTTCATTGCGAACGGCACCCTTGAAGGTTCTGGCTAGCGAGCGCCGGTATACGGTCCCCGACGGTCATGAACGTGACCTGTCTGGACGCATGGTACATGCCTAGCCGTCGGGCTCGCCGGGCGCTGCTGCAGGCCGCCGGACGCGGCACCGGTGTGCAAGCAAATACGGCATGCCTAACGATGATCGGCTAGGCCGTCTCTCGCCGACCCGACACGGCATCCCCTTGTGCCCGCAGAAGCCTCTCGATGAATTGCTGCGTCTCGTCGTTGTCGTATGCGAAGTGCAGGCGCGTCTGCAACCGTGCCTCGCGCATCTTCCCCGCGCGCGCCAGCTCCGCGATGCGACGCTCCAGGGCAGGGCGATCCAGCTCCTGCACATCTTCGCTGCTCCAGATCCGCGTTCCAGTCACGTCCACTTTCACGTGCGAGGAGAGCACCGCGATGAATCGTCCAATACGCGGCACACACTCCCACACGATGCGAAGTCGAGTGGACTTCTCCAACATGACGGGATGATGGTTCGCGCGCGTGCTCGTCCTGCCGTACCAGCGCTTCTCGGACGGTCCTGGACGCGCGTCCTCTTCGAGAACGGCCGCCGCGAGAGCGGTTGTATCACAGGAGAGCTCCAGCTCCGCTGTCGCGCGTCGCTGATACGAAGCGGCCCGGTTGCTTCTCGAGCCGTCGATTCGAGTCGACAGGTCGAGCTTTTCGACGGTCTCGCGAACGACGCGCGCCGCGGTGATCTCGCGGTATGGAATGAACGCAACGGTCAGGTCGTCAGCGCTGAAGTGATAGTTCAGATACGACCGGAACTTCACGTACACGCCACTCTCGGTTGCCCTCACCACCCAGTTGGATGGCCTGAATCGCGCGAGGAGAAAGCGCTTCGCGAGAAACAAGAGAGCAGCGCCGAGCAGTCCAAGGAGCTGGAGCGGAACGACTCGTTCGCGAACGCCATTCGAGAAAAGCGCCATAGCCCCGCCGAACAGCAGGGCGTACACGACCGTCGCGCGAGTGCGTGAGTACCGGAAGACGCGGTCGTGATCGTTCGCGGGTACATCTCGTTCGCGGTAGAGCTGCATGTCGTCTGGACTGTGCAGCTCGGTCGTTGGCAACGCTGTATCGATAGGGGCGAATGACTATTTGGCTGGCCAGATCACGCCTTGATTCATGCGCGTCACGGGGCCGAGGCCTTTGTAGACGAACTTCTGAATTCGCTTTCCCTCGTACGTCTCCGTCGTATAGATGTTGCCCTTGGAGTCCGTGGCGATGCTGTGGACGGCGAAGAACTGGCCCGGCTGGCGGCCGCCATCGCCGAACATCGTCAGGATCTCCAGCGACTGCCGATCCATGACGTACACGCGCTCGTTCCGGCCGTCGGCCAGGAAGATGTACTTCTGCTGCGGGTCGCGAGAGAACGCGATATCCCAGACGGAGCCGTCGCCACGCGTTCGCGGGAAGACGCGTTGCTCCTTCACGAACTTGCCATTCTTCTGGAAGACCTGAATGCGGTCGTTCACGCGGTCGCAAACATACACGAGACCATCATTCGTCGGCTCGGCGCAGTGCACCGGATTTCTGAACTGCGGCGCCGGCGGCGCGTCGGGGTTGTACGGTCCCATGTTCGTATCTTTCGGCACATTGCCATACGCGCCCCAGAACCGCTTGATCGCACCCGTGGTCATGTCGAGCACCGCCGCGCGCTTGTTCCCGTAGCCGTCGGCGACGTACGCCTCGTTGGCTTTCGGGTCGAAGGAGATTTTGGCGACGCGCCCAAAGTGATCGAGGGCATTGCTGTTCACCGCCTGCTTCGGCGTTCCGATCTGCATCAGGAACTTGCCGTCGTGGGTGAACTTGAGAATGTGTGAATCAGTGCGTCCGTTCCCGCCAATCCACACGTTGTCCTTGTCGTCGATGGCGACGCCGTGGTTCGATTCGGGCCATACGTAGCCCTCGCCGGGTCCGCCCCACGCCTTGACGAGATTGCCCTCCGGATCGAACTCCACGATCGGCGGTGCGGCCGCGCAGCACTCGCCGAGCGGCGGATTGGCCGCCGAGCCGGCCTCGGTGCGCTGATTGAGGGTAGAGTCGCCGCGATGGATGATGAAGACGTGGTCCTTCGAGTCGATGCCGACACCGATGACCGAGCCCAGGATCCAGTGATTGGGGAGCGGCTTGGGCCACATCGGATCGACCTCGAATCGCGGCGCCTCGGCCGCGAGGCGCGTCGCTCCCTGGAGCGCGGCCTGGCCGGCGGCGAGGGCGAGGATCGATGACACCAGCAAGCCAGCCAGAAGGAGATTTCGTCGCCGCATTCGAGCTCCGGTGGGAATGGACGCATCACGTCACCGCGGGTATACTCGCGGCACGAGAACTCCGAACCGCGTGATTCTACCTCTCCAGCGCTACATGCGTCCAGCCTCCATCGCGCTCGTCGTGGTGGCACTCCTCACGACGTGGTCGCCGGTCGCGGCGCATGAGATTCCGTCGCGCGTCACCGTGCTCGCGTTCGTGAAGCCCGAGCCGGGACGCTTGCGCGTGCTGCTGCGCGCGCCGCTGGAGTCGATGCGGGACATCGACTTCCCGCTCCGGGGACCGGGTTACCTCGACATCGAGCGCAGCGAACCGTTGTTGCGTCAGGCGGCACGAGTATGGCTTGCCGGGTCGCTGTCGTTCTACGAAGAGAATCGGCCGCTCTCTGATGCGCGAATCCTCGCGGTGCGCATCTCACTGCCCGCCGATCGTTCGTTCGCGAGCTACGATTCGGCGCTCGCGCACATCACGCGCGCCCCACGCGACACCACGACGGCGCTCTTCTGGAAGCAGGCACTCGTTGATGTCGCGATCGAGTATCCGATCGGATCAGCGACATCACGCTTCTCGCTCGATCCCACGCTCGCGCGTCTCGGTGTTCGCACGACGACCGTCCTCCGCTTTCTCCCGCCTAACGGCGCGGAGCGGGCGTACGAATATGTCGGCGACCCCGGGCTCGTTCGCCTCGATCCGCGCTGGCATCAGGCGGCGCTGCGATTCGTCTCGCTTGGCTTTCATCACATCCTCGACGGCATCGATCACCTGCTGTTCGTCTTCTGTCTGGTGATCCCGTTCCGTCGCTTCCGTCCGCTCGTCGCCATCATCACCTCGTTCACAGTCGCCCACTGCCTCACGCTCGCCGCCTCCGTGCTCGGCTTCGCGCCGGACGCGCTCTGGTTTCCGCCTCTCATCGAAGTGCTGATCGCGCTCTCGATCGTGTACATGGCGTTCGAGAACATCGTCGGTCCGAAGCTCGAGCGGCGCTGGTTGCTGGCATTCGGCTTCGGTCTCGTCCACGGCTTCGGCTTCTCGTTCGCGCTGCGTGAATCGCTCCAGTTCGCGGGAACGCATCTCGCGACGTCTCTCCTGACGTTCAACCTTGGCGTCGAGCTCGGGCAGCTGCTCGTGCTCGCGATCGCAATACCGGCATTGACAGTGCTCTTCAAGCACGTCGTGGCCGAGCGAATGGGGACGATCCTCCTCTCGGCGCTGGTCGCGCACACGGCCTGGCACTGGATGCTCGACCGCGCCACGGTGCTCGGTCAGTATCGCTTTCAATGGCCGTCGATCGATGCGAGCTTCCTGCTGTCGACGATGCGACTCGTCATGCTCTTGCTGATCGTCATCGGTCTCGGCTGGATGCTGTCTCCCGGTGTGCGGCGCCTAGCGGGGCGGACACCAATGGGCGAGGTTGGAGCGGAATGAAGCCGCAGCTGCTGGTTCGCGTCATGTTCTCGTCGATCCTGTCCGTGACCGTCTGCACCTCCGCTTTTGCCCAGAAAGCGAAAACGGAGCGGACGACGCTCGCCGGCGTCTACAGCGAGCAGCAGGCGGCGCGCGGGCAGGACGTGTACGCCGGGATGTGCAAGAGCTGTCACACGGCAGCGACGCACACAGGCGTCGCGTTCGAGAAGTCGTGGAACGGGCATCCCCTCTCCGAGCTTTTCGGCTTCATCAGTACGCGCATGCCGAAGAACGAGCCCGGGAGCCTCGCTCCTGAAGAGTACGTGGACGTGCTCGCGTACCTCCTGAAGTTGAACCAGCTGCCGGCGGGCTCGGTCGAGCTGCCGCCGGATACGACAGTGCTGGCACAGATCCGGATCGAGACGCACGCGGCGGCGAAGCCGCCCAGTCGTTAGGCGACAGCCAGAGGAGGAGTGGAACGATGCGGCACCTGACACCCAAGCGGCGCGCGATCGCCATCTCCCTGTGCGTCGTGACGACGATCGCGGCGTCCATCCTCGTGCGCACGCGCCAGTCGGGCGCCGCCGAAGGCCCGACGCTCGTCCGCGGCAACGCGCCCGGCGAGTGGCGCTTCTGGGGCGCTGACGCGTGGAGCACGCGCTACTCTCCGCTCACGCAGATCGATGCGTCCAACTTTGCCAACTTGCAGGTGGCGTGGCAGTGGAACGCGAGCCAGTTCGGAGAGGACGAGTACTATCGCACCACGCCGCTCTACGCGAACGGCAGACTCTTCACCGTCGCGTCGACGCACCGCGATCCCGCGGCAATCGATCCCGCGACCGGCAAGACGCTCTGGCACTGGCGTCTCGAGGAGGGTCTGCGGTGGCAGAAGGCGCCGCGTCAGTTCGCCGGACGCGGGCTCGCGTATTGGAGCGACGGGCCTAACGAGCGCGTCATCGTCGTGACGCCGGGATATCACCTCGTCTCTCTCGACGCGAAAACTGGCCAGCCCGACCCGAAGTTCGGGAGGCGCGGCATCGTCGATCTGATGGATGGGTTGGGCTATCCGCTCGTTCCCTGGGCGGTCGACGATTCAGGTCCACTCATCATCAGCGACGCGGCACCACCGCGGAAGGCGCGTCCGGGCGAAAAGTGGGACCCCGTGCGCAAGGTCGGCGCCGACGGGACCATGGGGATCGATCCCGCCATCGGACAGATCGCCAACAGCTCACCCGCGATCGTCGTCAACGACGTCGTCATCGTCGGCAACTCGGCGATCCACGGCTACTTTCCGATCCGGAAGCACAACATTCCGGGCGCCATTCGTGGATTCGATATCCACACCGGGCGGCAGCTCTGGAAGTTCAATCTGATTCCGCAGCCGGGCGAATTCGGCGCGGAGACGTGGACGAAAGGCTCCAAAGTCGGATCGGAAGGTGTCGGAAAGAACGACGCCTGGGCGCCGTACTCGGCGGATCCCGAATTGGGGCTCGTCTACATCCCCGTAGGAATGCCGTTGATGGACGAATACGGCGGTCACCGGCCGGGCGCGAATCTCTTCGGCACGAGTCTCGTTGCGCTCGACGTGAAGACCGGCAAGCGGCGCTGGCATTACCAGTTCGTGCATCACGACATCTGGGACTACGACTCTCCGATGGCCCCGAATCTCCTCGACGTGACCGTCGACGGCCGGCAACGGAAGATCGTCGCCCAGACGACCAAGCAGGGGTGGGTCTACGCGCTCGACCGCCTAACGGGTGAGCCGATCTGGCCGATTGTCGAGACGCCGGTGTTGCAGAGCGAGGTTCCTGGGGAACAGACCTGGCCCACGCAGCCGATTCCGAGCAAGCCTGCTCCCTACTCACAGCAGGGACTCGTCGAGTCCGACCTCATCGACTACACGCCGGCGATCAAGGATTCGGCACTGAAGCTCGCCAAGCGCTGCCGCATGGGTCCGTATTTCATTCCGGCGTCGCTCGCCGATGGCACGGGAGCAAGCGGCTACCGGTGCTCGTGGTACGCGCCGGGCGCGTCTGGTGGTGTGAACATCGATGGTGGAACGGCCGCCGATCCGGAGACGGGACGCATCTACGTCGGTAGCCAGAGTGGTCTGAGCACGATTCAGGTCCAGAAGGATCCGTGCTCCGAATTCCGCTACAGCTCACCGCACGACAGCTGCGGGCTCATTGGCGCGCTTCCCGCGCCGCCCGGGTACGTCGCGCAGAGCGGCTCGGCGCGCGGCAACGGCTTCGAGGGCCGCGCCGCGGGATCGATGATCGGGGGCGTGTCGATCCTCAAGCCAAAACCGTTAGGCGGTGTCACCGCCTACGACATGAACAATGGCGAAAAGATCTGGTGGATCCCGAACGCCATCACGACGCCGGTGACCTCGAACGATCCCCTCTTCGCGGGGGTGACGCTACCGCCGCAGCCCGGCCGGGGCCAGGCGCAGATCATCACGACGAAGACCCTCGTGATCTACGGGACGGGTCGGAGCGGTGGGCCGCCGCGACCGCCCTTCCACCTCTACGCGGTCGACAAGGCAACGGGGAAGGAGGTCGGGCAGGTGCAGATCCCCGCAAAGACGACGGCGGTGCCGATGACGTTCATGCATCAGGGCCGGCAGTACATCGTCTTCGCGACGGGCGCCGGGGCCAACACGTCACTGGTGGCGTTGACGCTTCCTCGTGGAGGGGACGGATCGGGCAAACATTGACCATGACCGTTGAATGCCTAACCTGCCTTGGCCGTCCTCGCGGCGGGAACAACGTCCCGGAAAGCCGTTAAGAATCTACTCATCTCCTCTGCCGTGCCCACGGACACGCGGAGATGCTCCATCAGTGGTGGGAACGGTCGTCCAACGAGGACGCCCTTCTTCTTGAACTCCTCGATCACTGGTGGAACGGGCCGGCGGAGATTCACCATGAAGAAGTTCGCCTCGGACGGAATCACGGCGTAGCCGAGGCCCTCGAGCTCGGCGGTGGTCTTCTTTCGCAGATCGAGTGTCACGCGCTTCACCTTCGCCTGCGTCTCGGTGTCGGCGAGCGCCGCGACGCCACCCCATTTCACGATCGCGTTGATCGTGCCCGTGGCGTAGGGACGCATGTCGGCGATCATCTCTTTCGGCGCGATCGCGTAGCCCAGTCGCATGCCGGCGAGCGCGGCGATCTTGGAGAAGGTGCGTGTCACCATCACCGGCCGGCCCTCGAACACGTGCGGGATCGACGTCGCATAGTTGGGATCCTCGACGAAGTGGAAATACGCCTCGTCGATGAGGACGGGCATGTCGCGTGGAACGCCATCGAGCAACTGCGCGATCTCCTGCTTCGTGACGATGCGACCCGTGGGATTGTTCGGGCTGCAGAGATAGACGAAGCCGATGTCGCGGCTGTAGGCGCGCGCGGCGGTGATCAAGCCGTCGATGTCCTGGCGAAAATCCGGAAGCGCGGGAACGCGGATCGCGTCAGCCTTGTAGGCGGTGACGTGGCCGAAGATGACGTCGTACGATGGCTCCGAGCTCAGAATCTTGCGGCCGTTGCGCAGATACGTATTGCAGGCGACGTCGAGGATCTCGCCCGACCCCGAGCCGAGGAACACGTTCTCCTCCTTCACGCCATGATGCTTCGCAATCGCGGCCGTGATGCCGCCGTCGGGGTAGCCATAGCGATTCGCATACTTGAACGACTGCGTCATCGCTTTCATGACGGCGTCGGACGGACCGTAGGGATTCTCGTTGTTGGCGAGCTTGGCGAGCGTGTCGTACTCGTCGGGGCTTCGTTGCGGCCGCGGTGCTCTCGAGGCGACGCTCTGGGCCCACGCGCTGGAGGTCGGATCGAGTGTGAGATAACCCAACGCCGTCGCGACGCCGCCGACGAATCCACGACGAGAGAAGCTGCGCTTGCCGTTCATCTGAGCCTCCGATGAGTGCCACGCCGAGGGACCTGCACCTTCACGCCTCGTCGAGATCTCGATCATCAACGAACAAAGACCTGATCACGAATTACGCGATGAACGCGAATCGCTCCCTGCGTTCTCACAGCTCCTCACGCAACGAGCCGGGATTTTGTTGGAACGACCTCGGGAAGCTCTTGCCGCGGGCTCGATCGGTGTGCCGTTAACAAAGAGCTCGTACCGTACGGAGGTCGCAGGAAGTGTCGCTGCCACCGGAGAAATTCGCGTTCATTCGCGCAATACGTGATCATGTTTTCATCTCTATCAGGGTCGAGATCTTCGTGGCGCCAGTGGAGATTCTTCCCTACCCTCGAAATGACAAGGTTATTGCTTCACATACCGCTTCAGTGCTCTGGGTCCGACTTCGGCACCGTAGATCACGCCTCGCGAGTCAGCGGCGACGCCCTCGGCGGCGCTCGTCGACGGCGGCGACACGGCAGGGTCAGGGATGAACGCGGTTACCGAACCGTCGCGCGCGCTGCCGACGCGAATGCCGCGCTTCCATCCCGTCCGCTCCTTGGCCACCGAGCCTGACTCGGAATCGGCGACGTAGATCGTGTCGTGTGCGTCGATGTAGATCCCGCTTGGCCGGCTGAACTGGTACCAGGTGTCGAGGAGCGAGCCATTCTGGTCGAAGATCTTGATGCGGTTGTTGCCGCGATCTCCAACGAAGAGGCGACCGCGCGAGTCCATCGCCAGCGCGTGCGGCTGGTCGAGATCGTCGGGGCCGTGGCCGAACGTGCCCCAGCTTTTGATCAGCTTCCCGTCTTTCGAGAATTTCAACACGCGCGCGGTCGATCCGGGGGATGAGGAATGTCCCTCGACCACGAAGATGCTTCCGTCCGGAGCGACGAGCACGTCGTTAGGCTGCATGAAATACTCGGCGCCGGTGCCCCCTCCCGGCTTGCCTAACGTCATCAGAAGCTTCCCGGTGGGGCTGAACTCGAAGATCTGATGTCCCTTCGTCGGGCGCGCCGTGCTGTCACTGCCGCGTCCCCCGCGAACGGTGCACGCGCAATCCACCACCCAGACGTTCCCGCTGCGATCGACGAAAATGCCGTGCGGCGACACGAACATCCCGGCGCCAAACGATGTGACGAGCTTTCCATTTTCGTCGAACTTGAACACTGCCGGGAGGTCCGACGCCACGCAGCTGTTCGCCCCGCATCGCTCGGCAACCCAGACGCTTCGTCCGTCGGGATCGATGTCCACCGCGCTCGTCGAGCCCCACGGCCGACCGAGTTGCGCCCAGTTTTCGATCGTGCGGTAGGGATTGGGGAGGTCGTTCGTCGGGGGCATCGTCGCGCCCTGGGACGTAATCTGACCGTGCGCGACGAGCGGTACGAACAGGAGCATTGCGATCCGGCGGCAGCCAACAAGCGTCATGAGGCCTCGAGGGGGATGATCCTGACGCCGATAACTGGCCAAACACTTTAGGGAAAGTCAAGCAAGAGCATTTTGAACCGCGAAGGACGCGAAGGACGCAAAGAAAAACCCCAAGAGAGTGACTCTTGGGATCTTCCTTCGCGTCCTTTGCGGTGAAAATCAGCGAAACTTCACGCCCAAGACAAATCGTGCTTGGAGAGCGGCAAGCTCCGGATCCGCTTGCCTGTCGCGGCGAAGATCGCGTTGCACAGCGCTGGCGGTACGGGTGGCAGTGCCGGCTCGCCCAGGCCCGTCGGGGCATTGTTCGAGAGCTTGAAATGCACCTCTACCGGCGGCGCCTGTGTCAGGCGCAGCAGCTTGAAGTCGTGGAAGTTGCTCTGCACGGTGCGCCCCCGATCGATCGTGATTTCCTGGCCTAACGCTTCAGCGAGGCCGTCGAGTGCGGCACCCTGCACCTGATTCTCCGCGTTGAGTGGATTGATGATCTGACTCCCGATGTCGCCGGCGACCCAGATCTTGTCCACCTTCAGCACGCCGGCTTTGCTCACCGTCGCCTGCACGACCTCGGCGAAGTAGCCGCGATGGCTGAAGTAGAACCCGACGCCGCGCCCCGTTCCACGCGGCAGCGCCGACTTGCCCCAGCCCGACTTCTCGGCAACCAGCTCGAGCACTCCGCGCATTCGCTGTGCATCGAAGGCGAATCCCGGAGGCGGCGCCTGCTGGCCCGCTGCCGGCGGCGGATCCGCGATCGGCGTATTGGAGAGGATCTCGAGACGGAATTCGACTGGATCGCGTCCCGCCGCATGGGCCAGCTCGTCGATGAAGCTCTGGAAGGCGAAGGCGAGGCCGTTGCTCTGCGGCGCGCGCAACGCACCTGTCGGCACGCCTAACGGCATCACCGACGCTTCGATCGCGCAGTTCGGAATGAATCGAGCCGGGAACTCGTTCGGCGTGATCCCCGCGCTCGGCGCGAATCGATCGCCCTCGCCGAACGAGACGAAATGGTCGCGCAGCGCGACGAGCTTTCCGCCGTCGACGGCGCCGCTGAAATAGTGGAAGCCCGCGGGCCGATAGAAGTCGTGCCGGATGTCATCCTCGCGCGTCCACAGCAGCTTCACCGGAACGCCCGCTTCCTTCGCGATCCACGCCGCTTCGACCATGTAGTCGTTGTTGAGGCGACGCCCGAATCCGCCTCCCGTGCGCGTGAGGTGGATCGTGATGTCCTCCTCCTTCATGCCTAACGTACGCGCCACCAGTTGGCGTCCAGATGCGGGAGTCTGGCTCGGCGCCCAGATCTCGAGCTTGCCGTCGCGATACGACGCCGTGCAGTTCTGTGGCTCGAGCGGCGCGTGGGCAATGAAGGGATAGAAGTACTCGGCGTGGAGCGACTTCGTGCCCGCCGCCGCGAGTGCCGCGTCGACGTCGCCGTCCTTGCGTAGCGTTCGCTGCGGGGGCTGCTTCGAGAGCTCGGACGCCTTCGCCGCGAAGCTGGCGCTCGATTGCTCGGCGGTTGCGCCTTCGTTCCACGTCACCTGCAGCTTCTGTCGAGCGTTCTTCGCGAACCACCAGCTGTCGGCCACGATCGCGACACCGCCCAGAAGGCCAGGAAGGGCCGAGCCACCCTCGACGACGAAGGCTTGACGGATGCCCGGCTCCTTCTTGATGGCGTCGAGATTCGCGCTCACCACCTTGCCGCCGAACACCGGACACTTCTCGAATACTGCGTAGAGCATTCCCGGCACCGTGACGTCGATGCCGTACATCGGCTTGCCGCTGACGATCGCATGGTTGTCGACGCTCGGCACGCGTGTTCCGATGATGCGAAACTGCGAGGGCTCCTTGAGCGGGACCTTCTCGAGGTCGGGCGCTTGGACCGACGATGCTCGTTCGCCCAAGTCCGCGTATTTCAGACTGCGGTTGCTCGGGCGATGGTAAACCACACCAGAACGCGTTTCACACTCGCTCTCGGGAACGCCCCACGTCTGCGCCGCCGCCGAGACGAGGACCGCGCGCGCGGCCGCGCCGACGCGTCGCATCGGTAGCCAGTTCGTCGGCGTCGCCGTGCTGCCGCCGGCCCACTGATTCTGGAACTTCGTGCTGTCGAGCAGCGCCTGCTCGACGCGCACATCCTTCCAGTCGACATCCAGCTCTTCCGCGATGAGCATCGGGAGCATCGTCTTGACTCCCTGACCGATCTCCGGGTTCTTCGCCATGATCGTCACGATCCCGGTGGGCGCGATGCGGATGTAGGCGTTAGGCACGAAGTCCGCCGCGCCACTGCCAGCGCCTTCGGCTTCGGCGAGTGCGGCCGCGCCGGCGAAGGGCTCGAGATAGCTGGCGAGGAGAACCCCGCCGCCCACCATCGCGCTCGCGCGGAGGAAGTGCCGGCGAGTGACGCGCTCAGTCGTTAGGTCGATCGTCATCGCTCGTCTCCTCAGCGCTTGCTCGCGCCCGTGCGGACGCGGCCAGCCTGGGTTGCCGGTGTCGGCGTCATCGCCGCCGCCTTGTGGATCGCTTCGCGGATGCGCAGGTACGTCCCGCAGCGGCAGAGATTCCCGTTCATCGCCGCGTCAATGTCGGCATCCGTGGGGTTCGGCGTCTTCTTGAGCAACGCCGCGGCGGACATCAGCTGACCGGCCTGGCAGTAGCCGCACTGGGGGACGTCGACCTCTTCCCACGCGCGCTGCAGCGGATGGGTGCCGTCAGTAGAGAGGCCCTCGATCGTGGTGACTTCGGCGCCCTTCACCGCCGCGACGGGCGTCATGCACGATCGGGTCGCGACACCTTTGACGTGCACCGTGCACGCACCGCACTGCGCCATGCCGCAGCCGAACTTCGTGCCTTTGAGATCGAGGACATCGCGGAGCACCCAGAGCAGTGGCATGTCCGCCGGTGCGTCGACGGTGGTCGACTTGCCGTTGAGCTTGAACGTGATCGACATGATGGCGTGGCCGGTGAGCGGTGGCCGGTGGGGGGAAGCCCCTCTCGCTCGATGAGAGGTTCTGTCTTCGACAAGATACGCGAAAACAGGATCGCCCGCTGCACGCCCCAGGATTTTTGGACGCGGTTGGATTCGCGGTGGGGGACTCTTACGGCGCGACTACGCTCGTGCTCAGCTCGCTCTCAGGAACTTGAAGAACCGAGTGACCCACCCCTCCACCTGATCCGGCTCCTGGGCCGGAGTGCTCCGCTTCGCGCGGAAGACCAGCGTCACGTGACCGCAGCTCAGCGTGCATCCCGGCGCCAAGGCTCGCTCCGTAGCGACGCGATAGCCGTTCACGAAGGTGCCGTGGCGAGACCGGAGATCGGTGACGTAC
>DATEPP010000203.1:0-9398 GCA_035273165.1 Gemmatimonadaceae bacterium
GGATCGAGGAAGACGAGATCGGTCTGGTCGAGCAGGGTCGATTGATTGTCTTCGTAATTGTATGGAGGCGGCGGATTGGTGCCGTCGGGATTGAGCCGTACCTTCTTCGGCCCGAAGGCGCCCATGTGGAGCCAGACGGTGGAGGAGCCAGGCCCGCCATTGAAAACGAAGGTCAGCGGCCGCGAGCTCGGATCGCCGGCGCCGTCGCGATTGTAGGCGACGAAGAAGATTCCGCCTTCCACGACGCCAGTCGTGTCGTTCCGGATGGGCAGCATCCCCGTCGTCGCGGTGTAGCCGAGGGTGGCGCCGTGGAGACGCATCGTATGGCGCGTCACAACCGGAGGCGCTTCGACGAGGGAGAGAAAGTCGCGCGTGCTCGGTCGCAGCGAATCGCGAACCGCCGAGCGCAGCGTGTCGCGGCTACCACGGCTGGTGGTGTCGCGAGCTGCCGCGCCAGGTTGCCGCGCCTGCGCGCCGGCGGTCGCCGAGCCTAACACGAGAGCGGTGATTGCCGCGATGGGAAGGCGGAGACGGAGGGAGACGAGTTGCATGGCGGAGAAGAAGTTGGAGATCGACGGGGTTATTGTCGTCAGGCAGCGGTCTCCGGCTCCGGACCGGCACGGACGCCAGCCCGGACACGCTCGCGGTACGCGGTGCGGAGGAGATTCGTCGCCGTGTACAGCACGACGATGACGACGAGCCAGCGCACGACGCCGAGCGGGAGCGACTTGACGATGAAAGCGGCGATGAGGACGGCCGGGATGCCGCCGACGAGCAGGCCTAACGACGCACGTCGGTCGAAGCACTGGTGCTTGATGAATCGTGCGCTCGCGATCGGCATGAGGAAGGCGCACGATCCCATCATGATCGGAAAGGCCGTCGTCGGATTCATCCCGCTGAGGCTGACGAGGATCATGCACGGCGCGTAGAGACCGATGCCGATCGTCATGAGTGCGCCGAGCAGGAAGTTGACGCCGACGGCGAGGAGGAGACGCGATCCCGTGAGCCCGAGGAGGCTGCCGCCCGCCGTCAGCATGCCCAGCTGCGACAGCTCCATCAGCATCGCGGCGGCGATGAGGGCTGTGCCCATGCCGATCTGGATCCGCCGCCGTGGCCAGCGGGCGACGAATCCGGCACCGAGCCAGGCGCCGAGCACGGCGGCGACGATCATCGAGATGAGCGTTCGCGAATCGACCGGCACGAGACGCGTATAGATGAATGCCTGGACGATCGTCGGCAGGGTGTGGCCGACGTTGAGCGTGCCCGGAATCCGCTCGTCGCGGACGAGCTTCCACTGCCGGAAGATCGATGTCGTGGTCGCGTACGAGCCGATACCGAGCGTATCGAAGAAGTTGGTGACGAATCCGGTTGCGAGGAGCGTCCACGACTTCGGCTCTGGCTCGACACGCTCGCGGGGCGGTTGCGGGCGTCGCATGCCGGCGACGAGGATCATGACGTAGGCGACGGTGGTGAGGCCGAGGGCAATGAAGAGGATATCGCGTGCGTCGAGATTGGGCATCGGCTGGTTCATCGGGGTCGCGCGTGAGCCCGGGTCGGGGCGGAGGAGATACGCTCCGGAGGCCCATGATGCTGCACCGGGGTTCGTCTCCCCGCTAGTCCGACCCTCCGTCCACTTCCCGTACCCTCGACCCACCCCATTCCCTCAACACTTGATTCAATCAAACGTTGAGGGTATAATGCCGCCATGACGACCGACGGTCTCGATCTTCTCCAGGGCACGCTCGACGTGCTCGTCCTGCGCGCGCTCGCCGGAAAGCCGCAGCACGGCTACGCTGTTGCGCGCTTCATCCAGAGCTCCTCCGACGGCACCTTCCGCGTGCTCGACGGCGCGCTCTATACCGCACTCCACCGCATGGAAGAGCGGGGGTGGGTCGAGAGCGAATGGGGCCTTTCCGAGAAGGGGAAGCGCGCGAAGTTCTACCGCCTAACGACAAGCGGCCGGCGCGCGCTCCGTAGCGAGGCGGCGACCTGGGAGCGCTACGTCACCGCTGTCGGCAAGGTACTGCGTACCGAGCCCGCTTAGGGGACGCCGGAGAGCACCAGATGGCCGAATCATCCTGGCGGCGCTACCTGCGATTCTGGCGACCCAACGTCGACGCCGACGTCGACGACGAGCTTCGCTTTCATTTCGAGGAGCGGATCGACGTTCTCCTCACCGCGGGACTCGATCGCGAGGAGGCGCGGCGCCAAGCCGACCGGGAGTTCGGTGACGTCGGCGCCGTTCGGAACAGTCTCCGCGAGATCGACCGGCGGCTGCACGCGAGCCGAAGTCGCACCGATCGCTGGGATCAGTGGCGGCAGGACTTCGTCTATTCCGCGCGCAGCTTGCGACGGGTGCCTGGGCTCGCGCTCACAGTCATCGTCACGCTCGCACTGGGCATCGGCATCAACGCCACCCTCTTCTCGCTGCTCGATCGTGTCTTCCTCCGTGCTCCCGCCGGCGTGAGCCGTCCCGATGAGCTGCGCCGGTTTTACTGGATGGGCACGTCGGTAAACAATCAGGCCATTGCTGTCCCCGAGTTTTCCATTCCGATTGCCGAGGGAGTGTCGGACGCCTTGCGAGGGATGGCCGTCACCACCGTCTTCCGCAGCGACACGCGACGACTCGGCGACGAGCGCGAGCCGACCACGGTGGTCACCGGCGTCGGTCCCCGCTACTTCTCGGTGCTCGGCGTGCAACCGGCGTTCGGCCGGTTCTTTGCCGCGGATGAGATGCGCAACGACGCTGCCTCGCCAGTTGCCATTGTCAGTCAGGAATTCTGGGACCGCCGCTTTGGTGGTTCGGCCGGCGAGGCGGCTGGCCAGACGATCGTGCTCGATAAGCAGCGCCTGACGATCGTTGGCGTGGCGCCGCGTCATTTCACCGGTACGGAGCTCGACGTGACGGACGTCTGGGTGCCGTTAGGCATGTTATCCGCGTTCGGCGACTTCGGCCGCACGCCCCCCGGCCGGCCGGCGTGGTACCAGTCCTCGACGATGTACTCGTTCCTCCTCATCGCGCGACCCGTGGACGCGACGGCGGCGTCACGTCTGGAGGCCGCAGCGACCGTTGGGGCGCGGAGGTGGTTCAAGAATCCACGGCTGCAGAAGAACGCGCGGGTGCTAACAGGTCCAATCATCGCGGCCCGTGGTCCCGAACAGCACCAACAGGAGATCTCCATTTCGATCCGGCTCGGTGGCGTCGCACTGATCGTCCTCTTCATCGCCTGCGCCAACGTCGCCAATCTCCTCCTCGCCCACGCAATGCGCCGGCGGCGCGAGATTGCCGTCCGCGCTGCTGTCGGCATCACGCGTGGCGGCATCGTGCGTCTGGTGCTCGCCGACAGCGTGCTGCTCGCACTTGCGGCGGGCATCACGGCGTTCTTCGTCGCGACCTGGAGCAGCATTCTCCTGCGGAGACTGCTCTTTCCCTCGATACACTGGTCGACATCCGCGATCGATTGGCGCGTCGCCGCGTTCACTCTCGCCGCCACGCTAGTCGCTGGCATCGGGGCGGGCCTCCTCCCCGCGCTGCGATCGACGCGAACCGATGTTTCACAGGTGCTCAAGAGCGGAGGCCGCGAAGGGAGCGTCCAGCGCTCACGGGCGCGATCGGTGCTCGTCGTGACACAGGCGGCGCTCTCCACAGTGCTGCTCGTGGGCGCGTTCCTCTTCGTGAAGAGTCTGCGCGCCGTTCGCGCCCTCGACCTCGGCTACGACGCCGAGCGGCTGGTCTTCGTCTCCGCGCGAAACCACGGCGAACGGTGGGGCACGGCAGTCACTAAAGGAAACAACGCGCTCTCCGAGTTGGCGTCGCGACTGGCAAGTATGCCCGGTGTCGAGAAGGTGGCGCTGACGAGCATGCTGCCGATGTACGAGATCGACATCTCGCAGCTCTTCTACGCAAACGGCGATTCGCTGCCGCCGTGGACGGACGGTGCACCGACGGTCATCGGTGTCTCGCCGGAATTCTTCGCGACGACGGGCCTCCGCCTCCTTCGCGGACGCCTGCTGACGGCCAGCGATCTCAGAGCCGGGAATGTCGCGGTGATCAATCAGACGCTTGCCCACTCGAGCTGGCCGAACGACGAGCCGTTAGGCCAATGCTTGAGACTAGGGAAGACCGGGCCCTGCGCCACGATCGTCGGGATTGTCGAAGATTCCCGCCGGGTGCAGCTCATCGAGCCGCCCGTAAGGCAGATGTATCTCGCGCTCCGCGACAGCGGCAACTACTCCGCCGGCGGGATTCTCATTCGCGTCCCGCCGTCGCTGGCGGCGGCGGTCGAACGGGAGGCGGCCAGCGCGGTTGCGACGCTCTTTCCCGGCGTGGAAGCGAGTATTCGACGAATGGCGGACATCCTCGCGCCGCAGTATCGGCCGTGGGAGCTTGGCGCGACGCTCTTCACTGTCTTTGGGCTGCTCGCCCTGCTTGTGGCGGCGGTGGGTGTGTTCAGCACTCTCTCACACGAGATCGGTCAGCGTCGGCACGAGCTTGGCGTGCGCCTCGCCCTCGGCGCGACCGTGACTGACATTGTCCGACTCGTGCTCGGTGATGGGTTGCGGGTGGTTCTCATCGGCGCGGCGGTAGGATCGCTCCTCGCCCTGGCTGCCGGCCGATTCATCGCGTCGTTGCTCTACGGGGTGGACCCGCGCGATCTGACGGCGTTGGCGACAGTGGCGGCCCTTCTCGTGTTCGTCGCAACGACAGCGGCAATCATCCCGGCGTGGCGGGCGAGCCGCACGGATCCACTCGAGGCGATTCGCGCGGACTGAGCGCGTGTTGCCTGGCGAAATGAGGCAGGAGGGAAGCAATGGCTGAAGCAAAATGGCGCCGATACCTTCGCTTCTGGCGCTCCGAGATCGACGCCGACCTCGATGACGAGCTTCGTTTTCATTTCGAGCAGCGGATCGAGACACTCGTCGCGTCCGGTCTCGCGCGTGACGAGGCACAGCAGCAGGCGCTTCGAGAATTCGGCGAGATCGGTGTAGTCAAACAAGACATTCGGGAGATTGACCGACGTGTCTACAGGGCGCGGCAGCGCGCTCACCGCTGGGAGAATTGGCGGCAGGACTTTGGCTACGCGACACGAAGTCTGCTGCGGGCGCCCGGGCTGTCTGCGACGATCGTCGTGACGCTCGCGCTCGGGATTGGCGTGAATGCCATGCTCTTCTCGCTGCTCGACCGCCTCTTCCTCCAAACGCCGCCAGGAGTGAGCAACCCCGCCGAAGTGACGAGACTGTACTGGCAGGCTGGTGAACAGCGAGCCGCTTCCTTTGCCGTCGCGGCCTTTTCGATTCCAGTGGTGGATGCAATTAGTGAGAACGTCCGCGGCATCGGCGCGACCACCGTCTATCAGCAAGACTGGCAGCGCTTCGGAAACGAAGAGGAGCCCAAGACGGTCGTGACGATGGCCGGCGCGCGGTACTTCGAGGTGGTCGGTGTACGGCCCGCGTTCGGACGATTCTTCTCCGCGGAGGAGGATCGCATCGACGTGCCCTCGCCGGTGGCTGTCGTCAGCGAGTCGTTCTGGCGGCGGCGCTTCGGCGAATCGCCGGCGAACGCAATCGGACAGCGAATCTCGCTCAACCGGCGCCAGCTCACAGTGATTGGCGTGGTTCCGAGCGACTTCACCGGTGTCGACCTCAATGCGAGCGACGTGTGGGTCCCGTTAGGCATGCTCGCCATGCTCTCGCCGATGGGTCAGCGAGGGAATGGGCCACCCTGGTATCGCCTGCGACAGCTCTACGGATTCCAGCTCCTCGTCAGGGCTCCCCTGATGCCTCAAGGGCGCCTCGAAGCGGCGGCGACGGTCGCCGCGCGGCGCGCCTTTGGCGACGCTCCCGAAGGACGCAATGTGCGTGTGCTGTCCGGGTCCGTGGTCGCGGCCCGCGGGCCCGGCAGGCTCGAGCAGGAGGCGTCCATCGCCATCAGGTTGGGCGGCGTCGCGGTCATGGTGCTGCTCATCGCGTGCGCGAACGTCGCCAATCTCCTGTTGGCTCGCGCTATTCGGCGACGTCGGGAGATCGCCATCCGATCCGCGTTAGGCATCACGCGCGCGGGAATCGTGAAGCTTTTGTTGGCGGAGAGCACCGTACTGGCTGTCGCGGCGGGCGTGGCGGCGATGCTGATCGCGGGTTGGGCGGGCAGCTTGCTGCGGCATTTCCTCTTTCCGGCGATCCATTGGGCATCGGGCGTGATCGACTGGCGTGTTGCAATCTTCACGGCGCTAGTCACGCTCGGTACCGGCGTGGCGGCGGGATTGACGGCGGCGCTTCGCGCGAGTCGAACGGATATTTCGCAAACGCTCAAGACCGGCGGCCGCGAGGGCAGCATTCGCGGGTCGCGGCTGCGCGCGGTGCTCCTCACCGTGCAAGTGGCATTGTCGATGGTGCTCCTCGTTGGCGCGGTTCTGTTCGTGAAGAGCCTGTACGCGGTACGTGCGTTGGACCTGGGGTACGATGCGGAACGACTGGTCACATTGGCGCCGCACTACGATGAAGGCGATCGGAAAGCGCACGAGATTGTCCTCCAGACCGGTCTTCCCGAGCTGGCCGCTCGCCTCGCGCCATTGCCCGGCGTCGAGGGCGTCGCCCTCGCCAGCATGTCGCCGATGTACGGCTTCTCTTTCAGCGCTGCCTTCTACGCGAGCGGCGATACGCTGCCCAAATGGAGTGACGGCGTGCCGAATGTGACGGCGGTGTCGCCGGAATACTTTGCCACAGTTGGACTGCGGCTCGTGCGTGGACGGAATCTCACTCAGAGCGACGTTCGGACTGGTGGAGTCGCGATCGTCAACAACACGCTCGCGCGATCCGCATGGCCGCATGCCGAGGCGATCGGTCAGTGTTTGCGGATTGGCAAGCCATCGGCTCCGTGCGTCACCGTGATCGGCGTTGTTGCGGACGCGCGCCGGTCGGATGTAGTCGAGGAGCCGGTACGTCAGGTGTACCTGCCGATACCGCGCAGTGGCGACTACGCGCCAGGGTACGTCATCATCCGCGTCGCGCCGGATCAGGCAGCCCGCATCGAGCTCGTCGCGCGCAAGGAGGCCGCGGCGATCTTTCCTGGCGCCGAAGTGAGCCTGATTCGTCTGTCGGACGTCCTCGCGCCGCAATATCGGCCGTGGGAGCTGGGCGCGACGCTCTTCACCGTCTTCGGCCTGCTCGCGCTGCTCGTCACGGCGGTGGGCGTGTTTAGCAGTCTCTCACATGACGTGAGCCAGCGGCGCCACGAGCTTGGCGTGCGCGCCGCCCTCGGCGCGTCGCTGGCCGACATCGTCGGACTCGTCGTCGGCCAGGGCATCCGCGTGGTCGGGGTGGGTGCGCTCCTGGGCCTGCTGCTGGCGCTCGTCGGCAGTCGGCTCGTCGCATCGCTCCTCTATGGGGTGGCCCCGAGAGATCCGTGGTCGATCGCGATCGTGGTAGTGATCCTGATACTAGTGGCGGCCGTGGCGAGCAGCATCCCCGCGTGGCGAGCGAGCCGTGCCGACCCGCTCGAGGCGCTTCGGGCTGATTAGCGGCCGGTCCGGTTGCAGGGGCGGCGTCCCAGCGGCTACTCTAGCTCGGCTCGCCGTTTGCTACACCACCTTTCGCCCGAGGGTCGTATGCGAACGCTCCCGCGTATCGCCACGCTGTCGCTTGCTGTTGCCTCTCTAGGCACGCGCGCCAGCGCCCAACAACGCCCGGCTGCGACTGCCACCGATACATCCGCCTCGGCGCGCAACCTCCGCAATGAGCAACGGGACGATCCGAGATTCGCCCCCGATCGCCACGAAGGGAATGGTCCATTCACGAAGCTCATCATCCGGGGTGCGACGCTCATCGATGGCACCGGCGGCCCACCGCGCGGCCCCGTTGACGTCGTCGTCGAAGGGAATCGCATCACCGACATCGCGAACGTCGGCGTCCCGCATGTGCCAATTGATTCGATGCGGCGCCCAAAGGGGGCCGCCCAAGAGATCGATGCGACTGGCATGTATGTCATGCCCGGTATCGTCGACCTGCACGTCCACCAGGGCACCCCGCAGAAGGCGCCGGAGTCCGAGTACTACAACAAGCTCTGGCTCGCGCACGGCATAACGACGGTCCGCGGCGTTCCCTTCGCGAGCTTCGCCTACTCGATGCATGAGAAGGAGCGCAGCGCGAAGAACGAGATCGTCGCGCCTCGTTATGTGGTTTATCAGCGACCCGGCACCGGATGGGGCCAGGGGCCCGTCACGACGCCAGAGCAGGCACGCGCCTGGGTACGATGGATCAAGGCGCACGGTGCCGATGGTCTCAAGCTCGGCGCCGAGCGGCCCGATCTCATGGCGGCGCTCCTCGACGAAGCGAAGAAGCTCAACATGGGCTCGACGGCGCATCTGCAGCAGACCGGCGTCGGGATGATGAACGCGGATCAGGCCACCGCGTTAGGGCTGCAGACCGTGACGCACTTCTATGGGCTGTTCGAGTCGATGTACGACAGCACATCGGTGCAGCCGTATCCAGTCACACAGAATTACAACGATGAGGAGGACCGCTTCGGACAGGTCGCACGGCAGTGGAATCTCGTAACTCCGCACAGCGAGAAGTGGAAGCAGTTCCTCAAGAACCTCAGGGAGCGCGACGTCACGCTCGACCCGACGTTCAGCATCTACAGCGCGGGCCGCGATCTCGCGCGGAAGATGAATCTGCCATGGCACCAGAAGTACACGTTGCCGTCGCTGTACGCGTACTACCAGCCCAGCCGCACCAACCATGGCTCCTACTGGTATTACTGGACGACCTGGGACGAGGTCGCGTTCAAGAACTTCTACCGCGTGTGGATGCAGTTCGTGAACGAGTACAAGAACATGGGTGGCAAGGTCACGACCGGTTCCGACGCGGGCTTCATCTTCAGCACGCCTGGCTTTGCGACAATCGAGGAGATGGAGCTCCTCCAGGAGGCCGGCTTCCATCCGCTCGAGGTGATCCGGAGCGCGACGATGTACGGCGCGCAGACCCTGGCGCAGCGCACCGGAAAGGAGCCGGAAATCGGTGTCGTGCGGCCTGGCATGCTCGCCGATATGCTCGTCGTCGACGCCAATCCGTTAGAGAATTTGAAAGTGTTGTACGGAACCGGATGGTTCCGGCTCAACGACAGCACAGGGAAGGTCGACCAGGTGGGCGGCGTGAAGTACACCATCAAGGATGGCATCGTCTACGACGCCAAGCAGCTGCTCGCGGACGTCGCGCGCATGGTCGACGATCAGAAGCGGGGTGCGACCCTGTCCGGGCAGAGAGCGCCGTAGCAGGGGCGTCGTGGGACGCGGCACGCGGGACATGGGGGACTGTCATCCCGAGCGAAGCGAGTTGGAATGAAGCGGCGGCTGGACCTCGCCGGTAACGTGGTAGCACGGAGATGCTCCACACATTCCAAC
>DATEPP010000204.1:0-10834 GCA_035273165.1 Gemmatimonadaceae bacterium
CATCAACTCCAGATGCGACGACGCGGCGGGAATGCGTAGCCCCTCGAGATGCCCGAAGCGCGATGGTCCGCCCGCTTCGTTCTTGTGCCAGAACGACCAATCGTCTTCCTCGTTACGGCGCTTGATGAAGCGACGCACCTCGAGACCCCACGTCTGCACCGAGTCGCGCGAGAAGCGAAGCTGGCTGTAGGGAGTGCGAATCTCTGCCGTCCAGCCCTCGTTGTCGATGTGTGTCGCCGCCTCCCAGATCGGATCCCACGACGGGTCGCAGCAGGACGTACCGATGCCGATGTAGTCCGACTTCGACCCCGAGGGATTCACCTCGAAGAAGGCTCGACTCAGGTGGTCGTGATAGGAATCGATGACGAGCTGCAAGTAATCGGAGTCGAACGTCGCGTCGCGTCGGACGAGCCGGGTCGTCACGCCCCGTGCCCCGAGCGCATCGTACAAGTGCGCGCCGATGTACAGGGCATCGTCGTCGAAGAGGAAGCGCACCTCGCTCCGCTCCGATGCGGGCTTCCCCTCGTCCGGATCGGTCTGTGTGAACTCGGTGATTGGCCGCGCCGCGGCCCACGCGGCTTCGTCGAGCACGCCGTCGAGGAGGATGCGTCCGCGGAGGCGCGCCGCCATTGCGCTTGGTACGGCGACCGTGTGCCCGTACGCCTTGCCTCGACCCGCAGCCAGTGCATCGGTCGGAGGCCCCTGTCCAGTCGCGACGCCGAACGGCGACAGGGCGAGGAGCAGCAGCAATATTCGTCGCGTGGCAGACCAACGCGCCCTGCACCGAAGCATCACGCTGACTCCCGATTCGCGTGCTTCAAGAATGCACGCGGTACCACCTCGAGCGAACGGCAGGGCGCATCTCTGACGCAATCTTTACCCGGGCTGTACTGTTCCTTCTCCATCCCGACATCGTCACTCCATCCTTCTCGAGGCTCGTGATGCGCTGCCGTTCTCTCCATCGCACGCTCCTCCTCGTCGCCGTCATCGCTGGCGCCTTTGCAGCGCCCGCCGCGGCCCAACAGGTCGCAGTCGCCGCGCCTTCGGCGCTCGACTCGCTCCGCCCGCGCATTCGACGTCTGATCGATTCGCTCCATGCGCCGTCGCTCGCCATCGCCGTCGCCCAGCACGGCACGATCATCTGGGAAGAAGGCTTCGGCTACGCCGATGTCGCACGCAAAATCCCGGCGACGCCGAACACGCTCTATTCGATGGCGTCGATCTCCAAGCCGATCACTGCCACCGGTCTCATGACGCTCGTCGAGCGCGGCAAGATTCACCTCGACCATCCCGCGAACGAGTATCTGGGCCGCGGCAAGATCACGGGCTACGCCGCCGACGCGCGCGAGGCCACGGTCGAGCGCGTCATGAGTCACACCGCGGGACTGCCGCTGCACTATCGCTTCTTCTACGACGGCTTCGCCGAGAAGCGCCCGTCGATGGACGACGCCATCGCGCGGTACGCGATCGTCGTCTTTCCGCCGGGCAAGGTGTACAACTATGCGAATCTGGACTACGGCCTCGTCGAGGAGATGATCGCCCACGCGAGCGGCGAGTCGTACGAGAGCTACATGCGTCGCGCCGTCTTCGCCCCGTTAGGCATGCCGCGGACCGCGATTGGCACGGGTCGTGGACTCACCGGCGCCGCCGTTCGCTACGACGACAGCCTGAAGGCCGTCCCCTACTACGACTTCGATCATCGGGGCGCGTCCGCCGTCTGGACGACAGCGCACGAGCTCGTGCGCTTCGGCATGTTCCACATGCACGACCATCTGCCGAACCAGAAGCAGATCCTCGCCGATTCCACGATCACCGCGATGCAGCATGCGCGCACGCCGGGTGACACGGCGCATGCCTACGGACTCGGTTGGGGGCTCGACGACGATCACGGCTATCGCAAGGTGCAGCACACCGGCGGCATGCCGGGCGTCGCCACGGTGCTCGACCTCTATCCGTCGCAGGATCTCGCGGTCGTCGTCCTCGGCAACCAGTCAAATCCGTTGCCGTTCCTCATCGCGTCGCAGATCGAGAACGTGCTGCTGCCGGGCCGCGCGCAGGCGATCGTGGCCGAGCGCGCGACGCAGCAGGGTCGTTCACGTACTCCCTTCGCCGCGCCGACGGACCTCGTCGGCGACTGGTCGGGAACAGTGCGCGCGTACGACCGTACGCTCCCGATCGCCGTGCGCGTCAAGAGCGACGAGGTCCTCGTTAGGCTGGGCAGTGGACCGGACGCGCTCTGGACGTTGCTCAATCGGCCGCGCTACGAGAACCAGATGCTCGAGGGTCAGTTCGTGGGGAACGTGCCGACCGGGGATGCACTGCGCTACCAGCACAATCTCGTCTTGTCGCTCTGGAACGCGGACGGCAAACTCCGCGGCTTCGTCGCGTCCGTTGCCACCAACCGACCCGTGGGTGGCGCGGTGTCGTCGTACGCGGAGCTGACGAAACAGTAGCGCGGGCGCGGGACGGGGGATGCGGGACGGGGGACGGGTAACGGGAAAGCACGCCTTTTCTCAGTCGCTTCTCCTCAGTCGCCTCTCCTCAGTCGCTTCTCCTCAGTCGGTTCTTCTTAGTCGCCTCTTCGTAGTCGCCTCTTCGAGCTTCTACGCTGACAGCTATCGCGGTCGACTGCGATAGCTGTCAGTTCAAGAGTGGGTAGTGGGAAGTTCGAAGTTGTTATCCTCCCGCGTCCCGCGTTAGAACGTTGCCGTTCCGTGGCACTCGAAGTTGTAATCGGTGACCCAGGCCGTGACATAGCCATTCGCGTCGACCGTCACGTGGACCGTCTCCTTGAGATCCATGTTCGTGGCCTGGCCCTGACCGATGATGTGATAGTTGTTCGTCGTCGTCTCGGTGTAGGGAAGCGTCACGTTGCTCACGACGTGATCCTGCGTCACACCCGTCGCGCGATACTGAAAGCCGGTGAACTGGCCAATGCCGATGACGTCGTCCGCATTCCAGTGGACCATCATGCTCAGGTGGCCGTTCGCCGTGCTCGTCTGACTGAAGACGAGATGCTGATTCCCCGTGAAGACCACGATTTCGCCGAACCGGCCACCGGCGCAGGGGTTCTGTGCGTGAAAACCCGTCGGGATCTGCAGGTTGAGCTTGTCCGTGTAAGCGCCGAGCTGCCCAGACGCGGCGTTCGCGCCATCGAGCGTCGCGGGAGTGACGTCGGCGAGCGCGCCGGCGTTTGGCTGGTGGATACCCGCGGTCGATTGCGTGGGGGCCTCGGTGCAGGCGGCGGTAGCTACGGCGGTGAGCACAAGAGCGAGCGTGCGCGAGCGAACGATCGAAGATGCCAGGGTCATGCGTCGGGGTCTCCGTCTGTGGAGTCGTGTGGGCCGATTCGAAGCTCCGGCGCGCACGGTGCGCTCCGGCGAGCGGAGAGGCTAGGAACAAGGGTGGACCTCCTGAAGGGCCAGACTCGGCGAAATGAGCAAGCCAGAAACAGCCAGACGCCGCGCACCGTACGGTGCCAGCGACTTCTGACCGAGGCTCACACGGGTGGGGACTGAGATCAGACTGCGGAGGGCGAGCGATGCGGTCGAGCCGTTGGTGCTGCTCGACCCACGGTCCGCCGCGCCACTCTATCGGCAGCTGTACGACGGCCTGCGCGAGGCGATCGTCGGCGGCCGGTTGCGCCCGGGTGCGCGCTTGCCGGCCGCCCGCGCGTTAGGCAGCGACCTCGCGCTCTCGCGGAATACCGTGGAGCAAGCGTACGAGCAGCTGCACGCGGAAGGCTATCTCGATCGTCATCCGCGTCGCGGCACGTTCGTGAGCGACACCATGCCCGATGACGTGCTGCACGCGCGACCGAACTCGCGCGAGCCCCGACGCATCGTCTTTCCAGCGCGGAGCTCCGCGCCGCCGCGGCGCCTGCTGTCGTCGCGCGGCGCCGCCATCGCCGACGTCGCGCTTCCCGCAGGGGTGAACACCTTTGCACCACCACGGCCCTTCCGCCCCGGCGTTCCGGCGCTGGACGCCTTTCCCATGGCGCTCTGGTCGCGATTGTCGGCGCGACACTGGCAACGCGCGGGGCGGCGACATCTCGCCTATGGCCACTCTGCTGGCTATCAACCGCTCCGCGAAGCGATCGCCCAGCATGTCGGCGCCGCGCGGGGCGTGCGCTGCACTCCCGAGCAGGTGATCATCGTCGGCGGCTCGCAACAGGCGCTCGCCCTCGCGACGCGTCTGCTCCTCGATCCGGGAGATAGCGTCTGGATGGAAGAGCCGGGATATCTCGGTGCGCGCGCCGCCTTCATCGCCAGCGAAGCGCGTATCGTTCCGGTCCCTGTCGATGAGGAGGGCCTCGACGTTGCCGCCGGTGAGCACGCCGCGCCCGACGCGCGCCTCGCGTTCGTGACGCCGTCGCATCAACACCCGTTAGGCAGCGCGATGAGCATCCCGCGGCGCATGGCGTTGCTCGCGTGGGCGCGGCGCGCCGATGCGTGGATTCTCGAGGATGACTACGACAGCGAGATCCGCTACGAGGGGCGGCCGCTCCCGGCAATGCAGGGATTGGACAGCGACGGACGCGTTCTCTATCTCGGCACCTTCAGCAAGACCGTCTTTCCCGCTCTTCGCCTTGGGTACGTGATCGTACCGACGTCCCTCGTTGATGCATTCGTCACCGCTCGCCTCATCGTCGATCGACATTCGTCGGTCGTCGAACAGGCGATTCTCGCCGACTTCATTTCGGAAGGACACTACGCGCGCCACATCCGGCGCATGCGGACGCTGTACGCCGAGCGACAGAACGCCCTGCTCGACGCACTGCACCCGTTCTCCGACGTTGTCGACGTGCAGCCAACCCGCGCGGGCCTCAACGTTCTGGCGTGGCTGCCCGTGGGCGTCGACGATCGCGCCATCGCCCGGAAGGCTGAAAGCGTGGGCATCGAGGCGCCACCACTCTCGCCATTCGCGTTGCGTCCGCTCGCGCGCGGTGCGCTGATCCTCAACTTCTCGGGCTACGACGAGATGGCCCTGCGTTCCGCGGCAAGCCGACTGGGTGCTTCCATCCGCGAGGTGATCGATCGTCACTCGAATCGGCAGGCGTTAGGCGCCTGACGTCGGGCATCGTATGTGGAGAAACGTGACCCGCATAGGGAGAAATCCGTCTCTCGAATCGAGCGGAACCACTCGACCGATTCGATCCAGAGACGATGCGCGCCATCTCCATCCTCATATCGCTGCTTCTGCTGAGCGGCTGCGCGACGATCATGCGATCGAAGGTGGGACCCCAAGTGCTTGCTGCCTACCCCTACGCGAGCGACGCCTCGATCCCTGAGCCTGGCCGCGCCTCGGCCATCACGCGGCGGCTGATGAGGATTGCCGCGGGAACAGTGCGGAAGTCCACCCGGCGCCGGCGGCTCCACGACGACATGGACCGCCGCGCGAAGATCGGCGACGTCCTCGGCACCATGCTTCCAGGCGCGGCGCCGCAGGTCCGCTAGAAGCGCCTACGCCGGCACGAAGTCGCGAAGGTCGAACGCTGCCTCGCGGCCGAAGACCTCCGACAGGAGATATTCCACAAGCCGGCCGCCCGTCTGCTCCGCGCTTGGGAGCGCCTTGTCGCGATGGAGCGCCACGAATCGCGGCCGGTCGGGAAATCGATCGTCACTGCTCGCCCGGATTTCCGCCTGCATCTCCGTATCGACGACGCCAGGCGCCACGCTCGAGATGAGCAGGTTGGGCGTCCGATCCAGCGCCACGCAGCGCGCGTGCTGGTCGATCGCCGCTTTGGTCGCGCAGTAGATGCTCCATCCCGCGTAGGGCTTGCGTCCGGCGCCGCTCGACACGTGAAGGATACGCCGCTCGCTCGCTCGGGCAGTCGCCTGGACGAACGCCGCCGACAGTGCGAGCACGGCACCGACGTTCACCGCGACGGCGCGCGAGACCGCCCCGGGGCGCTGCGTGTCGAGCGGTCCGATCGGCTGGAGAACGCCGGCGTTGTTCACGAGCAGCGGCGTTGACCCGTTGCGGGCGAAGGTGCCGATGGCGCCCGAGTCGAGCCAGCGCTGCAGAGCCGCGGAATCGGCAACGTCGAGCGCGTGCTGCTCGAGCTTTTCCGGAAAGCGTGCCGCGAGCGACGGATTGCCATGGCGCGAGAGGCCAAGCACGCTCGCCCCTCGCGCGAGGAGATGCTCCGCGATCGCCGCGCCGAGACCACGTGAATGTCCGGTAACGATCGCGCTCGCTTCGTTCGCATTGACACTGGTCATGGTAGGTCGATTCAGGTCGACTGCCGCAGCACTGGCCAACAGAAACCCAGGATGGTTACACGCACAAGACTACAAGTGGCTGAACGCGCCATCGCCGTGAGCCGCAGCTGAGGCGCGGCGGCGCGCTTTCGCTTTCCGCCGCCGCGCCCTATTATGGCGCGGCGGCTCACAACGATTGCCGCCGGACCTGTAGCCATTGGTGCATGACCGATCGTCACGCCGAACTTCGCGATGCCGTGCTCGCCCAGGTCCTGACGAGTCCCGGCGAGACTGACCCCGCGCTGCGACAGGCGGCCGCGAACAACGCAGGTCTCCCCGAGGAGCTCCGTGCGCTGGTTGCGAAAGTTCACGCACACGCCTACAAGGTCACGGACGCCGACCTCGCGCGCCTGCAATCGACGTACGGCGACGACAAGCTGTTCGAGATCGTGGTCAGCGCCGCGTTAGGCGCGTCGCGCAAGCGCCTGATGGCGGGCCTCGACGCCCTCGCCAAAGCATAGACCGCCATGCGACTCGCGAAAGTGCACCGCGGCCATCCGCTGCCCGATAAGCTCAAGCTCGCGGCGATGCGCCTCTTCGCCGGACACGCTCCGGGCGTCGTTCGGACATTGCTCTACCGCAAGAGCTTCTTCGGTCATCGCTTCTCCGAGCTCACTCAGCAGGTGATGCGCGGCCCGTCGGCGTGGTCGGTCGGCGAGCGGGAGATGTTCGCCGCCTTCGTATCGCGTCTCAACCAATGCGTCTTTTGAACGAACGCTCACTCCGCGGTCGCGGAGGCAGCGCTCGGCGACGACACGATGCAGCAGGTCCTCGCCGACTACAGAACGGCCAGGATCGACGAGAAGCTGCGTGCCACGCTGGCACTCCTCGAGAAGCTCACGCTCACTCCTGAGGCACTCTCGCCGACGGACGTGCGGCCCGTGCTCTCGTTAGGCGTGACCCGCGAGGCACTCGTCGACGCGTTCTACGTCGCCTTCCTCTTCAACACCTACGACCGCCTCGCCGATACGCTGGGCTGGGAGCTTCCGGACCGCCGGTATTACCCGAAAGCAGGCCAGTTCCTCCTGAAGCGTGGCTACAAGTAGCCTAACGACTCAACTGCCGATTCGGCTCAGCCCGCGCCGTGCGCGGTCGCGGTACGGAGCGATCACGGTATCGCCCTGCTCCCAGCTCTTGAGAGCGATCAGATAGTGCCGCCGCGCGTTGGCGCGATCGCCGCTGCTCTCCTCCAGCTCCGCCAGCTCGAGGGCCGCGCGCGGCGTGTAATAGCCCATCCACGTCGTCGGCGGCACCAGCGACCGAAAGAGCTCGACCGCCTCGTGCGGCTGCCGGGCGGCGCGCAGCAGTAGCGCGAGATTGAAGCGGATCGCTGGCTCGGGAAGAAACTCGAACTGATTCTCGGTGTGCACGGTCCAGAGCGCGTAGGCTCGCCGCGCTTCCTCGAGAGCACGGTTCCGGTCGCCGCGGCGCGCGGCGAGTCGTGATTCGATGTCGGCGCCGAGAGCCGTATTGTATTCCGTTGGCGACCCACCGCGCGGCAGCGAGCGAAGCGCGATCTGCCAGCGTCGCGCGAGCGCTGTGTCGCCGTACATGGCGTGGTACGCGCCGATGAGCCAGCCTTCGTGCCATACCGGTTGGCGCTCGAGCTGAGCGAGCGCACTGTCCGGGGATCGGCCCGCGGCGAGAGTCGCAACCGCTGTGCGGCCGAGCTGCTCGTCGACAGTGCCACTGATCGCCGCGGCGACGGTTTCGCGGAGCAGCAACCGGTCGAAGTTGGTGACCTGATCGAAGAGGTGCGCGCGGCGCAGCGAATCGATGAGACGCCAGCGCCCTTCGGCTGCGTAGAGCTGAACGAGCCCACCCATTGCGACGCGCGCGAGGGGAGCGCCTGTCTCGCGCATCGCGCGTTGGGCGAGCAGCTCGGCGCGGTCCATCCGGAATTCGCGCAGCACCCGGAGCACGCCGATCCAGTCCGGCGTGGACGCGCTCGCGAGCCGGTCCGCCAGCGCTGGAAATGCGGCGTCGCTCGCGAGAACCGCTTCCACCGCGTGCAGCGTACCGCGCGCGATCGCCGAGGAGCTGTCCACCGCGCGAACGCGCGCGACCTGTCGCTCCACCTCCGCGACGTCGTTCGTGGCGACGGCGAGATGCACGCGGCTCGCGAGGTTAGGCACATTCGTCGAGTCGAGCCGCAACGCATGCTCCACCGCGTCGACGGCATCTCGCTCCGTCGCGCCGTACTGCCAGCCGTACACCGTCCGCACGTAAGCGAGCAGCGTCCACGCCTGGTGGTCGAGACTATCGCGCGTGAGAATGCGATCGAGCGCATCGGCCGCGTCGCGTCCGCGCGTGTCGATGGCGGCCAGCATCGCCCGGGCCCGCGAGCGCTGACGATCCGGCAGCGAGTCGGAGAGGCGCACCGCCCGCTCGGCCAATCGCCGAAGATTCGAGTACGGCTCCCCACGCATGAAGCTCGCCCACGACTTGATCGCGCTCGCGTCGATGAGCGCGATTACGAAAGTGGAATCGAGCGCGATGGCACGCGAGATCGAGGCGTCGGCGCTGTCGACCTGGCCGCGACGCTGGAGCTCGCGCGCGCCAAGCCATGCTTTCAACGCCTCGGGCGAGTCCGTGAGGTGCTCGACGGATCCCGTCGCTGCCGCCTGCGTGTTGCCCGCGAATCGTCGAATCAGCTCGACGGCGACCCGCTGCACGAGTGCGGGAAGACTGTCCGGTGATCCGCTCGTCGCGAAGCTGCTCCATGGCTCGGGCGAACCGACGCGATAGATGCGCAGCGACACTTCCACAGCCGGTGGGAGCTGCGCGATCGAACCGAGCACGTAACAGCAGGCGCCGGCGCGGCGCGCGAGCTCTTCGGCCTCGCGGGGCTCGGGACTCCGCGGTGCGTCGTTAGGCCTGGGACGAAGAGCGCCCCAGAGTGTCCACGGATCCGCGACGCGTACGCCGGGCGTGCCGTCGAGTGCGGTGGAGAGAAGATCGGGGATCGCCTCGCTCAGCGACGCGCTCTGCGAAGCGGTGGCACGGAACGGCATCACGGCGACGCCGATCCGCCCATCGCGGCCAACCAATGCCGGCGGGCGTGTCATCATCGCCGCGATGGCGGTAATGGCGAGTACGCCCGCGACCGCACCGGCGGCGAACCAGCGAGAGCGACTCGTCACGAACCGTCGCGCGCGGTGCGCGCGCGACGGCCGGCCCAGAGCCTGCGCGAACTCCGAGGCCGTCGCGTATCGCTTGGACGGCTCTGCTTCGAGCGCCATCGCGATCGCCTGGTCGAGCGCTCGCGGAACGTCCGGTCGATTGGTGCTGATCGACTTCGGAGAAGTCGTCAGCTTCTGGGCGATGACTTCCTGCGGCGTCTCCCCTTCGTGCGGCGGACCCCCGGCGAGCATCTCGTAGAGCACGCAGCCTAACGAGTAGATGTCGCTGCGGCCGTCCACGTTCCGGTCGCCCGTCGCCTGCTCCGGGCTCATGTACTGAGGCGTGCCGATCGCCATGCCCGTCCCTGTGAGCCTGAGGTCGGTCGCCTGCGCGATCGCGCGCGCGATCCCGAAGTCGGTCACGACGGCGTGGCCGGCGACGAGCAGGATGTTCTCGGGTTTGATGTCGCGATGGACGATGCCACGCGAATGCGCATACGCCAGCGCGTCGGCGATCTCGCGCGCGAGCTGCAGTGCATCCGGCACCGCCAGCCGGCGCTCCTCTTTGAGCCGCTGCCGCAGCGTATCGCCTTCCACGTACGGCATCACGAAGTACAACCGGTCGTCCGATCCGCCGCTGTCGAAGACGGGCAGGATGTTCGGATGGCTCAGCGCCGACGCGATGCCGATCTCGGCCCGAAAGCGATCGATGACAATGCCGCTCGCCAGCTCCGGGCGCAGGACCTTGATGGCCACGCTGCGCGGATGCCGCAGATCGCGCGCGAGGTACACGGTCGCCGTGCCGCCGCGGCCGAGCTCTCGCTCGACCGCATAGCGACCCGCGAACAGATCAGAAAGCTCTTCGAGTCCGGCCGACATCGGCGGCGTGCTGGCGGGCGCGTTATGGCGTGGGTGCCGAGCGTCCGCGAACGAAGTGCACGATGAACGCGATCACCGCGATGATGATGAGGAGATGAATCGCCGCGACCGTCACCTTGAAGACCAGCAGGCAGAGAATCCAGATGACGAAGAGTACGAGCGCGAGTCCGAGGAACATTTCAACCTCCCGTCGATTCCAGTCGTGCGAGTGACAGCATCGTGGACAGGTGTATGCTGCAGCTTTTGGCGCGGTTCGCCAGTCCTAGCGGTGCGTGAGCTCGCCGCGCAAGCGCCCATCGGCATCGAGACGCTGCAGCGCGGAGCGTGCCTCGTCGCGTGCGTCGCGCAGCTGCGGCGCGTCGGCGTTCCGCCAGAGATCGGCGACGCGGGCATACTCTTCGACCGCGCGATCTCGCTGGCCCAGCCGCTCGGCGAGTCGTGCCCGCTCGAGCGCGCGCGCGACCGTCAACAGATCGGCCGAACTCTTCGTCTGCAGTAGCTTGAGCGCACGCTGAGGATCCTGCCGGGCGTGATAGAACTGATCGAGGGGGACCGTGACGATGCTGTCCG
>DATEPP010000205.1:0-1094 GCA_035273165.1 Gemmatimonadaceae bacterium
CACGGGAAGACGACCCTCACCGCGGCGCTGACCAAGGTGTCGGCGGACAAGGGGTGGGGCACGAAGTACGTCCCGTATGACGAGGTGGCCAAGGCCTCGGAATCGCAGGGTCGTCGTGACGCGACGAAGATCCTCACGATCGCGACGAGCCACGTCGAATACGAAACCGCCAAGCGGCACTACGCGCACGTCGACTGCCCAGGGCACGCGGATTATGTGAAGAACATGATCACGGGTGCGGCGCAGATGGACGGCGCAATTCTGGTCGTCAGCGCCGTCGACGGTCCGATGCCCCAGACGCGCGAGCACATCCTGCTCGCCCGTCAGGTGAACGTGCCGCAGGTCGTCGTCTTCCTCAACAAGTGCGATCTCGTCGACGATCCCGAGCTGCTCGATCTCGTCGAGCTCGAGGTGCGTGAGCTGTTGAGCAAGTACGAATTCCCCGGTGATGAAGCGCCGGTGATTCGTGGCTCGGCGTCGAACGCGCTCAAGGGCGACAAGCAGTGGGTGGACAAGATCCAGGAGCTGTACGACGCGCTCGACTCGTTCATCCCGCAGCCGGTGCGCGAGACGGACAAGCCGTTCCTGCTCCCGGTCGAGGACGTGTTCTCGATCACGGGCCGCGGCACGGTGGCGACGGGGCGTATCGAGCGCGGCAAGATCAAGGTCGGTGAGGAAGTCGCGCTCGTCGGCTTCGGCTCGGACAAGAAGTCGGTCGTCACGGGCGTCGAGATGTTCCGCAAGCTGCTCGATCAGGGCGAGGCGGGCGACAACGTCGGTCTGCTCCTGCGCGGCATCGAAAAGGACGTCATCGAGCGCGGTATGGTGCTCGCGAAGCCCGGCTCGATCACGCCGCACACGAAGTTCGAGGCCGAGGTGTACGTCCTCACGAAGGAAGAGGGCGGCCGCCACACGCCGTTCTTCAAGGGGTATCGCCCGCAGTTCTATTTCCGCACGACGGACGTGACGGGTAACGTCGAGCTGCCGGCCGGAACCGAGATGGTCATGCCGGGCGACAACATCCAGATGACGATCGAGCTGATCACGCCGATCGCCATGGAGGAGCAGCTCCGCTTCGCCATCCGCGAGGGTGG
>DATEPP010000206.1:0-42845 GCA_035273165.1 Gemmatimonadaceae bacterium
GCAGACGGTCAACCTAACGATTGAGGGGCGCCCCGTGTCGGTGCCGGCGGGGACATCGATCCTCGAGGCGGCGAAGGCGGCGGGCGTGCTCATTCCGCACTACTGCTACCATCCGGGGCTGCCCGTGGCCGGCGTCTGCCGCATGTGCCTCGTGGAGGTGGAGAAGGCGCCGAAGCTCGCGCCATCGTGCGCGACCGCCGTTGCCGAAGGGCAGGTGGTGCGCGTTCATACCGAGAAGGCGCTCGAGGCACGCCAGGGGGTGCTCGAGATGCTTCTCATCAACCACCCGCTCGACTGTCCCATCTGTGACCAGGCGGGCGAGTGCGAGCTTCAGGACTACACGTTTCAGGAAGGTCGGGCGGAGGGACGGTACCGGGAGCCGAAGCGATTCAATCCCGTCGAAGATTTCGGGGGTGACGTCATTTACGTCGCGAACCGATGCATCCTCTGCACGCGCTGCGTCCGTTTTATGGACGATGTTGTACATCATCCAATCCTCAACGTCTCTGAGCGCGGCGATCGGGCCGTGATCGGCAAGTTCGAGGGTGAGGACATGATCCACCCGTGGGCCGGGAACGTGATCGAGCTCTGTCCGGTCGGCGCACTGCTCTCGAAGGACGCGTTGAACAAGGCCCGCGCGTGGGAGCTCGATCGCGCCGGTTCGATCTGCCCGAACTGTTCCCAGGGATGCAACATCATCATCGAGGCGCGCGACAACACCGTCGTCCGGATGCGGCCGCGGCCTAACGAGGACGTCAACAAGTACTTCATGTGCGACCACGGCCGGCTGAACTATCGCTGGCTGAACCGTCGCGACCGGGTCGACGTTCCGATGGTGCGGCAGGGAGCGACCCTCGCCGGCTGCGATTGGGAGCGCGCGCTCGCGGACGCATCCCGCCTCATGGCCGGTAAACGCGTCTTCGTGCTCGCCTCGCCGATGCTGTCCAACGAGGCACTCTTCCTTCTCTCCGAGATCGCGCGGCGAACCGGCGGCGCTGGTGCCTTCCGCGTGCAGACGGGCACCGAGGCGCCGCTGCCCGGAGTGGAAGATCTGGCGCTTCGCGCCGATCGCGCCGCCAACGTCCGCGGCGCCGAGTTACTCGGCTTCACTCGGAGTGAGCGGCCCCTCGAGCGCCTCGGCGCTGGCGACGTGCTCCTCGTCGCGGATGAAGAGCTTGTTGGCGAAGACGCTTCGGGCGCGGCGAAGGCGGGAGCGACGATCGTCGTCGGCACGACGCTGCCGTTCTGGGCCCGCCACGCCGCTTCCGTCGTGCTCCCCATCGCGAACATGAGCGAAGAGGACGGCACGTTCACCAATCTGCGCGGTCGCGTTCAGCGGTACCGCCAGGCGAAGGCCGCGCCAGGGTTCGCGCGACCGGGCTGGTTCGTGCTCGCCGATCTCCTTGCCGCGTTAGGCGGCGCAGCGATCGGCGGCGGGCTTCCGAGTGATATCTTTGCGGCGCTCGCCTCGGCCCGTCCCGAGTTCGCGGGTTTGTCGTACGACACGTTAGGCCAGAAGGGTGCGCTCATCGCCGGGGCACTGGCAGAGGCGTCCGCATGATCACGCCTGCGTTCGCGCTCCTTCAGGCGGCGACCCCGGTCCAGCCGCTCGCCATCACGCCAGGCCCCGAGCATTTTGGCGCATGGTTGCTGTTCACGATCGTGAAGATCATCGCGATCTTCACCATCTATCTCGTGGGCGTAGCGATGCTCACCCTTGCCGAGCGCAAGGTCGCCGCCTGGGTGCAGGACCGGCTTGGTCCGAACCGCGTCGGGCCCGGCGGGCTGCTTCAGCCGGCGGCCGACGGTCTCAAAAACATCATGAAGGAGGAGACGTATCCGGCGGCAGCGTACAAGCCGCTGTTCGTGATGGCGCCCGCGCTCTCCTTCATTCCGGCGCTGATGACGCTCGCGGTGATCCCTTTCGCTTCGCCGTGGTACTCGCGATGGGGACTCGTCGACATGGCGATCGCGCCGCTCCCGATCGGCTTCCTGTACATTCTGGCGATCTCCTCGTTAGGTGTCTACGGGATCGTCCTCGCCGGCTGGTCGTCGAACAACAAGTACTCGCTGCTCGGCGGCCTCCGGTCGAGCGCGCAGATGGTCTCCTACGAGATCGCGATGGGCATGTCGACAATCCCGGTGCTTCTTCTCGCGGGGAATGTCTCGTTGAGCGCGATCGTGGAGCAGCAGACGACCGGGTCGTGGCGGTTGGCGTGGAATTTTTTCGGCTGCACGTTCGCGTTTTTCATCTTCATGATCTCGGCGTTCGCGGAGACGAACCGATTGCCGTTCGATCTGCCAGAAGCCGAGTCGGAGCTCATCGCCGGCTATCACTCCGAGTACAGCGCGATGAAGTTCTCCATGTTCTTCATTGCCGAGTACGCGAACATGGTGACGGCGAGCGCGTTGATGACGACGCTGTTTTTCGGCGGGTGGGACATCCCGTTCACACTCTGGGACAACTACGCGCACAGCCTTGCGGCGTCGATCGCGACGTTCGTCGTCTTCATGATCAAGATTCTCCTCTTCGTCTTCCTCTTCATGTGGGTGCGGTGGACCCTGCCGCGCTTCCGCTACGATCAGCTGATGGCGCTTGGCTGGAAGGTGATGCTGCCACTCGCGCTCGCGTACATCATCGTCATGGCCGGCGCCATCCTCGGGCTCAGCTACTTCGGCTACGTCCGCGGCTCGTGGCAGTTCGGTGCGACGCTGCTCGTACTCAACATCATCGTGCTCGCGGTCGTGTTCCTGATCCTGGACCGTGGGCGCATCGTGAGCCCCGCGTATTCACGGCTCGACCGGCGCAACCTGCAGAAGCTGCGGCGTGCGGCGCTCGATCGCGCGCGCTATTCTCCCGCGGAGGCGGGCGACTGATGGCTATCGGTGTGAAAGTTCTCGAACGTCCGATCGCGGGGACGAGCTATGTCCGCGCGACGTTGAGTGGCATGGCCGTCACGCTGAAGCATCTCTTTCAGGACAAGGTGACGATTCAGTATCCGGAAGAGAAATGGGCGCTCTCGCCGCGGTGGCGTGGAACGCACCGGATGCTGACGACGGAAGACGGAAAAGCCAAATGCGTCGCCTGCGGGCTCTGTCCGACGGTCTGTCCCGCCAACTGCATCAAGCTGGTGCCGGGGGAGGACGAGCAGGGCAATCGCTATCCCTTGCTTTTCGAGATCGACGAGTTCCGCTGCATCTTCTGCGGCTACTGTCAGGAAGTCTGCCCGGAAGAGGCCATTCATGTCGGCCGGCACTTCGAGAACTCCGAGTACAGCCGCGAAGGGTTCGTCTATGATCTCGAGCGCCTGATGTCGCAGACGCATCCCGTATGCGAGATGTGGGATCCCGCCGATCCCAAGGGGGAGTGACGTGCAACCCACGCTTCCGCTCTTCTACACCTTCAACTTCTACGTCTTCGGCATCGTCGCCATCATCGCGGCGCTCCTGTTCGTGACCCGGAGAAGTCCCGTCGCCGCCGCCCTGTGGCTCGTGACGACGATGTTCGCGCTCGCCGCGCTCTACGTCATGATGGACGCGCAGTTCATCGGAGCGATCCAGGTGCTGGTGTACGCTGGCGCGATCATGGTCGTTTTCCTCTTCGTTATCATGCTGCTCAACCTCGGCGATCCGAGCGATGTGGCGGATGCGCGTGGTCGGGGATGGAAGTTGGTGGCAACAGCGGTGGGTGTGGCGATGCTCGCGCAGATCTTCGCGCTCACGCGCGCGCACGTGCAGCCGGCAATCCCTGCCGGTTATCTCGCGCGACAGATCCAGTACACCGGAGTCATCGCCCCGGTCGCGGCTCCGCTCTTCAACGAATATCTCCTTGCCTTCGAGGTGACGAGCGTGCTGCTGCTCGCCGCCGTCGTCGGCGCGGTCGTGTTAGGCAGACGCAGAACGGCGGTGGAGGAGGCGGCCGATGCTCGCTGAGGCCCTGTTCTTTTCGGCGGTCCTGTTCACGATCGGCGTCGTCGGCGTGCTCACGCGACGGAACGCGATCATCGTTTTCATGTGCATCGAGTTGATGCTCAATGCCGTGAACCTGTCGTTCGTCGCGTTTGCGCAGGTGTACGGCGTCGCCGGGCAGGTGTTCGTCTTCTTCGTCATGACCGTCGCGGCGGCGGAGGCCGCGGTCGGACTGGCGATCATCATCGCGCTCTTCCGTCATCGGCAGACGGTGAATCTGCAGAACATCAATCTCCTGAAAGGCTGATGCTTCCCGCATCGTTCGCCCTCCTGCAGGAAGCGGCCGGCGTCGCGCACCCACTTGCCGGCACCGTTGCCAGATGGATGTGGCTGCTGCCACTCCTGCCGCTCCTCGGCTTCGTCATCAACGGCGCGCTGTCGATCATGAGCGCGTACCATGCGGGGCCCGACGACCCCGGCGCGCATCCCCACGACGCGCACGCGTCAGCTGAGGAGCGTCACGAAGCTCACACTGGACACGACGTCACCGGCGGCGGCGCCCACGGGGACGACCATCACGTCGTCGTGCGCCACCGCTTTGCGGGTCTGGCGACTATCATCGGACCCGGCGTGATGGTGCTCGCCTTCGGCCTGGCCGTGGCGATTTTCATCGCCATGCGCGCCGCGGGCGATGCGGCGCTGCACACGCCCTTTGTTCAGCGGTACTACGAGTGGATGCCCGTTGGCGATCTCCGCATCGACGCCGCCTTCCAGCTCGATCAGCTCTCGATGGTGATGATTCTCGTCATCACCGGCGTCGGGATGCTGATCCACCTCTTCAGCGTCGGGTACATGCAGGACGACCCGAGCTATCCGCGCTACTTCGCCTATCTCAACCTCTTCGTCGCGTTCATGCTCGTGCTCGTCATGGGCGCGAGCTATCCCGTGATGTTCGTCGGATGGGAGGGCGTCGGTCTCTGTTCGTATTTGCTCATCGGCTTCTGGTATCTCGACAAGGCGAACGCGGACGCGGGAAAGAAAGCGTTCATCATGAATCGCATCGGCGACTTTGGCTTCCTTGTCGCCATGTTCATGCTCTTCGCGAATATCGGCACGCTCGAATTCGAAGGCGTCCGCGCGCAGGCCACCGCGCTCGGACCGAGTGTGGTCACCTGGATCTGTCTCTTCTTCTTCCTTGGCTGCACGGGAAAGAGCGCGCAGATTCCGCTCTACACCTGGTTGCCTGACGCCATGGCTGGTCCGACGCCGGTGTCAGCGCTGATCCACGCCGCGACGATGGTCACGGCCGGCGTCTATCTCATCGCGCGGAGCAACTTCCTCTTCTCGTTGTCGCCCGTCGCCAGCCTCACCGTCGTCGTCATCGGCGCGCTGACCGCGATCTTCGCGGCGTCGATCGGGCTCAAGCAGTGGGACATCAAGAAGGTGCTCGCGTATTCGACGGTGTCGCAACTCGGCTACATGTTCATCGGCGTCGGCTCCGGCGCGTACGTGTCGGGCGTCTTCCATCTCGTGACGCACGCCTTCTTCAAGGCGCTCCTCTTCCTCGGCTCGGGGTCGGTGATCTTCGCGATGCACCGCGCCTATCACGCGACCCACAGCGCCGAGGACGCCCAGGACATGCGCAACATGGGAGGGCTCAGGCGATACATGCCCTGGACCTTCTGGTTGATGCTCGCGGCAACGCTCGCCATCGCGGGAATCTTTCCCTTCGCCGGCTTCTTCTCGAAGGACGCCATCCTTGGCACTGTCTTCCTGCGTGCACGTGAGTCGACGCTTGCCGACGCGCACTGGTTAGGCATCCCCGGCAGCGTCGTCCTGTACGCGTGCTACGCCATCGGCCTCGCGGCAGCGTTCATGACCGCCGTGTACATGACGCGGATGCTCATCTACACGTTCCTCGGGCCCAACCGGTCGGGCGAGCGGGAGCGGGATTTCCTCGGCGAAGCGCCGTGGATCATGACCGGACCCCTCCTCGTGCTCGGTGTGTTGAGCGTCATCGGCGGGTGGCTGAACCTGCCCGAATCGATTCCGATCGGTCGCGTCGGGGTGCTCGATCACTGGCTCGAGCCGGTGGTCGGCGAATCGACGCTCCGCATCACCCACGGCGCCGCCGTGGAGGCGAGCTCCACGATTGAGTATTCACTCATCGGCGCCGCCGTGCTCATCGCCATCGGTGGTATCCTCGTCGCCTGGGCGATGCTCAAGCCGGAGCGGCTCGTACCGAAGCGCGAAGCCAAGCAGGAGGAAGGCTTCGAGCGCGTGCTCGTGAACAAGTATTACGTCGATGAGATCTACGACACCGGCGTGGTACAGCCGACGGTCGGCGTCTCGCGCAATCTCCTCTCGGAAGGCATCGACCAGGGTCTCATCGACGGCGTCATGGTGAAGTTCTTCGGGACGAAGATCCCGTCGTTCGTCGGATGGGTGGGGTCGCAGTTACAGTCGGGGCAGGTCGGAACGTACGCGTGGGTGCTCGTTGTCGGCGTGTTGTTCGTGCTCGGCGCTTTCACGATCCGGTGATCATGAACGGCTTTTTGACTTCGGTCGGCTACGACCGCTGGATCCTCCCGGCGCTGCTCGGCATTCCGCTGCTCGGTGCGCTGGCCATCTGGCTGCAGGGTGCGTTAGGCGGCCGAGACGATGGCGCGTCACCGCGAGCGGCGCCGGAAGAGTCGGCGGCGGCGCGAGCTGGCGTCGACCCACGGACTGCGGTCGACGAGATCGCCACCGGTGTCGCCAGCCCCGCGCGCGTCATCGCCCTCGTGACGTTCATCGTCGAATTCATCGTGTCGTTGGGCCTCTGGCCGGCGTTCGACCCCGCCGACGGCCGGTGGCAGTTCGCTGTCGACACCGCGTGGATCCCGTCGTGGGGCGTGCGATTCACGATCGGCATCGACGGCATGGCGTTGATGATGATTCTGCTGACGACGCTCATCATGGTGCTCGCGTCGCTCGGCAGCTGGACGTACATCCGCACCCGCGCGCACAGCTTCTATGCCCTCATGCTCGTCCTCACGACGGGGATGCTCGGCGTGTTCATGAGCCTCGACCTCTTTCTCTTCTACGTGATGTGGGAGGTCATGCTCGTACCGATGTACTTCATCATCGGCATCTGGGGTGGTGAGAATCGGCTGTACGCGAGCTTGAAATTCTTCATCTACACGATGGTCGGATCGATGCTCATGCTCGCCGCCATCGTGTACCTGGGGCTGGCGGCGAAAAATCCGGCCACCGGCATTCCCACGTTCAATTACGACTACATCCTCCAGAACGTCGTCGTGTCTCCGACGGCGGCCCTCTGGCTCTTCGGCGCCTTCTTCATGGCCTTCGCCGTGAAGGTGCCGATGTTCCCGTTCCACACGTGGCTCCCCGACGCTCACGTCGAGGCGCCGACCGCCGGGTCGGTGGTGCTGGCGAGCATCATGCTTAAGCTCGGCACCTTCGGCTTTTTGCGATTCGCCGTGCCGCTTTTCCCGTCGGCGGCGATGAACGAGACGGTCCGCAATATCATCCTCGGCCTCGCGGTGATCGGCATCGTCTACGGCGCGCTCGTCTCGATGGTGCAGACCGACTTCAAGAAGCTCGTCGCCTATTCGTCGGTGAGCCACCTTGGCTTTGTGATGCTCGGTATCTTCGCGCTCACCGTGCAGAGCGTGCAGGGCGCGCTCATGGTCATGATCAATCACGGTATCTCCACCGGCGCGCTCTTTCTTCTCATCGGCATGATCTACGAGCGGCGCCATTCGCGACTGATCGAGGCGTACGGCGGTATCGCGCGTGTCGTGCCGATGTTCGCCGCGCTGCTGACGCTCGTCTCGTTGAGCAGCATCGGCCTCCCCGGCACCAACGGCTTCATTGGTGAGTTCCTCGTGCTCGTCGGCTCGTTCAAGACGGTGCCGATCTTCACGGTGATCGCGACCACGGCCGTGATCTTCGCTGCCGCCTATCTCCTCTGGGCAATTCAGCGAATTCTCTTCAACGCCTTCACGAAGCCGGAGAACGAGCACCTCGCCGACCTGAATCCGCGCGAGCTGCTCATCATGGTGCCGCTCGTCGTTGCGATTATCTGGCTCGGTGTCTATCCCGCTCCGGTACTCCGTCGCATGCAGCTGTCCGCTGAGCGATTCGTGACCGTCGTGCAGGGCCGGGCCGCATCGCCCTCGCGCGTCGTTATGTCGCGGGAGGGCACGCGATGAGTCTCGCCCTTCCGTCTGTCTTCGATCTGGCCCAACCGCTTCAGCTGACGGCGGCGTTGACGCCCGATCTCGTGCTGATCGTCGGCGCGATGATTCTCGTTGTCGCCGCCGCCTGGCGGCCGGACAGTCCGTCACGACAGCGCGTCGTCGGGTGGGCGAGCATCGTCGTCACGCTGCTGGCGATGGCGGCGGTGATCTACTTCCTCATCGCTGGTTACGGAGCCGGACCGGGACCGATCGCCGTCGACAACTACCGGTGGATGGTCGACGTCGTCATCCTGCTCGGCACGTTGTTGACGTTGATGCTCCTGATCGATGACAATGACCGGGAGTTCATCACGGCCCCCGAGACGCATGTGCTCGTGCTTCTGGCGTCGTCAGGCATGATGCTTCTCGCCGCCGCCCGCGATCTCATGATCGTCTTCCTCGGCATCGAGCTGATGTCGATCTCGGTGTATGCGCTCGCGGGAATCAATCGACGCAGCATCCGATCGGCAGAAGGCGCACTCAAGTACTTCCTCCTCGGTGCGTTCTCGACCGCCTTTCTGCTCTATGGCATCGCGCTCGTCTATGGCGCCACGGGCGCGACCAACCTCGAGCTCATCGGCGAGCGCGCGCTCGCGAACAACGGCGGCGGTCCGCTGTTCGTGATCGGCATCGCGATGCTGCTCATCGGCTTCGGGTTCAAGGTGGCGACGGTGCCGTTCCACATGTGGGCGCCGGACGTCTACGACGGCTCACCGTCGCCGATCACCGCGTACATGGCGGCGACAGTGAAGACGGCGGCCTTTGCCGCCTTCCTCCGCGCCTGGCTCGAGGCATTTCCTTCCGCCTTCAACGCGTGGCACCCGGCCGTCGTCATGCTCGCGATCGCGACCATGGTGGTCGGCAACGCGATCGGACTCTGGCAGCAGAACATCAAGCGCATGCTCGCGTACTCCAGTATCGGGCATGCGGGGTATCTGCTCGTCGCGCTTGCGGCGGGAACGACGCAGGGCGCATCGGCGCTGATTTTCTATCTGCTCATCTACACGCTGGCGACGTTTGGCTGCTTTGCGGTCGTCAGCTCGCTCACGCGCACGGGTGCGGGCACCGTTCGCCTCGACGAGCTTGCCGGGCTCTGGAGCGTCCGGCCCTGGACCGCATTCGGCATGGCCGTGCTCATGCTCGCGCTGCTCGGCTTCCCGATCTTCGGCGGTGCTGGGTTCTTCGCCAAATGGTACGTGATTCAGGCGGCGCTGCAATCTGATACGCCCCAGACGCTGCTCGTCGTGGTGCTCGTGCTGACGACCGTGATTTCGGCAGGGTATTACCTGTATGTCATTCGCGTGATGTTCATGCGTCCGCGCCTGGAAGGGCTCACTCTTCCGGCACGGGCGGGAGGCTTGACGCGGTTCGTTCTCGTGGCGACGGTACTGCTGCTCCTGATACTCGGTATTGTGCCGGACTACGTGGTGCGCCTCACGTGGGCCGGTCGGCCGCAGCTCCGGTCGCCCGCGCGGGTCGCGCCGTACGCGGTTGGCGGCGGATCCACGGGACCCGTAGTGCTCCGCCGCTGACAGGCGTCGGCCGGCGCCACTGCCAGGCCGTTCAAAGATTTTCAACTCGGGACTTGCATGGCCGTCGCAGCGGGGATCTTCCGGCAGTATGACATTCGCGGCATCGTCGGTCGTGACCTCACGATCGAGGCGGCGCGCGCCATCGGCGGCGCGTACGCAGCCTACCTCCGCGAGAAGGGGCGGGGTGCGAACGGTGAGCGCGTCGGCACGATCGCCGTCGGCCGCGACAACCGCCCGAGCGGCCCCGAGCTCCGGGACGCACTCGTCGAGGGGCTGACATCGGCCGGAGTGGACGTCGCGGATATTGGCGTCGTACCGACGCCGCTGAATTACTGGAGCCTCCACCATCTCGACGTCATCGGAGGCATCCAGATCACGGGATCGCACAATCCGCCGGAGTACAACGGATTCAAGTTATCGCTCGGCAAGGGCTCGATGCATGGCGCCGAGATCCAGCACCTGTACGAGATCATCAGTAGCGGCGCCGCGAACCGGGGCGGCGGCGCGAAGGGAAAGGTGCATAACGAGGCCGTTATCGATCGCTACATCGACGACATCGTTCGTCGAGTGGGCAAGCTCTCGAGACGGATCAAAGCCGTGTACGATTGCGGCAATGGTGCTGGCGCCCTTGTCGCTGACGCGCTCTTTCAGAAGCTGGGTCTTACCGGCCGCGGACTCTTTTGCGAGAGCGATGGCACCTTCCCGAATCACCACCCCGATCCGACGGTCCCGGAGAATCTCGAGGATCTCATCGCCGCCGTGAAGAAGGATGGCGCCGAGATCGGCATCGCCTTCGATGGCGACGCGGATCGCATCGGTGTCGTCGACGATCGCGGCGAGATCGTCTGGGGCGACCGCATCTTGATCATCTACGCGCGCGACGTGCTCGCTCGCACCGGCGCCGGCCAACCGATCATCTTCGACGTCAAGTGCTCGCAGGCGCTTCCTGACGCGATTCAGCGCGCCGGCGGCAAGCCGATCATGTGGAAGACCGGCCACTCCCTCATCAAGGACAAGATGAAGGAGACACACGCCCCGCTCGCGGGGGAGATGTCCGGCCACATGTTCTTCAGCGAGGGATTCTACGGGCACGACGACGCACTCTACGGCGCGGCCCGTCTCCTCCGCATCTGCGCCGACTCAGGGAAAACAGTGAGACAGCTCCTCTCCGACGTCCCGAACTTCGTCTCGACGCCGGAGATTCGCCTCGAGGTACCGGAGGAACGAAAGTTCGGCATCGTCGACAAGGCGGTGCAACATTTCCGCTCCGAGCACGACGTCATCGACGTCGACGGCGTGCGTGTCCTCTTCGGGGATGGATGGGGCCTGATTCGCGCGTCGAATACACAGCCGGTTCTGGTCGCGCGCTACGAGGCGTCGTCCGAGCAGCGGCTGGCCGCGATCCAGGGCGAGATGGAGGGATGGCTACGGTCGCAGGGCGTCCACGTGTGACGACACGCTGATGGGATCGACACGGCGCTGGGTGCTCCTCGCTGTCGCCGGCGCCGCGATTCTTCTCCTCGCGGCGCGCGCCGTCGCTCAGATCTACGTCGAGTACGAGTGGTTTGACGCCGTCGGAGCGCCTGACCTCTGGCGCGCACGCGCCGGGTACATCGTCGTCATGCGGCTCCTCTCCGGCCTCGCCGCTGGACTGTTCGTATTCGCTAATCTCTACGCGGTCCGGCATTCGGTCGTCTCGCTTGTGCTCCCGCGCAAGGTCGCGAATCTCGAGATCGGCGAGCAGGTCTCCGGCCGCTACCTCATGGTCGCTGTGGTCGTCGTCTCCGTCCTCCTTGGTGGACTCCTTAGCCTCCCACCGAGCGACTGGACGACCTTTGCCGCCGCGTACAACAACGTCCCCTTCAACGAGCCCGATCCGTACTTCGGCGCGGACCTCGGCCTCTTCGTCTACTGGCTTCCGTTCGAGCAGACGCTCTACTACTGGACGCTCATCGCGCTCCTCATCGTCACTGCGATTGTCGTCTTTCTCTACGCGCTGACTCCGAGCCTGCGCTGGGATCGCGGCCGGCTCTACGTCTCCGGCTACGTCCGCCGTCACCTCACCGTGCTGGCCGGCGTCGTGCTCCTCGTTCTCGCCTGGAGCTTCCGGCTCGACATGTACGATCTGCTCACGAGCGGCAGCGGCCCCAATGGCGCCTTCGGTTACGTCGATCACAAAGTGCTCATCCCTGGCAATCTGATTCTCTCGATCGCGACGATGGGGGCGGCGCTCATCGTCGTGTGGTCTGGGTGGACGGGGCAGGGACGTCTCGCCGGTGCGGCCATCCTCGGCATCATGGTTCTCGCGCTGCTCACCCGCGAGGTCGCGCCGTTCATCGGGGAGCGTATCGCCGAGGAACAGGACGCCACGCTCCGTGAGCGGCCGTATCAGAACGCGCGCGTGGCGTACTCCCGCCGCGCCTACGCGACGGATCTCGTGCGCCGCGCCGATAGCACTTTTGGCTTCCCGACGCTTGCCGAGGCGGCGCGGAATGTTGCCGTCTGGGACGCGCCCGCAATCTCGCGCGCGCTCGAGACGACCACCCGTGCCGACGTCGGCTCGTTAGGCTGGCGCGCGTCCGCGGGCGGCATCGTCGCCGACGTGCCGGAGCGTCCGCCGCGCGCTGGCGACACGACCCGCGCGACCTTCGGCCTCTCCCGCGTGCTCGCCTGGGACGTCGACGACCGCGGGGGCATCGTGCGCGCGCCTTCTGTTCGCGGCGGCGACGACGAGATGCAGCTCGCGCCGGCCGTCGTATTTCCTGGCGCGCGCGGCTTTGTCATCGTGTCCGACTCGTCGGCGCGCGTCGTCGGCGCGCCAATCGAGAGCGGCACCTCTCGTTTCGCGCATGCGCTGAGCTTCCAACGTCTCCGCTGGGCGTCGAGTGACCTTCCTCGCCCGCATCCCACGGTCGTCACCCACCGCGACGTGCGCGAGCGACTCGCGACGTTGATGCCGTTCTTCGTTCAGGGCACCGTCGTGACGCCCATCGTGCTCGGCGACTCGCTGTTCTGGAGCGTCGACCTCTATGCTGCGTCCGCGGCGTATCCGCTGAGCCGCCATCTGCAGGTCGCCGGCGACGAGCGCACGTACTTTCAGCATGCGGCGACGGCGATCATCTATGCGGCAACCGGCGAGACGTACGTCGTCGCCGATTCCAATCCCGGACCGCCGGCACTCACGTGGATCAAGCGCTTTCCGGCGCTCTTCGTACCGTGGACGACCCTTCCCCCGGTACTGCGCGCGAGCATTCCGCCGCCGATCGATGGTCTCAGCGCGCAGGCGGCGGCTTACGCGGATTATGGGACGCGCTCGGACAGCGATGTGCCGCGGCATCTCGTCGCGCTCGACGGCGCGGACAGCGCGCTCGCCGGCAGCGTGCCGATGTTCACCATGTCACCGGTAGGAGCAACGGCGGTCGGCCTCGTTCTTCTCGATGCAGCGGACCGGGTACGAGGAATGGTCATCGGCACTGGCGGCACCGAGCGGCAGACCGTCTGGTACGAGCTGCCGCGGCTCGGACCGAAGTGGTCGACGGTGCTCGATCGCCTGCGCGACGTCGACAGCTCGCGGAACCAGTCCGCGCGCGATGCGTCGGTGGCGCGTGGTCCTGTGCGAGCTATTCCCGTCGCTGGCGGCATCGCGTTCGCTCAGCCGACGTATTCGTGGCGCCTGCAGAGTGCGCCAGCGCTGTTGAGTGTTTCCTTGTTGATGAACGACACCGCGCGAGCGGCTCCCTCGTTGGCGCAGCTGGCCGGAAGCTTGCCAGCGACCACCCCGGCGGCGGTCACGCCAGCAGGCGTGGATCTGCGCGCCCGCGCGGCTGCGCTCTACGCCCGTATGCGCGAAGCGCTTCGCCGCGGTGACTGGGTCGCGTTCGGTCAGGCGTTCGACGAATTGGGGAAGGTGATCGGAGGGAGCGGTTCACGATGACCGGGCTTGCTCGGCCTAACGACGATACGACCGGTACGGCGGTGATCGCGCTCGGCGGCAACGCCCTGGCGCCGGCGGGACAGCGCGCCAACGTGTACGATCAGTTTCGGCATGCGCGCGCCAGCCTCGGCCCGATCGTCGATCTCGTGAGTGCCGGATGGAATGTCTGCGTCGTGCACGGCAACGGCCCGCAAGTCGGGGACGAGCTCGTGCGCAACGAGATCGCGCGGTACGATGCACCTCCGCTTCCACTCGGCGTACTCGTCGCCGCCACAGCGGGATGGATCGGCTACATGGTGCAGCAGTCGATCGACAACGCGCTCCGCCGTGCTGGTACGCCGCGCGATGTCGCGACGGTCATCACCCAGGTCGTCGTCGATCCGAATGATCCTGCGCTGCGCAACCCGACGAAGTTCATCGGTCGCGAGCTGCCGGCGGAGCGCGCCGATGAGCTCGAGCGTGAGGGATTCGTCGTCAAGGCAGACGGCCATGGACGGCCGCGCCGCGTCGTCGGCAGCCCTCGGCCGCTCGCGATCCACGAGCTCGCGTCCATCCGCCGATTGCTGGACGCGGGGTCAGTGGTGATCGCGTGCGGTGGCGGCGGGGCACCCATTTACGACGATCCTCGACTAGGTTGGGAGGGGCTCGATGCCGTCGTCGACAAGGATCTCGCGGCTGCGGTACTCGCGCGCGATCTCGGCGCCGAGCTCCTGTTGATCCTCACCGATGTCGACGCGGTGTACGCCAACTGGGGGACGCCGGAGCAGCGGCCGCTGCCACGCCTAACGATCGAAGAGGCGGTGCAGATGGATCGCGATGGCGCCTTCGGCGAGGGCAGCATGGCGCCGAAAATTCGCGCCGCCGTCGATTTCGCGCGACGCACCGGCGGCCGCGCGATCATCACGGCGTTGGAGAAAGGGCGGGAAGCAGTGCGGGGTGAGGCAGGCACGACGATCACGACAACGGCAGAGACTGCGGAGCACGTGTGAACATTCACGAATATCAGGCAAAAGACATCCTGCGCCGGGCCGGCGTTCCCATTCCACCCGGGCGCGTCGCGACGACGCCTGACGAGGCCCAGGCGATCGCCCGTGAGTTCGGCGGCACGGTGGTGGTCAAGGCGCAGGTGCACGCCGGAGGACGAGGCAAGGCGGGCGGTGTGAAGCTCGCCAAGTCGCCCGAGGAGGCGAAGTCGATCGCGAGCAAGATCCTTGGCATGCAGATCAAGGGACTTACGGTTCATCAAGTCCTCGTGACGCCGGCGGCGGACATCGCCTCCGAAGCGTATGTCGGCATCATCGTCGATCGCGCCGCGAAGCGCCCCGTGTTCATGGTGAGTCCAGCCGGCGGGATCGACATCGAGGAGGTCGCCGCGTCGACTCCGGAGAAGATTCTCAAGCTGCCCGTCGACACGCGGTACGGGCTCCTCCCCTTCCAGGCGACGGAACTCGGCTTCTTTCTCTACGACGACGTGAAGCGGGTGCGCGCGGCTGGAAAGATCATGCAGCAACTCTATACGGCGTTCATGCAGAGTGGATGCTCACTCGCCGAGATCAATCCCCTCGTCACCACGCCTAACGGCGATGTCGTCGCGCTCGATGCGAAGATGGTCATCGACGACAATGAGCTCGATCGGCATCCCGACATCGTCGCGCTGCGCGACCCGACGGCCGAGGCGCCGAGTGAGGTGCAGGCACGGGACGCGAACCTCACCTTCATCAAGCTCGACGGGGACGTCGGCTGCTGCGTGAACGGCGCGGGCCTCGCGATGGCCACAATGGATCTCGTCAAATACTACGGCGGCGCGCCCGCGAACTTCCTCGACATCGGTGGTTCGTCGAACCCGGAGAAGGTGGTGAACGCGCTCCGCATCATCACGAGCGACCCGAATGTGAAGGCGATTCTCTTCAACATCTTCGGCGGGATCACGCGCACCGACGACGTCGCGAACGGCATCGTCACCGCCACGAAACAGAACCCGCTCAAGGTGCCCATCGTCATCCGTCTCACGGGGACGAACGAGGAAATTGCGGTCAAGATTCTCAAGGAAAATGGATTCTCGGCAATGACGGACATGGACGACGCGGTGAAGCGCGCGGTCGAGCTGGCAAAGGGAGGCAAGGCCGCGTGAGCATCTTCATCGACAACACCACGACGCTCCTCGTCCAGGGCATTACGGGACGCGACGGCTCTTTCCACGCCAAGCAGATGATGGAGTATGGCACCCGGGTCGTCGCCGGTGTCACTCCGGGGAAGGGCGGTCAGAAGTTCGAAAACTCGGTGCCCATCTTCGATACCGTCTCCGAAGCCGTGCGTGAGACGGGCGCCAACACCTCGGTGATCTACGTTCCGCCCATGTTCGCCGCCGACGCGATCATGGAAGCGGCCGACGCGGGTATCAAGCTCATCGTCGCCATCACGGAAGGCGTGCCCGTTCTCGACATGACGCGCGTCTACCCGTTCGCGAAGGAACACGGCGCCCGACTCATCGGACCGAACTGTCCCGGGTTGATCACGCCCGGCAAATCGAAGGTTGGGATCATTCCGGGACGCATCTGCACGCCAGGCAACATCGGTGTCGTCAGCCGATCGGGCACGCTTACGTACGAGGTCGTGTATCAACTCACGCGCGCTGGACTCGGCCAGTCTACCTGCGTCGGTATCGGCGGCGATCCGATCAACGGCACGAACTTCATCGATTGCCTCGCCGCGTTCGAGGCCGACCCAGGCACCCGAGCAGTCGCCATGATGGGCGAGATCGGTGGTACTGACGAGCAGGAAGCCGCGCGCTTCATCAAGGAGAAGATGAAGAAACCCGTGGTTGGCTTCATCGCTGGCCAGACCGCGCCTCCGGGCCGCCGCATGGGCCACGCCGGCGCAATTATTTCAGGTTCAGCCGGCACGGCAGCCGATAAGATTGCGGCCTTCGAGCAGGCCGGAATGGGCGTCGCAAAGCGACCGAAGGACTTCGTCGATCTTCTGCGACAGCGCCTCACCTGACGGGTGACCTCTCCGCGCGTGAAGCTCAGCGATTTCGTCTCGGTCGAGTGCGTCGTCGTCCCGCTCCGGGCGCGCACACTCGCCGAGGCGAGTGAGGCACTGCTCCAGTGCATCGAGGCAACCTCCGCGATTCGGGACGCCGCCAGACTGCGGCGCCGCATCGACGAATCACGCAACGAGGACGTCATCACTGTCGGCGGACGCGCCTTTCTGATGCACTATCGGGCGGAGGCGGTCGGTGCCCTTCGTGTAGCAATCGGTGTCGCCGCGGAACCGATTGTGCGCGGCGAGCAGCACGACGATCCGAGCGCCCGCGTTGTCGTGCTCGTCGTCGCACCACCTCGTGAGGCAGCGAGGCACCTGCAGCTCGTTCGCGCCTTCGCACGTCTCCTCGCGCGTCGGGAAGTCGTCGATTCCATTCACTCGGCGCCCGATGCGACCGCCGTCGCCGCCATCGCCGCGCTCGATGAGTTCACGCTGCCTGAGGAGCTCACCGTACGTGATCTCATGACGGAGCGGCCGCGCACGACGACACCCGAGATGCCCCTCCGCGAGGCAGCACGCGAGATGCTTTCGGCAGGACTCAGTGCGCTCCCCGTCGTGGACGAGGAAGGTGGCCTGCTCGGCCTGCTCAGCGAACGCGAGCTGATGCGGCACTTCATGTCGACCACGCTCGCGGCGGCGAGCGCTCGCTTCACCCCGCCGAGCGCGCACGGACGCCGCACCGTGCGCGACGTCATGACCCGTCAGGTACTCTGCGTCGCGCCGGAGCAGTCCCTCGCCGACGTCGCGGCGCTCATGACCAACAAGGACGTCGAGCGTGTGCCCGTGGTTCGCGGCGGACGGCTCGTCGGATTTCTCACCCGCGGCGACATCGTTCGCAAACTCATCGCACCCTGAGCTCCAACTTCAATGGCCGGCAATTACACGCTCACCATCATCAAGCCCGACGCCTTTGGGAACGCAAAGGCGGGGAAGATCATCGCCCATCTCGAGCAGCAGGGTTTTCGAATCCGTGCCGCGCGCGTCATGCACCTCACCGACGCGCAGGCCAAGGAGTTCTACGCAGTCCACCGCGAGCGGCCCTTCTACGGCTCGCTCGTCACGTTCATGACATCGGGCCCTTCAATGCCGATGGTGCTCGAGAAGCGCGATGCCGTTGCCGCTCTGCGCACGGCAATCGGCGCGACCGATCCGAAGGAGGCGGCTGAAGGCACGGTCCGGAAGCTGTTTGCTGAATCGAAGGAGAGGAACGCTATCCACGCGTCCGACAGCGACGAGAACGCCGCTCGCGAAGCGCGCTTCTTCTTCAGCGAGGCTGAGCTGATCGCTGCTTCTTAGAGCTAACAGTCCATAGTCCATAGCTATTTGCGAATGATGACAAGCTGTCATCCCGAAGAGCGAAGCGACGAGGAATCTGCTTTTCATCCCATCAACGCTTCGTTCAGAGCTCCCTGATAGCTACCGACTAATAGCTATGGACCGCAGTTAAACTCTGTCGGTAGAGCGACTTGTAACTCGAGCACCGCGCGGGTAGTTTTCCCGGCTATGCTGTCCTTTGACATTCGCTCACTCGAGCACCACGGAGTTGCCGTCGATGGCACCTTGGCCCCCGACGACGCGATCTGGCAGGATCAGGACCCCAGGCCTTCGGGGCCCCTCCGCGTCACGGGACGGCTCTCCAACGCCGGCGCCGGGCGCTACTATTGGCACGGCCGGATCGAAGGCGACATCGTCATGCCCTGTCGCCGCTGCCTCAACGACGCCACGGCGCACGTGACCGGCGAGGAGCACATCATCTTCGTCGAGGCCGACGACGAGGAGGCCGACAATCCGGACGTCTATCCGCTCGATCCCCGCGCTGACGACATCGATTTGCGGCCGGCGGTGCGCGAAGCATGGCTCCTCGCGGTGCCCGGATTTCTGCTCTGCAAGGAAGATTGCAAGGGGCTCTGTCCCACCTGTGGCGCGGATCTCAACGCTGGCGATTGTGGCTGTCCCCCGCAGGTCAGCGCCGACTCGCGCTGGGACGCACTCCGGTCCCTCGCGTCCGCGAACGAGATGGATGCACCGGCGCAGCAGACGAAGCAGAAGCGACGCAGTGGCGGCGGCAAGACCCGCTGATCACCGGCGTCTTACAGACTTATTGATTCTCTAACCTCCGCTCTCCCCATGGCCGTTCCGAAGAGACGTACCTCGAAGCGTAAGAAGCGCGCGCGCAATACCCACAAGACCGCGCCCGCCATCGCGCTCCAGAAGTGTCCGCAGTGTCAGGCAATGAAGCGCCCGCACCACGTCTGCGCGGAGTGCGGCTATTACGCGGGTGAGCAGCGGGTCGCAGCGCGGGAATCGTAGCCTTGGCTCGGATCGCGTTGGACGCCATGGGCGGCGACTTCGCCCCTCGGGCGACCGTCGCCGGCGCGCTCCAATCTCTCGCCGACCTCGATCCCGGGCACACGATTCAGCTCGTAGGCCAGACGGACGTCATCGAAAGCGAGCTGCGAACGCTCCTCGCCGGCGACTTTGCCGGTCAGGCGGGCCGCGGCGTTAGGCGGGAACGCATCGAGATCGTCGAGGCGCCGGACATCATCGAGATGACCGACAAACCCGGCTCCGCGGTCCGCAGCAAGCCAAATAGCTCGATGATCGTCGGCCTCAAGCTGCAGGCGGAGGGCAACTCCGACGCCTTCGTCTCCGCCGGCAACACGGGGGCGCAGATGGCTGCGTCGATGATCATCCTTAAGCTGCACGAAGGCCTCAAGCGCCCGGCGATCGCGACGATCTTTCCCACGGCGCGGCAGCCCGTCGTCGTTCTCGATTCCGGCGCGAACGTGGACTGCTCCGCCGACGAGCTCACCCAATTCGCTCGCCTCGGCGCCGTGTACGCCGAAGACATCCTTGGCCGAACCAATCCGGCGGTGGGGCTGCTCAGCATCGGCGAGGAGCCGGAGAAGGGAAATGCGGTGGTGAAGGAGGCGCATGAGCTTCTCCGCGAATCCGGCCTCAATTTCATCGGTAACGTCGAAGGTCGCGATCTCCCAGCCGGACGCTGCGACCGGGGTCCGATCGACGTCGTCATCTGCGACGGATTCGTCGGCAACGTCGTCCTCAAGTTTTACGAGGCCGTCGCACCCATGATGCTTGGTATACTCCAGAAGGCAGGCGTCGAGCCGGAGCGCCTAACGGCCGCGCTCAAGGACCTGGATTACTCCGAGCATGGCGGCGCTCCTCTTCTCGGCGTGCGGGGAGTGAGCATCATCTCACACGGCAAGTCGTCGCCCCGAGCCATTAAGAACGCGATCCGCGCGGCGGTCCGCGCCGTGGAGTCTCACATGAATGAGCACATCGGCCGCGGACTGCAGTCAGTCGCGGGCGAAGGAGAGGCCGCATGAAGCGACCGATCGCGTCGATCGCCGGCACGGGCCGCGGTCTGCCGGAAGCCGTGATGACGAACTTCGATTTCGCGAAGATTGGCATCGAAACCACGGACGAGTGGATCACCGAGCGCACGGGTATCAAGCAGCGCCACATCGCGCGCAACGGCGAGTCGACGACCTCCATGGCCGCCGCCGCGGCTCGTAAGGCAATGCACCGCGCCGGTGTCAGCGCTGGCGAGATCGATGCGATTGTCCTCAGCACGGCCACGCCCGATCGACTTCTGCCCGCCACCGCCGTCGATCTCCAGGCCGAACTTGGTGCGACGCGGGCCGCCGCCTTCGACATCGGCGCGGCGTGCGCTGGGTTCATCTTCGCCGTCACCGTAGCGGAAGGCATGATCGCCACGGGTACCGCGGAGACAGTCCTCGTCGTTGGCTCCGAGAAGATGAGCTCGATCATCGATTGGCAGGATCGCTCGACCTGCGTCCTCTTCGGTGACGGCGCTGGCGCCGCGGTGCTCCGCCGCGCCAAACACCAGCGGGGCCTCCTCAGCGCCTACATGCGGAGCGACGGCACGCTCGCGAATCTGCTCTATCGGCCGTCGGGAGGCGCCTGCCAGCCGTTCACCGAGGAAGTGCTCAACGACCGCAGCCACTTCGTGAAGATGGCCGGGCGCGAGGTCTTCAAGCACGCGGTGCGCTCCATGGCGGACGCCTGCGACCGCGCGCTCGATGGCGCCAAGCTCACTGGCAAGGACATCGATCTCCTCATTCCGCACCAGGCCAACCTCCGCATCATCGAGGCGACGGCCAAGCACGCGAGCGTGTCGATGGAGAAGGTCTACGTGAACGTGGACCGGTATGGAAATACCTCGTCCGCGAGCGTCGCCATCGCCCTCGACGAAGCGCTTGAGAACGGGCGCATCAAAGAGGGGATGAACGTGTTGGTCGTTGCGTTCGGTGCCGGCTTCACGTGGGCGTCGATGGTGCTCCGCTTCTAGCATGGACATCGTACTGCTGTTTCCCGGGCAGGGCTCACAGAAGCCCGGCATGGGGAAGGATCTGGCCGACGCCTTTCCCGAGGCGCGCACCGTCTTCGAGCAGGCGGACGACGTCCTCGGCACTCCGCTGAGTCGCCTGTGCTTCGAGGGCCCTGCCGAGGAGCTCACCCTCACCCATAATGCGCAGCCGGCGCTCCTCGCCCATGGCGCCGCCGTGTGGGCGATTGCCCGTGACCGGATCGGCCCGCGTGTCCGTGCAGCCGCCGGGCACTCGTTAGGTGAGTTCACCGCCTACCACGCCGCCGCGTCGCTATCGCTCGCCGGCGCCCTTCGCGTCGTTAGGCGGCGCGGAGAGCTCATGTACGAGAGCGGCGTCCGCCAACCCGGCGCCATGGCCGCCATTCTCGGTGATCTCCAGCAGCCTATCGAGGGCATCTGCGAGGCCGCGTCTCGTGAGGCGGGGCTCGTCGTGCCCGCGAACTACAACGCTCCTGGCCAGATCGTGATCAGCGGCGAGGTCGCCGGCGTTGACCGCGCGATGGCTCTTGCGAAGGAGGCCGGTGCGAAGCGGGCGATGCGCCTCAATGTCAGCGGTGCATTTCACTCGCCGCTCATGCAGAGCGCGCAGAGCGGCCTCACCGAGATTCTCGCCGCGACCGAGATGCGCGACCCACGGTTCCCCGTTTACGCCAACGTCGACGCGCAGCCAGTGACGAGCGCCAATACCGGGCGTGAGCGGCTCGTGCGCCAGCTGACGAGTCCCGTACGCTGGACGGACGAGGTCCAGGCGCTGGCGAGCGCGTATCCGGATGCGCTCTTCGTCGAGATGGGCCCAGGCACGGTTCTGGGTGGACTGGTGCGGAAGATCGCGCCATCGGTGAAGACGGCGTCCGGCGGTACCGTCGCCGAGGTCGAGCAGCTTCTCGGGTTGGTCGCGTCGTGAACATCGATCTTTCCGGGCGCACGGCATTGGTCACCGGCAGCACCCGCGGTATTGGACGGGCGATTGCCGAGTTGCTGGCGCGCTGTAACGCCAAGGTCGCGGTGGTTGGCCGTGATCGAGCGCGCGCCGAGGAGGTCGCGGCGCAGGTCGCGGGCACGGCCAAGGGCTTCTCCTGCGACATTGCCGACGTGGCATCGGTCGCGAAGCTCGTCGAGGACGTGGAGAAAGAGCTGGGCGGCGTCGACATTCTCGTCAACAACGCAGGACTCACGCGTGACAATTTGCTGATGCGGCTCAAGGACGATGATTGGGACGCTGTGCTCGACGCCAATCTTCGCGGCGCCTTCGTCGCCATTCGCGCGGCGACGCGCGGGATGATGAAGCGCCGCTGGGGTCGCGTCATCAACATCGCCAGCGTCGTCGGCATCGTCGGCAACAAGGGACAGGCGAACTACGCCGCGAGCAAGGCGGGACTCATCGGCCTCACGAAGTCAGTCGCCAAGGAGCTCGCGTCGCGCAACATTCTCGCGAACGCGGTCGCCCCGGGCTTCATCGAGACGGACATGACGGCGGCGATGACGCCCGATGCGCGGACGACCCTCTCGCAGCAGATTCCCCTCGAGCGCCTCGGGACGCCCAACGACATCGCGGGCGTCGTTGGGTTTCTCGCATCGGAGCACGCCGCATACATCACTGGACAAGTGTTCGTCGTCGACGGCGGAATGGTCATGTAATGCCCCCATTCCCCTTGACGCGCTAGATTTCCCGCAACCCCAGTCACCTGCAGAAGAGAGGACGCACGCCCATGGCCGACAACAACGCGCAGAAAGTCCGCGACATCATCGAGAAGGAGCTCGGAGTCGAGCGCGAGAAGCTCTCGGATGACGCCAGCTTCATCGAGGACCTCGGTGCGGATAGCCTCGATATCGTCGAGCTGGTGATGGAATTCGAGAAGGAGTTCAACATCGACATCCCCGACGAGGACGCGGAGAAGCTCCGCACCGTCGGCGATGCGATCAAGTATCTCAACGACAAGGTTGCCGTCTGATGAAGCGTCGGGTCGTCGTCACCGGCATGGGGGCGATCACGCCAGTCGGTAACGACGTGGCGGCGACCTGGCGCTCGATCATCGACGGGAAGCCTGGCGCGGCGCCGATCACGAAATTCGACGCGTCCAATTTTCCCGTGCGCTTCGCGTGCGAGGTGAAGGGCTTCGATCCGCTGCAGTACATGGATCGGAAGGAGGCGAAGCGCGCCGACGCCTACGCGCAGTATGCCATCGCCGGCGCCGCCCAGGCGATGGCGGATGCCGCCCTCACTGATCCAGGGATGTACGATCCCGACCGCGTCGGCGTCATTCTCGGCAGCGGCATCGGTGGGCTGAAAAGCTTCGAGGAACAGCACGACATCTACCGCGAGCGCGGGGCGAGCAAGATCAGCCCCTTCTTCATTCCGATGTTCATCGCCGACATCGCCGCGGGCCTCGTCTCCATGCGCTTCAACGCCAAGGGGCCGAATTACGCCACCGTCTCCGCCTGCGCGACGAGCGCGCACGCGATCGGCGACGCCTTCCGCACCATCCAGTACGGAGATGCGGACATCGTCATCACGGGAGGATCCGAAGCGACGGTGACCCCGATGGCGATCGGTGGTTTCGCAAACATGAAAGCGCTGTCGGAGCGCAACGATTCGCCGGAGACGGCATCGCGTCCCTTCGACCAGACTCGCGACGGATTCGTCATGGGTGAAGGTGCCGGCGTCGTGGTCCTCGAGGACTTCGAGCACGCGGTGAAACGGGGCGCCCACATGTACGCTGAGATTGTCGGCTACGGCGCCACCGGTGATGCATATCATCTCACGGCACCCGCTCCGGAGGGTGAAGGCGCCCAGCGCGCGATGCGCCGCGCTATGGCGGACGCGAAGCTCTCGCCGGCGGACATCGACTACATCAATGCGCATGGCACGTCGACGCCAGCCAACGACCTCAACGAGACGAAGGCGATCAAGGCCGTCTTTGGCGACGCCGCGGCCGACGTCAACGTCAGCTCGACGAAGTCGATGACAGGCCACATGCTGGGTGCTGCCGGTGCCGTCGAGTTTATCCTCTGCTCATTGGCCGTGCGCGATTGCGTCGTGCCACCGACGATCAATTACGAGCACCCCGACCCGGAGCTCGATCTCAACTACACGCCGAACCGCGCCGTCCGCCGCGACGTCGAGATCGCGCTCAGCAACAGCTTCGGTTTCGGCGGCCACAACGTGACGCTCGCCGTTCGGCGGCTCAGGGAGTGACGCCGACGATGCGCCCCACCGTTACTCTCGATCGTGCGCTGATTGGCGATACGTCGCTTCATCCCATCGCGGACCGGATCGAGCGGGGGGAACGCCTCACCCCGGCTGACGGTATCGCCCTCTTCGAATCGTCGGACATCGTCGGCGTCGGCGCGATGGCGAATGCCGTGAATCGCGCGAAGTATGGCGACCGTGTCCTCTTCGCCGCGAACCAGCATATCAATCCGACGAACGTCTGCGTCCTCCGCAAGACATGCGTCTTCTGCTCGTACGCGCGCCTGCCGAAGGAAGAGGGAGCATACCGCTACACGCTCGAGCAGGTCCTGCAAGAGGCCGCGACGGCGAATAGCACACTAACGCGTGAATTTCACATTGTTGGTGGCTTGGATATGAAAGCGGGGCTCGCCTATTACACGGAAATGTTCCGTGCCCTCAAGGCGAACTTCCCGCACGTCCACATCAAGGCCCTCACCGCTGTCGAGATCGCGCACATCGCGCGAATCGAGAAGATGAGCGTTCGCGAAACGCTCATCGCCCTCCGCGAGGCGGGCCTCGACACGATGCCCGGCGGCGGCGCCGAGGTCTTCAGCCCGGGCGTTAGAGCAACAATCGCTGATAAGAAACTGGCGGGTGAAGAATGGATTGCGGTGCATCGCGAAGCTCATTCATTGGGCATCCGAACTAATTGCACGATGCTCTACGGACACGTCGAGACCGTTGCCGATCGCATCGCCCATCTCACGATGCTCCGCGACCTGCAGGACGAGACGGGTGGATTCCTCGCTTACATCCCGCTCGCGTATCATCCCGACAACAACGAGCTCGGACACACGCTCCATCGCGAGGGGACCGCGACGAGCGCCTTCGACGACCTGAAGAATCTCGCCGTCGGCCGGCTCTTTCTCGACAACATCGACCACATCAAGACCCACTGGGTAATGGTCACGCCCTTCATCTCGCAGACGTCGCTGCACTTCGGCGTCAACGACATGGAGGGTACGATGGTTCGCGAGAAGATCTACCACGAGGCCGGTGCGCACACCGCCCAGGCGATGACCCTCGACGCGATCCTCCGGCTCATCCGCGGGGCGGGGAAGGTTCCGGTCGAGCGCGACTCGTTCTATCGGGTCATCCGCACGTTCGACGGCGACCCCGCGCCTGAAGGCTCAGGCGAGCCCTCCAAAGCCGCCTCTGTCGCGGCGTGACGTCGATGCCTAACGGCAAGCTTCGCGTCGGACGCATCCCTTACATCAACTGCTATCCGGTGTACGGCGCGGTCGACCGCGGGGCCGTTCACCTCGACGCCACACTCGTCGACGGCGTGCCGACCTCGCTCAATCGGCAAATGGCCGACGGTACGCTCGATGTCAGTGTCGTGTCGGCCGTCGAGTACGCCCGGGATGCGAAACGGTATCTCCTCTTGCCGGACCTCGCGATCTCCTGCGACGGACCCGTACGAAGCGTCTTGCTCTTCTCCAAGCGTCCGACAACGGAGCTTAATGGCCGCCGGGTGCTCGTGAGCCGCAGCTCGATGACGAGCGTCGCTCTCCTCGAGCTCCTCTTCGAGAACGTGTGGAAGGCACGCCCGATCTTCGTCCCGGCCAACGCCGAGATTGTCGACGTCGATCACTTCGGCGATGCCGACCATGATGCCCGACTCGTCATCGGCGACGCCGCGCTACTCCTCGGCTCGCGCCTCCAAGCCCATCGCGCTGTGCCCGCCGGCTACCAGCACATGTACGACCTCGGCGCCGAGTGGAAGCGATGGACCGGCTTACCGTTCGTCTTCGCCGTTTGGGTCGCGCAGCGCACGACGCCGGTCGCTGAAGCGTTAGGCGTGCACGCCTCTCTCATTCAGTCCCGCGATTGGGGCCTCCAGCATTTGGAGACGCTCGCCACGCAGGCATCGGAAGCCACCGGTGTCGAGCCGCCGACGTGCCTCGAATACCTCTCCGGACTCGATTACGGCCTGTCGTATCACCACCTCGCGGGCCTGACCGAATTCTTCAGACGCTTGGTGCTCGCTGGACGCGTGCCTAACGGGTCACTGGCTTTCCTGCCAGCGGCCTGACGCGCTCGCCACTCGCCACTCGGAACTCGCCACTATGCAGGACCTCCTCGACTTCTACACCAACGCGCCGCTCCTCGAGCTCGGCGCCGAGGCCGATCGCGTACGGCGCGCGAAGCATCCGCACAACACCGTCACATTCATCGTCGACCGCAATATCAACTACACGAACGTCTGCGTCGCCGATTGCGGATTCTGCGCCTTTTACCGCCGCCCGAAACATGGCGAGGGGTGGACCCTCTCGTATGAGGACATCGGACGGAAGATCGAGGAAGCGAAGGAGCTCGGCGCGGTGCAGATCCTGATGCAGGGCGGGCACAATCCCTACATCCCGTTCGACTGGTACCTGGAGCTGCTCCGCTACATCAAGACCAATCATCCGATTCACATCCACGGCTTCAGTCCGTCCGAGGTCGATTTCTTCGCCAAGACCTTCCGCATGGATGCACGCGAGGTCATTCGCGAGCTCAAGTCGGCGGGCCTCGACTCGATCCCTGGCGGAGGTGGCGAGATCCTCGTCCAGCGCGTTCGTGATCTCGTCGCACGGAAGAAGGCGGGCGCCGATCGCTGGCTTGAGATCATGGAGCTGGCGCATAACGAGGGGATGAAGACTTCCGTAACGATGATGTACGGTATCGGCGAGACGCTCGCCGAGCGCCTCGAGCATCTCCAGCGCGTCCGTGATCTGCAGGCGCGGACCGGGGGCTTCACCGCGTTCATCTGCTGGCCGTTGCAGCCCGAGAACACGCCGTCGATGCGCAATCAGCCGAAGACCGACGCCATCGACTATCTGCGCACGATCGCCGTTGCGCGCATCGTGCTCGACAACGTGCCGAACCTGCAGGCGAGTTGGGTGACGATGGGAATGAAGATTGGCCAGCTCGCCCTGCGCTTCGGTTGCAACGACTTCGGCTCCCTCATGATCGAGGAGAACGTCGTCTCCGCCGCGAACACGACCTACCGCACCACGACAGCCGAGATGGAGCGCCTCATCCGCGACGCCGGCTTCACCCCCGCGCGCCGTCGCCAGGACTACTCCATCATTCGCGAGCCCGAGACTGCCGGGGCCGCGGCTTGATTGTCGAGCGGAGCAGAAGCGCGCGCGACCAGCGCGCGCGACACCGAACAAGCTTGCTCCGAGCGCCAGCGAGGAGCGCGATGCCGACGCGGACCGTGATCGCGCTCGCGCGATGACGGTCCGTGTTGGCATTGGCTATGACTCCCATCGCTTCGGCGACGGCGGCCCGTTGAAGCTCGGTGGCGTTGAAATCCCGTTCGACCGACACCTCGTCGGACACTCCGACGGCGATGCTGTCGCGCATGCCGTCACTGACGCCATCCTTGGCGCGGCAGCTCTGGGCGACATCGGCGAGCTCTTCTCCGATAGCGACCCCGCGAATCGCGGCCGTGATTCGATCGAGATGCTCGGCGTCGCGCTCAATCGCGTCAAAGCGACAGGCTATGGCGTTGCGCAGGTGGACGTAACGGTTGTCGCCGAGGCGCCGCGCGTCGCGCCACACCGCGAGGCGATGCGCGCCGTGCTCGCCCGCGCCCTCGCCGTCGCGCCCGCCGCGGTGAGTCTCAAAGGCAAGACCAACGAAGGCATGGGCTGGATCGGCCGCGGCGAGGGCATCGCGTGCATCGCCGTGGCGACACTCGCGCCTAACGAGCATCGGCGTTAGGTCGTGAATTCATTCTTCGTCTGGCTCAACTCCGTGCCGATCGGCACGCTTTATGTCGCGCTCGGCGCTGTCGCCGCGATCGAGAACGTCTTTCCCCCCGTACCGGCGGACACGGTCGTTGCCCTCGGCAGCTTTCTCGCCGCGCGTGGACGTGGCAGCGTCGTCGCCGCCTTTCTCGCCACCTGGATTGGGAATGTCGGCAGTGCGATGGTCATGTACACGCTCGGCCGCCGCTATGGCGCGGCGAAGCTCGAGCAACGCCTGCTGGGCGACAAAGCGGAGGGGGCCGAGAATCGGCTTGGGCGAATGTACGGCAAGTATGGCGTTCTTGCGCTCTTTGCCAGTCGCTTCATTCCGGGCGTTCGTGCACTCGTCCCGCCCTTCGCTGGCGCGCTCCGTGTACCCGCGGCGCGGGCTGGTCTCGCCATCGCCAGCGCTTCGGCGATATGGTACGGCACCGTCAGTTACCTCGGCTTCACGCTCGGCGGCAATTGGCAGCGGGTTCTGTATCTCATCACGGAATACGGACGCATCCTCGCCGGTGCCGCCGCCGTCTTCCTCCTCATCGGCGTCGTGATATGGCGGATTCGCGCCCGGAAGATCACCGCATCCTGATCGACGCCGCCATCGCGCGCCCCTTCCTCCTCGAGCGCTTCTCGGACTTTCTTGCCCTCGAGCAGGGCGCCTCGCCGCGAACCTCCGAGGCGTACCGGCGCGACGTCGCGCGCCTAACGACTTACGTTGCCGCCAAGGGAGCGGTTGGGCCGAGTGACATCTCGAGCCGCATGCTGCGCGAGTTCGTCTATCATCTCAAGGATCTCGGCCTCGCCCCGGCATCGATACGACGCAACGTCTCCTCCGTGCGCACCTATTTTCGCTATCTGCTCGCGGACGGCCACGTCGTCCGTGACCCGAGCGAACGGCTCGAGACCCCGAAGCGATGGCGGTCGCTGCCGGACGTGCTCAGCGTCGACGAGGTCAATCGGCTGCTCGCGGCTCCCAACCTCGACGAGCCGTTCACCTTCCGCGATCGCGCGCTCCTCGAGCTGGCCTACGGCGCCGGACTTCGCGTTTCGGAATGGATCACACTCGCCGTCCGCGACGTCCTCTTCGAGGAGGGGCTCGTTCGCGTCTTCGGCAAGGGAAGCAAGGAGCGCCTCGTTCCCATCGGTCGTTCCGCGATTGGTGCCGTCGCCATCTACCTGCGCGAGCTCCGGCCGAAGCTGGAGCGTGGCGAAGGAAGGGGAATTCTCATCCTCAACGCGCGCGGGCGGCCGCTGTCGCGCATGGGCGCCTGGAAGATTCTCCGCCATCACGTTGAAAAGGCACAGATCACGAAACACGTTTCACCCCACACGCTGCGCCACTCATTCGCGACTCACCTGCTCGAGGGGGGCGCCGACCTCCGTGCCGTGCAGGAGATGCTCGGCCACGCCGATATTTCGACGACCCAGATCTACACTCACGTGGATCGCGAATATCTGCGCGCCGTGCACAAGCAATTTCATCCCCGGGGTTGACGCCGTCGCTCAGTAGAGAGTTGCCATGCTTCTCGTCATCGACAACTACGATTCCTTCACCTACAACCTCGTCCAATACCTGGGCGAGCTGGGTGCCGACGTCGAGGTTCGTCGCAACGATGCTATCACCGTCGACGAGATCGGCGCCCTCGCCCCCGCCGCGATCGTGATCTCCCCCGGTCCGTGTGCGCCGGCACAGGCAGGTATCACGGTTGACGCCATTCGACGGTGGGGAAGCAGCATCCCCATGCTCGGCGTCTGTCTTGGACATCAGGCGATTGGTGAGGCATACGGGGGCCGGGTCGTTCGCGCCGACCGCGTAATGCACGGCAAGACGTCGCACGTGGAGCACGATGGGCAGGGTGTTTTTGCCGGCCTCCCCTCACCCCTCGAGGTAATGCGCTACCACTCGCTCGTCGTGGAACGAACCTCGCTTCCTGATTCCCTCGAGGTCGTTGCGCGTGCCGCCAACGATCCCAATGAGATCCATGGCGTGAGACATCGCGAGCACCCCGTCTATGGCGTCCAGTTTCATCCGGAGTCGGTGATGACCCAGCACGGCAAGGCCCTGCTCAAGAACTTCCTGGAGCTCGCGCGGTGAAGCTCCGCGCGCGCGTCGCGCCGCTGCTCCTTGTCGGCGCGATCGCGAGCGCCGTGTTCCGTCTCGAAGCACAGACCGTCGTCGTCCGCGATCCGGGGCCCGGCCCCCTCGGTCGCGTGATATCGGAAGCGCTGGCGGCGCCGCATGAACTGATCCCTCCCGGGGCGTCCGCTGCGCTTCTACCGCGCGATTCAGCATACGCTCACACCGTCATCGTCCTTCACCGCGACGTGATCATCGAAGGGCGGGTACATGGGGATGTGATCGTCGTCGGCGGCGATGCCTTCCTCCATCCCGGGGCGCTCGTCGACGGACGCGTCGTTGCAATCGGCGGCGGCGTCTACGAATCTCGTCTCGCGATCACGCGCGGCGGAGTCGAGAGCCATCGGGATTTCACCTTCGACGTTCAGACGACGCCGACAGGTTACACGATCGCCTATAGTCCCATCCGGCTCAAGCAGTCGGCGCCGTTCAGCCTTCCTGGGCTATACGGGCTACGAATTCCAACGTACGATCGCATCGACGGCCTCTCCATACCCGTCGGCCCGATGATCACGCTCGACACGGGTCGTTTCACCATCGACCCGACCGTCACTTACCGCTCCAACCTCGGTGAATTCGATCCAGCGGTCGTCGGCGACTTCGCTTTCGATCGGCGCAATCGCGTGAACGTGTATGCTGGGCGAGCGACGTGGACGAACGAGGATTGGATCTGGCCCGATCTCCTCAATTCCGCCGCGGTGCTTGGTCTCGGTCTCGACACGCGGAACTATTACCGCGCCGATCGGGCTGAAATCACCATTCACCATCTTCTGGAAGGCGTCACGCTGGAGTTCGAGCCATTCGCCGGATTTCGCGTCGAGCGCGACCGCTCGGTCGAACGCGACTCACTCGCGCTGCACGTCCCCTGGAGCTTCTTCGGTCGGTCCGCGGCCGACCGCATGCGTCGTCCCAACCCGGCGGTCACGCAGGGTACCCTCCAATCGGTCTTGCTCGGCGGTCGTGCCATCTGGGAGTCGCAGCGTGTTCGTGTGAGTGTGGACCTGACGAACGAGGGTGCGACCTTCGACGTTGGTGCGCGCCGTTTCATTCAGTCGACAGCCAACGCCAACCTTCGCTTTCCGACCTTCGCATCGCAGGAATTTTACTTCACCACCCACGTGCTCGAGACCTTCGGCGACACGGCGCCGCCGCAGCGCTGGAGCTACCTCGGTGGATCGGGCACCATTCCGACGCTCGAGCTCCTCTCGATGGGCGGCGACCATCTCGTCTACGTCGAGAGCAACTACTTCATCCCCTTTCTTCGCTTCGATCTGCCCGTACTCGGGCCGCCAAGCATCACGCTGCGGCACATGATCGGCTCAGCGGGCGTAGGCAAGCTCCCCGAATTCGAACAGAATCTTGCCTTACGAGTAGCCTTGAGCTTCTTCCGCGTCGACTTTGCCGTCGACCCCGCGCGCCACCGTTGGGAAGTCGGCGCAGGCCTTTCCATGGCGCGATGAGTATGACCGCAACCCTGGCACCTAGCACCTAGCACCTGTCCCGCCTACATTCCGCTCCGTGATTGAGGCGGCCTTCGGTCTCTTCTGGCCCGCTGAGCGTTGCGCGTGAAAACGCTCGCTGTAATCCCAGCCCGACTGGGTGCGAGCCGCCTCCCCCGAAAACCCCTTCGCCTCCTCGCCGGTCTACCACTCGTAGTCCGGGTCTGGCAGCGCGTCCAATCACTCGAGGTCGCGACGCGATGCGTCATCGCCACCGACAGTGACGAGGTCGCCGACACCGCGCGCGCACACGGCGCGGAAGTCGTTCTCACCTCGCCGGATCATCCGTCGGGTACGGACCGCGTCGCGGAGGTCGCGTCGCTCCCCGAATTCCGTGAGTTCGACGCCATCGTCAACATCCAGGGCGACGAGCCCTTCGTCTCTCGCAACGCCGTGCGCGGAGCCGTGAGCCAGGTCACCTCCGGCCGATTTCCCCTCGGTACGGCGGCCGCGAATGCCGTCGAGGCCATTCTGAATGAGCCGAGCGTGGTGAAGGTCGTCGCTGCCGACGACGGCCGGGCAATGTATTTTTCGCGGGCGGCCATTCCGTTCCTGCGCGACGTGGCGGAAGCACCCCTGCGATCAGCTCGCGTCTGGCAGCACATTGGCGTGTACGCCTACGCGCGTGCGGCTCTCGCACACTGGGTTTCACTTCCACCTCATCCGCTCGAACGAATCGAGCGCCTCGAGCAGTTGCGTCCACTCGCCGCCGGAATGGCGATGGGCGTTGCCCTCGTAACGGAGGCGCCGGCGATCGGCGTCGACACGGACGAGGACTTACGACGTGCGAACGCTGACTGGACCGCTTTTGAGGAACGAACTCGATGAATTCGACGCGCCAACAGACGACGAAATACATCTTCGTAACTGGTGGAGTGGTCTCTTCCCTCGGCAAGGGAATCGCCGCTGCCTCGCTCGGGCGGCTTCTCGTCGAGCGCGGACTCCGCGTGACGATGCTGAAGTTCGACCCGTACCTGAACGTCGATCCCGGTACGATGTCGCCCTTCCAGCACGGCGAAGTCTTCGTCACGGATGACGGAGCCGAGACCGATCTCGATCTCGGCCATTACGAGCGCTTCATCGACCGATCGCTCTCACAGGCGAATAACGTCACGACCGGTAGGATCTACCTCAACGTCATCAGCAAGGAACGCCGCGGCGAGTATCTGGGATCGACAGTTCAGGTCATCCCTCACATCACGGATGAGATCAAGGCCGCGATCCGCCGCGTCGCACCCGAGAACGACGTCGTCATCGTCGAAGTCGGCGGCACCGTCGGCGACATCGAATCGCAGCCGTTCCTCGAGGCGATCCGTCAGATGCGCCACGACGTCGGTCGTGAGAACGCGATCTTCATCCACCTCACGCTCGTGCCGTACATCGCCGCCGCGGGGGAGCTGAAGACCAAGCCAACGCAGCATTCGGTGCGCGAGCTCATGGAGCTCGGAATCCAGCCCGATCTCCTCATCGTCCGTACCGAGCGTCCCATCTCCGACGAGATCAAGCGCAAGATCGGTCTCTTCTGCAACGTCGAATTCGGCGCAGTGGTCGAGAGTCCCGATGTGCGTACCATCTACGAGATTCCCCTCGTCTTCCACGAGCAGGGTCTCGATGCCAAGGTTGTCCAGAAGCTCGGCCTCCAGACGGTGTCGCCGAATCTCTCGCGGTGGCGCGAGCTTGTTCAGCGGGTGCTCACGCCGAATAAGCAAGTTCGTATCGCCGTCGTCGGCAAATACACCGAGTACGCCGACAGCTACAAGAGTGTTCTCGAGGCTCTCATCCACGGCGGCATCGCCAACGACGTCGGCGTCGAGGTCAACTGGATCTCGAGCGAAGCGTTCACCAACGCGGAGACGGCGTCATCGCTGCTCGCGGGCTATGACGGTCTTCTCGTTCCTGGCGGCTTCGGCGTGCGCGGTGTCGAAGGCATGGTCGAGGCGATCCGCGCCGCGCGCGAGTCGGGTCTGCCGTTCTTCGGCATCTGCCTCGGCATGCAGACCGCGATCATCGAGTTCGCTCGCAACGTCTGTCACCTCGAGGACAGCCACTCGTCGGAGTTCGCCCCCGAGTGCGACAATGCCGTCATCTCACTCATGGAGTCGCAGCAGCATGTCACCGACATGGGTGGCACGATGCGACTCGGCGCGTACCCCTGTCGGCTGGCGCGCGGCTCACGCGCCGCCGAGGTGTACGGCGTTCCCGAGGTGAGTGAGCGGCACCGTCATCGTTATGAGGTCTCTAATCGCTATCGCGACCTCTTCGTCCAGCATGGAATGCGACTCAGTGGCCTGTCGCCCGATGGCCAGCTCGTCGAGATCATCGAGCTTCAGAACCATCCGTGGTTCATCGGCTGTCAGTTCCATCCCGAGCTGCAGTCGCGGCCCACGCGACCACATCCACTCTTCGCGGGCTTCGTTGCCGCTGCCGCCAACTCTGGTCGGCGGCGCGAAGGGCAGACGAAGGAACGTCCATTCGTCGAGGCGGCGGACTGACGAGGAATGGCTCGCTTTCCCGCGGATGCGCTCTTCCTCATCGCCGGCCCCTGCGTCCTCGAGTCCGACTCGCTGAATTTCCGCGTCGGCGAGCATCTCGCGCGGCTCGCCGAGCACGTGCCCGGCGGCATCATCTACAAGGCCAGCTTCGATAAGGCCAACCGCTCCAATCCCGGCGCCGCGCGGGGCCCGGGAATCGACGAAGGTCTGGCCGCGCTCGACCGCGTACGCCAGCGCACTGGTCTTCCGGTGCTTACGGACGTGCATCTGCCCGAGCAGTGTGCTCCGGCCGCGCAAGTCGTCGACGTGCTCCAGATTCCCGCCTTCCTCTGTCGCCAGACCGACCTCCTCGTTGCCGCGGGCGCCACCGGCAAGCCCGTGAACATCAAGAAGGGTCAGTGGATGCATCCCGAAGGCATGAGCGGCGCCGTTGAGAAGGTGCGAAACGCGCAGTCAGACGCACACGCCACGCGCCCCGCGCCACGCGCCACTCAGGAGGTCGCCGTCACCGAGCGCGGCACCTTCTTCGGCTACGGCGATCTTGTCGTCGACATGCGGGGCTTCGCGCGCATGCGCGCCGCTTGCGACGCGCCGGTCATCTTCGACGCCACCCACAGCGTCCAGCAGCCGGGGAAGGGCGCAGGCGGCGCGAGCGGGGGAGCGCGTGAGTTCATTCCGCCCCTCGCACGCGCTGCCGTTGCTGCCGGCGCCGACGGCCTTTTCATGGAGACGCATCCGGATCCCGATCACGCTCCGAGCGACGGACCGAACATGGTCCGGCTCGATGCCCTCGACGCCCTCGTCGAGCGCCTCGTCGATCTCTGGCACCTGACGAGACGATGACCGACCGCGAGGGGCCGTCCGCCTCCAACACCCTCGATCCGGAGTCCGCCCGACGCGTGCGTCTCGTCGGCCTCGACGTCGACGGAGTGCTCACAGACGGTGGCATCTACCTCGGTGCCGTCGACGGCACTCCGCTGGAGTTCAAGCGCTACGAGATTCAGGATGGCCTCGGCATTCATTTTCTCCGCAAAGCCGGGATTCGCGTCGCGATCGTCACCGGACGCGTCTCCGATAGCGTGCGCCTTCGGGCAGCGGAGCTCGACATCGAGGACGTTGCCCAGGACGCCTACGCGCGTAAGCTCCCAGCTTTTCGTCGCATTCTCGAGCGCCACGGCATCGCCGAGTCCGAAGCCGCGTTCGTCGGCGATGACTTTCCCGACCTCGCCGTGATGCGCATCGTCGGCCTTCCTGTCGCCGTCGCCAATGCCGTTCCCGAGATCGCGCGCATCTCGCGGCTTCGCCTAACGAGACACGGGGGACGCGGCGCCATCCGCGAGTTTGCCGAGATCCTCCTCAGAGCGCGCGGAGAGTGGACGAGCGTCACGGACGCCTATGTCGCCGAACGTTCCATCGATGACGGAAGCGCGGGGCAAGCGTCCGGAGCGATTCAGCGCCCGCGCGGCGCCCGCACTCGTGGGAGCCGCCGATGAACCACGACGCGATAGTCGAACGCGGCCGACGGGTCTTGCGTCTCGAGCAGCAGGCCCTCGCGGCGCTCGAAAGCCGTCTCGATGCTGCCTTCGCCCGCGCGGTGGAGCTGGTAGCGACGTCTCCTGGCCGCGTGATCGTTTGCGGCGTCGGCAAGTCAGGCCTCATCGGCCGGAAAATCGCCGCGACGCTGACCTCCACGGGCACGCCCGCCACCTTTCTCCACCCGGTGGACAGCGTTCACGGTGATCTCGGCATCGTTGGCAACGACGATGTGGCAATCCTCATCTCGAAAAGTGGTGAGTCCGACGAGTTGCTTTCGCTTCTCGCGCACCTCAAGGGCTTTGGCGTTCGGACGATCGCCATTACCGGTGATCCAGGCTCCGCGCTTGCCCGGCACTCGGATGTGACGCTCGACGCCAGTGTCGGTGAGGAGGCATGTCCACACGACCTAGCGCCGACGACCAGCACGACGGCCGCGCTCGCCGTCGGAGACGCTCTTGCCGTCGCTCTACTCCAGGAAAAAGGCTTCCGCAGAGAGGATTTCGCACGCCTTCACCCCGGAGGCGCGCTTGGTCGGGCGCTCGTCACGAAGGTGGACGAGATCATGCTTCGCGATCAACTCCCCATCCTCCGGGACGGAGACACTATGCGGCAGGCGATCGTCATGATTGCGGAGCGGCGGGGAATCGCTGTCGTTGTCGACGCACGAACCCACGTCGATGGGGTACTCACTGCTGGAGATCTCAGCCGCCTGGTCGAGCGTAGCGATGATCTCTGGAGCATTCCGATCCGCGGCGTGATGACGCGGAACCCCAAGCTGGCCCATAACGGTGAGCTGGCGAGCGCGGTCCTTTATCGAATGGAGCAGCACGGTATCATGGCGATGCCTGTCGTCAACGAGAACGATGAGCTGGTCGGCGTCGTACATCTGCACGACCTGATGCGAGCGCGCGTCGGATGAGCGACCTGTCTCGCGTTAGGCGCATCGCGCTCGTCATCGGCGCCGCGTGCACGACGGCTGCCGGTGCTTGCAAGGAGAGCACGCCACCTCCGGTCGGCAAAGCCGGCGCGATCGATACCGCGGAGCAGGTCGGCTTCGGCGTTCGCACCCTGCTCACGGCCAACGGCGTCCAGAAGGGCGAGCTGCAGGCGGATACGATGTTCGTCTTCAACGATCAGACGAAGTTCGATTTCCGCAACGCGCGCGTGAAGTTCAACACGGAGACAGGCGCGCCGAACGGCACCATGCGCGCCGATCGCGGCATCTACGATACGCGCACGCAGATTCTCGAGGGCTTCGGCAACGTTGTCGTCACAACGCTTGATGGAAAGCGCCTCACATCACCACACGTCAAGTTCAATCAGCTCGCGAACGAAGTGTCGAGCGACACGACGTTCGAGGTGAAGTCTGGCACCAAAGTGCAAACAGGCGTTGGCTTCACCGCCGATCCCAATCTCACCCGGTTCAAGTGTTTGAAGTTGTGCGGTGGCAGTGGCCTGTTCAATCTTCCGGGCACCTGATGCGTTCGCGTGGCTGGCTCGCCGCCGCATTGCTGTTGTCGCCCGTGGGGCTGCACGGGCAAGAGCCGACCCGGTGTACCGTAGTACCGACGCCGACGCGGATCGCACGGACAACCGGCGTTCAGCTCCCGAGCAAGGAATACAACACCTTCATCGGCGGTGGCTTGCTCATCAAGTGCCCGACGCGGGGCATAACGCTCATGGCAGACAGTGCCGAAATCTACGGCGATGAGAAGCGCAACTTCCTCATTGGTCATGTCGACTACGACGAGCCCCGACTTCACCTAGTCTCGGACTTTCTCACCTACTACACGGCCGAGGAGCGCATCCTGGCCGTCGGCAACGTGAGTGGTCGCCTGCCGAGTGGATCCACACTCAAGGGGCCACAGGTCGACTACCGGCGCGTCGCGCCGCGCGTCAGAACGCGGGCTCAAACCCTCGCGACCGGCCGACCGACCGTCATGATCGTCCAGAAGGACAGCAGCGGCAAAGAACAGCCGCCCATCGAGGTCGTCGCCAACACGATCTACATGGACGGCGATAGCTTGATTTACGGTTCCGGCCGCGTTCAAATCACGCGGCCCGAGATCGCCGCTACCAGTGATTCAGCATTCATCAACACCGGCAACGAGACGATGCAGTTGATGCGCAACCCGATCGTCAACGGAACGAAGAGCCGGCCATTCCAGCTCGTTGGCGAGCGCATCGATCTCTTCTCCAAGGATCGAAAGCTCCAGCGCGTCGTGTCGGCTGCCAAAGCCCGGGCGACGAGCCAGGACCTCACGCTCCGTGCCGACACCATCGATCTGCGCATCGCCGCCGACCTGCTCCAGCGAGCCTACGCATGGGGAACGAGCCGCGCCAATGCCGACTCGCCGACGCAGAAGCTGACCGCCGATTCCCTCGACGTGCACATGCCCGGACAGCGCGTGCGGGAGGTCCGGGCGCTCCATAAGGCGTTCGCGGAAGGCCGCCCGGACTCGACCATCCATGCCGATACGACGAACTGGATCCGCGGTGACACGATTGTAGCGCTCTTCGATACACTGCCTCCAGTCGACACCAGCAAGGGACCGGAAATTCGTAAACTCATATCGACGGTCAACGCACAGGCCTTCTACAACCTCGCGCCGTCGGATACCTCGCTTCACAAGCCGGCGATCAATTACGTGAAGGGGCACCGCATCACCATCAACTTCGACGAGCAGAAGGTCGCCAACATCGCGGTCGACGAGAAGGTGGCGGGGATCTACATCGAGCCGTCGAACGATACGACCCGCACGCGCACGAACCCCAATGGGCGGCCTGGCACTACCCGGACGCCGGCGCGCACGCCACGCCCCGTCCCGGGGATCCGCCGTCCGTGAGCGACATGGATCTGCCAGAGCGAAGCCGCGAACTGATCCAGCACGCCAAGCAGGGCGACCGCTCCGTGGCGCTCGCCCTCCACGCGCTCATCATCGCCGCCGACACGGAAGGCTGTTCCGACTTCAACCAGGCCGCGATCATCTATCGCGACGATCACCTCGCCGCCATGCGCGCCGACGGTCGGGATGCCGAGCGCGAGGCCGGGCGGCTGAGTCTGGACGAAGTTCGAAAGCACCTCGCTGCCTCCGTTCTCCCGCGTCTCGTCTCAGACGGCGTCATCGTTCTGCCACAGACCGGGCTCAATGCCCCGGACGCGCGGATTCGGATTACCGAGGCCTACTGGCGGGACATCCAACAGATCCGGCGGGAGTTGGCAGCGATCCTCCGGCAGACCGGGGAGCACCTCACTCCGGCCAAGGATTTCGCGGCCATTGCCCCGGCCGCCAGCCGTCGGGAACGGACGCCCGCTCCGACCAGTGTGCTCGAAGCTTCAGGCCTGGTAAAGATTTACCGGCGCCGGAAAGTCGTAAACGACGTGGCCCTTCGATTGCAACAGGGAGAGATCGTCGGATTGCTGGGTCCGAATGGGGCAGGGAAGACCACCACCTTCTACATGATCGTGGGGTTGATCCAACCCTTTGCCGGACGCATCAGCATGGATGGCGAGGATATCACTACCATGCCGATGTACAAGCGGGCGCGGCGTGGTGTGGGCTATCTTTCTCAGGAGCCCTCCATCTTTCGCAAGCTCTCGGTGGAGGACAACATCCTGGCAATTCTCGAGACGCTGCCGATCTCTGCAGCCGAACGGCGGACGCGTCTCGAAACCCTGCTGGACGAGCTGAGCATCAAGCACCTTCGACAGAGCAAGGCATTCGCCCTGTCTGGCGGCGAACGGCGTCGACTCGAGATTACCCGCGCCCTCGTCACCCGTCCCAAGTTCATGATGTTGGACGAACCGTTCGCCGGCGTCGACCCGATTGCCGTGCACGACATACAGAGTATCGTCGCCAATCTTCGGCATCGGGGCATCGGTGTGCTGATCAGCGACCATAACGTGGAGCAAACGCTGGATATCGTCGATCGAGCCTACATCATGTTCGATGGGCAGGTGAAAGTCTCCGGAACCGTGCGCGAGCTCGTCTTCGACGACACCGTCGCGGACATCTATCTCGGACCGACGCTCACGGCGCGTCTGCGTTCACGCTTCTCGAGCAACGACGGCAACGGGCACGACGGCACGCCTGACGGCGCTCCCGACGTACCCGTCCGGCCCATTGGGCCAACGTCGTCCCACGGTCACGGAGGATCCGAAGTACAATGAAAGCTGGTCTCCAGCAGAGCACGCAGCTCAAGCAGGAGCTCAAGATCAATCCTCGCCTGTATCAGGCGATGGACCTGCTCTACATGCCGCTCCTGGACCTCCAGCAACATCTCAAGCAGGAGCTGTTGAACAATCCCTTCCTCGAGATGGTCGAGATGGAGGAAGAGGAGGAGGACGAGGAGGAGGCACCCGAGGCCGAAACTGCCACCGAGGAAGACAAAGGCAACGACGAGATCGACTGGGAAGAGATTCTCCTCGACGGTTTCGACGCCGGCGGCCGCCGCGAGGAACACGAGGAGCGGGAGTACTACGAGCCCGTCACCGTCGACACCCGCGACCTCTCGGATCACCTGCGCGACCAGATCACCCTGCTCGAGCTGTCACCACGCCAGCAGCTGCTCGCCGAGGAGTTCATCGGCAACATCAACGAGGACGGCTATCTCGCGTGCCCGTTGAGCGATATCCTGATTAGCATCAATGAAACTGTCGAGAAGGTCGCCGAGGAGATCAATCCGGACCTCGAGGACCTGCCGACCTATACGCTGCCAGAAGTCGAGCAGATGCTCGGCGTCATTCAAAGCCTCGATCCGCCCGGCGTCGGCGCGCGCGATCTGCGCGAATGCTTGATGCTGCAGCTTCGCGAGGCCGGGCTCGAGCAGTCGGTGCCATATCGCCTCGTGCGCGACTGCTTTGACGAGTTGATCAACCACCGCTGGAGCGAGATCTCCAAGCGGTTCGGTATCAGCCCGGGGGATGTGCAAAAGGCCGCGGACGAGATCAAGAAGCTCGACCCCAAGCCGGGGCTGATGTACAGCAGCGCCAGCGACAACTACATCATCCCCGATCTCATCGTCGAGAAGATCGACGGCCGCTACCATGTCTTCCTCAACGACGCCAATCTCCCACGCCTCAAGCTGAGCAAGGCGTATCAGGAGATCGCGCGCGACAAGAAGAAGTTCGAGGGCGAGAGCAAGGAGTTCATCTCCAACAAGCTCAACTCGGCGAACTGGATGATTCAGGCGATCGAGCAGCGCCGTCAGACGATGCTCAAGGTCATGAACTACATCGTCGACCGGCAGCGCGATTTCTTCGAGAAGGGCGTGCAGTTCCTCAAGCCGCTCACGCTTCGTGAGGTCGCCGAAGTCATCAACATGCACGAGTCCACGGTCAGTCGCGTCACCAACGAGAAGTACGTTCAGACGCCGCGTGGAGTGCTGCCACTCAAGTTCTTCTTCTCCTCGGGATTGTCCACCACTGCCGGCGAAGACGTCTCCGCGCGCGGCATCAAGGCCCAGATCGAGAAGCTCGTCTCCGAGGAAGATCCGAAGCACCCACTCACCGATCAGGCCATCGTCAACATCCTGAAGGAGAGCGGCGTCCAGATCGCGAGGCGCACCGTGGCGAAGTATCGCGATCAGCTGGGGGTGCTATCAGCCCGGATGCGAAAGCGAGTGTGAGTTCCACCATCGAGCAGGGCATCGTGAGCACTGCCGTTCACCCGCAACCCGCACCCCCCAACCCGCAACCCGCCGACGTCTCCGTCCTCGTCCCCGCTAAGGACGAGGCGGAGAACCTCCCGCTCTTCATGGAGCAGGCGGAGGCGACTTTCCGCGCCAATCCCGACGTCTCCTTTGAGGTCGTCGTCATCGACGACGGCTCGACTGACAACAGCTGGGCAGTCCTCGAGCAACTCGTTCGGCGCTACCCGTTCCTCAAACTCGCGCGTCACCGTAGCCGCCGCGGCATAGCGGACGCGCTGCGCACCGGCTACCTCCACGCCTCCGGCCGCGTCCTCGTCTTCTATCCCGCGGATCTCCAGTTCAGGCCGGAGGACATTCCGCGACTCGTGCGTCCCATCCTCGCTGACGAAGCCGACATGGTCACCGGCTTCAAGGAAGGGAAGTATGAGAAGGCCCTCGTTTCCGGCATCTACAATCGGCTGAGCCGGGCGTTATTCGACGTGAAGGTCAAGGACCTGAACAGCGTCAAGGCCTACCGTCGCGAGATCATGGACGGGCTGCCGGTCCGGCCCGATTGGCATCGCTACATGGTCGTCATCGCGGCGGCGCAGGGTTTCAAAGTTGCTGAAGTGCCGGTCCCGCTGTATCCGCGCCACGCCGGCCGCTCGAAGTTCGCGACCTGGCATCGGATTCCGATCGGCGTGCTCGACATGATCTCGGTCTGGTTCGAGCTCCGCTTCGGACAGAAGCCGCTGCTGCTCTTCGCTATGCTCGGCTTCAGCGTTTTCGGCTTGGGCGTGCTCGCCGGGCTACTCGCCCTCGCACGGCTCTGGATCTACGGCATCGGTCAGCGATGGGTCTGGTCCATCATCCAGACGTGTATTCTCCTCGGCAGCGTCTTCTTCGCCACCGGAATGCTTGGCGATCAGATCGCTGCGCAGCGCGCGCAGCTCCGCGAGATCCAGCGACGGTTGGACGAGCAGCGCCAGGATGACGAGCGCCGCTGACCCGGCGGCGCTGCGTGTTCTCTTCCTCACGCACGCCTTCCCACGCTACTCGGGGGACGCCGCCGGCTCGTTCATCCTTCGGCTCGCTCGAGCGCTCGGGCAGATCGGCATCGACGTCTCCGTCATCGCTCCCCACGCCAGAGATCTCCCGACACGCGATTCGATCGACGGCATCGACGTAATCCGCTTTCGCTACGCTCCTACCAGTCTCGAGACTCTCGCCTATACCGGCACTATGGCGGAGCAGGTTCGCGACTCGTGGGCGGCGCGGCTATCTCTTGGCTCCATGCTCGGGGTCAGCTTCTGGCGCGTCCTGCGCGAGCAGCAGCGAATTGCTCCCCGACTTCTTCACGCCCACTGGTGGTTTCCCGCCGGAGTCATCGCCGCGGCAACGAGTCGCGTTTCGCGCGTTCCCTTCGTGACGACGATGCACGGCAGCGACGTCCGCCTCGCGCGATCGACCGCCGGAGCCGCAAATGGGTTGGGGTGGGTAATGCGCGCCTCGCGCGTCACGACGACCGTATCCCGGTGGCTC
>DATEPP010000207.1:0-5988 GCA_035273165.1 Gemmatimonadaceae bacterium
ACGCCCCAAGATGAATCGTCCCTGTCCCCTTGTGGGACACTGAAGGGCCGGGGGAGACCACCCCGTCGATAGGCCGCCCGTGGACGTGCTGCAAAGCACTCCAAGCGTAGCGGTCCTAATCGCCCGTGCGGCTTGACTACTCCATCAAACCTCGCAGAGCACGCAATACATACAAAATGAGTGCACCGCCGTTAGGCGGCACAGACCACATCTACCTTGATTCTCACTTCTTCATAAATCTTGCTGGCGGTTAGAGCGTAGGGGCCACACCCGTTCCCATTCCGAACACGGTCGTTAAGCCCTACAGCGCCGATGGTACTCCGCTCGAGAGAGCGCGGGAGAGTAGGCCACCACCGGCTTCTCCAGTCCGAACGCCCTCACCCTCCCCGGGTGAGGGCGTTCGTCGTTTCCTACCACCCGAGCGCCACCGATGAGTTGAGAACGTACGAATCTTGCCCTGGGTCGTACCATGCGATCCACTCTTGCCGCCGCTGCCGGCGTCGCCACCGGCGTTCTGCTCATCCGCGAATGGCGACGTCGTGAAGCCGCGGAGCGCTTCGCCGCCGCGAGCCTCGAGGCTCTCCTCAATGCCATCGATGCCAACGACGCCGAGACGGGATCCCACGTTCGCCGCGTCGCCGCATATGCGCTCGTGCTCGCGGACGCCGCGCAGCTCGACGAGCACGAACGGAGGATCGTCGAGCGCGTCGCGCTCTTTCACGACATCGGCAAGATTCACGAGGCGCTGTTCGACATCATTCACGAGGACTCGCACCTCACGCCCGCCGAGCGGCGCGCCATCGCCACGCACCCCAATCGCGGGGCCGCCGTTCTCGCTCCGCTGACACCTTTCTATCCGGATCTGGCGGAAGGCGTGCTCAGTCACCACGAACGCTGGGACGGCACTGGCTATCCCCATCGGCTCCGCGGCGAAGCGATACCGCTGTCAGCTCGCATAGTGACTCTTGCCGACACCTTCGACGCCGTGACGCACAATCGCCGCTATCGCAGTGGCCGCGGTCCCGGATCCGCCGCCGAGGTGATTGCGTCTGGTCGGGGCACACAGTTCGATCCCGCTCTCGTGGACCTGATGCTGCTGCCGCCCGTCTTCGAATGCATCGTCGAGACGGAGCGAACTTTCCGGCGCAAGCCGCGTCATGTCAAAGAAGAGCGTCGGCGCGGCAAGCACGAATCGTTCACGCCCGACGTCACCTTTCGATGGCGGACAGCAGCTCGCGAGCCGCAGTCTCGGGGTCCGGCGATCCAAAGATCCCGCTGATCAGCGCAACGCCGCACGCGCCAGCACGAATCGCCTCCGCCGCCGTCGACGGCAAGATGCCGCCCACGGCGACCACCGGCACGCCCGCGGCCCGCGCCAACCGTTCGAGCTCACCCGCGCCAAGGGCCGTTCCGGGTCGGCGCCGATCGACTTCGAACGCGGGACCGAGCGCAACGTAGTCAGCACCCTCGGCACGTCGAAGATCCCCGTCGTTTCCCGCCGACCGGCCAATCACGAAGGTCGGGCCGCAGAGCCGACGAACGTCGGTGACGGCAATGTCATCGACGCCGAGGTGCACGCCGGCGGCGCCGGTTGCCAGCGCCACATCCGCTCGCCCATGGACGACGACCGGAATGTCGACCGCCGAAATCAACGCGCGTGCGGCGGCGCTCAGCGTGCGAGCGCCCTCGTCAGGCAGGCGGAGCTGAATCATCGTCGCGCCGCCACGCCATGACGCCACCGCGCGACGCGTCAGTCCGTCGATGCCGTCGCGCAGGTTGTCCGTGATCGCGACGAGGCGCAGCAGATCACGGTGCATAACGAGTGGACGAGCTCAACGTCCACGCGGGCGACGACGGCCGTCGCCGGCCCCGCTGTCACGGCGCACCGCGCTCGAGGCGGAATCCCACGCCTGCCGCGCGAGGCGTCGCGCGCTCTCGTGGCCCGCAAAGTCGTTGCGAAACTCGTGATGACCGTCTGGCAGCGCCACGAAGTACAGATACGACACGTTCGCCGGATACAGCGCGGCGACGATGCTCGCCCGCCCCGGAGACGCGATTGGACCCGGCGGAAGTCCAGGATGCTTGTAGGTGTTGTACGCGGACTCGACCTCGAGGTGTTTGTAGAGTACCCGGCTCTGATGCTCCCCGAGGGCGTACTGCACCGTTGGATCTGCCTGCAACAGCATGTGGTTGCGCAGCCGGTTCAGATACACTGCCGCAATTACGGGCCGCTCTTCGGGGCGCCGCGCCTCCTTCTCGACGATCGACGCGAGGGTCATCACGTCGTGGCGTGAAAGGCCGAGGGAGTCCAGGCGCATCGTCCATTCGGGTTGCCACACCTGCTCGAATCGCCGCACGCCCATCGCGATTGCGGTGCGCGCACTCGTCTGCTCCGGGAAGATGTACGTATCAGGAAAGAGGTATCCCTCGATCGTCTCCGTCGGAATGTCCAGGCGATGGAGGAGCGCGGTATCCCGCACCGCGGCTCTGAGCGAGTCCGCTGACAGTCCCAGCTTGGTTGCGAAGAGCGGAATGATCTGCGCGAGCGAGTAGCCCTCCGGAACGGTGACGGTGCGCACCAGACCCTTGCCACCGCGAATGGCATCGAGTGTCGATCCGTAGCTACTGTTGCGCCGAAGCATGTACGTCCCGGCCTTGATGTCGCGGTCGTCGTGTCGAACGAGCGAATAGAGCCGAAAAAGACGGGCCGAGCCGATGACACCAGCCCGCGCGAGCGAGTCAGCGGCTACGCCTAACGAAGCCCCGGCTGGAACGGTGACGCGAACTGGGCGGCCGCTGCCGCCTCCGCACCCCGCGAGGGTGGCGGCGATGGCGACGATTCGAAGCCAGCCCCACCGGCGCGGACCGGCCGCGCTAGCCATGTCGCGCGAGCGCATGCTGCAGCAGGATCGTGGCGGCGAGAGCATCCACGTCTCCCTTGCGGTGTCGTGTCGAGCCGCCCATTTCGCGAATGGCGCGCAGAGCCGCGGCTGTGGTGAACCGCTCGTCCACCAGCTCGACCGGCAATCCAGTTCGTCGGTGCAATTCCTCGGCTATCTGTCGCACTTGAGTGGCGCGCTCCGTGTCGTCTCCGTTTTCGTCGAGCGGCAGCCCGAGGACGAAACCCCGCGCCTCGAGCGCAACCGCGCGTCGCACGAGCTCGGCGACTGGCGGCCGCTTGCCGGCACGCCTCAGAATGAAACCGACGGGCGACGCAATGATGCCGTTCGGGTCACTGATGGCGAGGCCGATCCGACGCTCGCCATAGTCGACGGCCAACAGCCTTCCTCGGTCACTTGCCACGCCGCGGGCTAGCTGCCCTGCACCATCTGCTGGAAGAACTCGCGATTATTTCGCGATCGCGACATCTGCTTGAGCAAAAACTCAATTGCCTCGACCTCGGGCATATCCGAGAGAAAGTTGCGGAGCAGGTAGACGCGGTTGAGCTCCTCCTGGTTCAGGAGCAGCTCCTCGCGCCGGGTGCCGGAGCGATTGATGTCGATGGCCGGGAAGACGCGTCGGTCCGCGATCTTGCGATCGAGGATGAGCTCCATATTCCCCGTGCCCTTGAACTCCTCGAAGATCACTTCGTCCATTCGCGAGCCCGTCTCGACAAGGGCCGTCGCGACGATCGTGAGTGAGCCGCCCTCTTCGGTGTTGCGCGCCGCTCCGAAGAATCGCTTCGGCTTCTCGAGCGCCTTCGAGTCGACACCGCCCGAGAGGATCTTTCCCGAGTTCTTGATGACGACGTTGTGGGCCCGGGCCAGGCGCGTGAGCGAGTCGAGAAGGATGACGACATCCTTTCCGTGCTCCACCAGCCGCTTTGCTTTCTCGATCACCATGTCGGCAACCTGGACGTGGCGATCGGGCGGCTCATCGAACGTCGAGCTGATGATCTCCGCCTTCACGTTCGCCTGCATGTCCGTGACTTCTTCTGGTCGCTCGTCGATGAGGAGGACGATGAGCGAGACCTCGGGATGATTCTCATGGATCGCATTGGCGATCTTTTGCATGAGAATCGTCTTGCCCGCGCGAGGTGGAGAAACGATGAGGCCGCGCTGTCCCTTTCCGATCGGAGCGATGAGATCCACCACTCGCATGCTCAGATCGCCATCGCTGGTCTCCAACCTCAGCCGACCCTCGGGATAGCGGGGCCGGAGATTGTCGAAAGGGATGCGGGTCTTTGCGCGCTCCGGCTCATCGCCATTGATCGATTCGACCTTCAGCAGCGCGAGATACCGTTCCCATTCCTTCGGCGGGCGGACCTGGCCACGCACGGTGTCGCCCGTGCGCAGGTCGAAACGCTTGATCTGCGATGGCGAGACGTAGATGTCGTCCGGCCCGTAGAGGTAGTTCCAGTCCTGGCTGCGGAGGAAGCCGTAGCCTTCCGGCAAGACCTCGAGGACACCCTCACCCGTGAGCGTGTCGCCGCGATCGAGCAGGCGCTGCTCGATCCGGAAGATCAGGTCCTGTTTCCGAAGTCCGGAATCATTCTCCGCGCCGAGCGTATCGGCGAGCTCACCGAGCTCCGAGTGAGACTTCCGTTTCAGCTCGGCGATATTCACGGACGAAGGCGGCGACGAGAGCATGCGTCGCGAGATGTGCGGATGAAATGACGCGGGATGGCGCGCGGGACGCGGTGCGAAAAATCGACACCACGACAGTGCGGGCGGCCGCCTTCTGCGGCGGGGCGGGGGAGGTCGAAAGTCATGCGAAGCTATCGGCGGCCCGGAGGGCGGTCAAGGGCGCCGGGCAGCGATCAGAAATGGATGTAGCGAAGGGGGCGTCGGCGGACGTCGGCCATGATGAGTGCCACCTCACGCTGTGCTCTGGCGATCGCGTCGAAGAGAGCAGAGTCGGCGCGGATGCGGCCGAGGGTGCTTGTTGGGGAAGCCATCCGCGCCTGAATGATGTCGAGCTCATTGCGGATGTCGGCGACTTCACGCATCAGTGTGGAGTCGCTGCGAATGCGTCCGAGGGATGTGTTCTTGCTCGCGATGACGGCGCGGACGGAATCCGCGCGCGCCATCACACGTCGAGCACGATCGATGAGCGCGCCTTGCGAGGCGAACGTGGCGCCGATCGTTCCGCGCGGCTTCGACAACATCGTCGTGACGCGCGTCGCCTGACGACGCGCGCGTACGAGCTCGACGCCCCCATGCTCGATACCCATCGCGCCGAGGGTGCCGTTGACGCTGTGCAGCTGCTTGTTCAGGAGTTTGATGTTGCTGATGATCGCCGGAAAATCTCGCGAGGCGATGGCGAACTCAGACGTCATCGTCTCCATGTCGGATTGTGGCAACGTTCTCACGGTGTCCCCCGAGGCGACCACCGCGGACGCGGTCGTTCCGATCGTGAGGTAGACCACCGGTGAGCTGATCAGAGTGCCGCCGGAGCGGACCTGTGCGGTGGAGTTGTGACGAATGCCCTCTCGGGCGCTCGAAAGCACTTCCATCGTGATGAGCAGCCGTTCGGTGAGCGGCCTGCCGGGCGGCATGAAATCGATGTTCTTTACGACGCCGACCTTCTGACCCCCGAGCCATACTTCGGAGCCCCGTATCACCCCCCGGGCCTCGCCGGTGAGGGCATAGAGACGGAAGGTGCTGCCGTGAAGCTGACCGACGCGCGCAAATACGAGCACGCAGAAGCTCAAGCCGACGATGGCGGCAAAGCTTACGAGCCCGATGACCAACTCTCTCCAGCTAGCCTTGCGTGGCATCGGTGGCGAAGGATCCAGATGATTGTGCGGTGCATCCGCTGGGTTGGGCAAGGCTCGGACCACGGCGCGTGGCGTGGGAGCCGTCCGGTTGGCAGCCGGTCCGGCGCGGCGGCGCACGGCCCGGCTACACCAAGGGTGCAGCCAGCGCGCGCGACAGGATTCGAACCTGTGACCTTCGGCTCCGGAGGCCGACGCTCTATCCAGCTGAGCTACGCGCGCGGGGTACTGCGGTCCGAAAGGTATGCGTAGCCCAGGTCAGGGTCAACGAA
>DATEPP010000208.1:0-22072 GCA_035273165.1 Gemmatimonadaceae bacterium
GTTGCCGGATGCCACGCTCGCCGAAGAAGCCGGCGACCTTCCGCACGACCTCATCGAATCCGGGGATGGCGCGCAGCGTGTTGAGCGCGGCGCGATCGGCTGGATGCTCCCAGGCGCGAGACGAAATCTGGGTCAGAGTGATGCGGGGCATGGAAGAAAGGGCTAGGGACTAGGTGCTAGGTGTTAGGTGCTAGCTGCACTTACGGCCTGCGCCTGCCGAAGGTGTCGCCAAGTCGTCAATCCGCCGCAACGGCCTCCCGGGTCGAGCCGGCACCTTTCGCCCGGGGCATCGCCTCGAAGCCGCGCTCGAGATCCGCCAGCAGGTCTTCGACCTCTTCGACTCCACAAGAGAGACGAACGAGACCCTCGGTGATCCCGAGGCGCGCCCGCAGCTCGGGCGGGACGGAGGCGTGCGTCATCGAGGCGGGGTGACTGATCAGCGACTCGACACCTCCAAGCGACTCCGCGAGCGAAAAGACCTTTACCCGGCCGAGGAGGTGGGCAGCACGCTCGCGCGAGTCCAACTCCACGCTGATCATCCCGCCGAAGCCGGTCATCTGCCGCCTGGCCAGCTCATGCTGTGGGTGCGATGGCAGCCCTGCATAGTACACGCGCTCGGTTCCGACGCGCTCGACCAGCCACTCGGCGATCCGGTGGCCGTTGGCATCATGCTGCCGCATACGGAGATGCAGCGTCTTGGTGCCCCGGAGCGCGAGCCAGGCATCGAACGGGCCAGGCACGGCGCCGGCGGCGTTCTGGATGAACTGGAGCTTCGCGGCGAGCTCATCATCGGTGACGATGGCAATGCCGCCGATCATGTCGCTGTGCCCATTCAGGTACTTGGTCGTCGAGTGGTACACGAGATCGGCCCCGAAGGCGAACGGACGCTGGAAATACGGCGAGGCGAAAGTGTTGTCGACGATGAACAGGGCTCCCGCTTTACGCGCGATCGACGCCACGGCCGAGAGATCCGTGATGCGCATCAGTGGATTCGTCGGGGTCTCGACGAGAATGGCGCGCGTGTTCGGCCGCACCGCATCCGCGACGCGTTGGGCGTCGCGTGTATCCACGTAGGTGAAGGCGAGCCCGAAGTGCTGAAGTATTCGATCAAAGAGGCGGAACGTCCCGCCATATACGTTCTCCGCGCAGATGATGTGGTCGCCGGCGCGGAAGAGCTTCATGATCGAATCCAGACACCCCATTCCGCTGGCGAAGGCGAAGCCGTGACGGCCGCCCTCGAGGGCAGCGACGTTTCGCTCGAATGCCTCCCGCGTCGGGTTCTTGCCCCGGGCGTACTCGTAGCCTTTATGCTCGCCAAGCGCGTCCTGCACGTACGTCGAGGTGAGGTAGACCGGCGTCATGATGGCGCCGGCAAGCGGCTCCGGTCGCTGGCCCGCGTGAATGGCGCGCGTACCAAAACCGGCGGAAAGGTCCTCGTCGAAGACGCGGGTCATGAAGATGCTCGGGTGCAGGGTGTAGCTCTCAAGATAGTTCGCACGGGTGCGACGGACGAGCCATGAGCGCCGGCATCGTCGGGAACGCACCGTACTGCCTCGTGGTCGATGATGAAGATCGGCTGCGGCAGGTGCTCATGCACATCATGCGCAACGATGGCTTTCGCTGCCTGGAAGCGGGCAGCGGCGAGGAGGCGCTCGAGCAGCTGCGGCGTCATCCCGTCTCCCTGATGCTGAGCGACCTCAAGATGCCCGGCATGAGCGGCGTCGAGCTGCTGCGGCGCGTCCACGAGCAGCAGCCGGATGTCGCCGTGGTGATGATCACCGCTGTGCCTGACGTGGAGGCCGCGGTGAGCTGCCTTGCAAACGGCGCGATGGATTATCTCCTGAAGCCGTTCCACCTCGAGGAGGTGCGCGTGCGTGTCGCGAAGGCAATGGACCGGCGGCGTCTCGTCCTCGAGAATCGACACTATCAGGAGCGACTCAAGGAACGCGTCGTCGCGCAGGCGAGCCGGCTCGAGGAGATGTTCTTTGCCGGCGTTCAGGCGCTCGCCGAAGCGCTCGAGCTGAAGGACCCGTACACGCGGGGGCACTCCGTACGTGTGAGTCAATACTCATCGATTCTGGCCCGCACGCTGGGGCTCGACGAGGAAGTCGTGCGCCAGATCGAGCTCGGTGGCCACGTGCACGACATCGGCAAGATCGGTGAGCGCGAGGCGGTGCTGAACAAGACGGAGCGGCTCACTGAGGAAGAGTACGAGCACATCATGATTCACCCCGTCGTCGGCTGGCGGGTGCTCGCGCCCTTGTTAGGCGACGCGCCGATCGCGCTCAGCATCGTGCGGTCGCATCACGAGCGAATGGATGGTCGAGGGGTGCCGGACGGATTGGTTGGTGAGGCGATTCCGTTCGAAGCCCGTATCGTCGCCGTCGCTGACGCGATCGACGCCATGACGAGCGGCCGCCCCTACCGCGGCAACGAGCTCACGCTCGAGCAGGCGCTGGAAGAGTTGCAGCGGAGCGCCGGAACGCAATTCGATCCGCGGGTCGTCGCGGCCGTGGAGACTGCGGTCACGCGCGGTGAGCTGTGTCTGCTCCCGCGTACCACGGACCAATTCGCGGCCGTGACGGGAGGAGTGCGCATCGGACTGGCCGAGACGGCGAGTGAAGCAATAGTTCGCGACTGATACGGCTGAAGGCGCGAAGTCCCAAACTGCGCAAAGTCCCAAGAAGCGCGAAGTCCCGAAACGGCGCGAAGTCCCCTGACAGCGCGAGGTCCCAAAGTGCGATTTTAAGCGCTCTTGGGAACTTGGCGCCGTTGGGGACTTCGCGCCGTTTCGGAACCTGGCGCCGTTAGGAACCTCGCGCCGTTTGGAACTCCGCGCAGTTAGCCTTTTTCATTGGTCGCATACTACTTCGCCGACGCTTCCGCGACGGCCGAGCTTGCGCGTCGCGGGCGTATTCGCGACGTCGCCGGCATAAACGACGCAACTGATTCCGGGAAGATTCGGATGCGTTGCGACCGCACTGTAGCCCTCGATCGTCGGATTGACGAACTCCACCCGGACGCCAGGACTCGGCGTCAGCTGTAGCTGCTCGAAGCGCGTCCTATACTCGCCTGTCGTGTGCAGGGCCCCTTCCTGGGCGGCGGTGACGGCGCGGAGATCGGAGCGGAGCATCTCGACGATCTCGTCCGGCGTTGGCGGAGGCGGAGCGGGTGCGGCAACGACGCGCGTCGGTGCGGGCACCGGCGGTGGTGCGGGCCGACGTTGGGCGAACAGCGTGTAGGCTGGGAGATCCGTGACTGCGAGACTCTCCGGGAGCGTCATCGCGAGCTCGGCGTCCATGGCAGCGGCGGAGGAGCGGGGGACGTCGGCGCGATGCGCGCGGGAGTACCAGAGCGATCCGCCCCAGCGCTGAGTGCGATCCGTCCAGAGCAGCTGGGGCGCGAGAGGATCCGTATCGTAGCGGTGCAGTGTGCCGACCGAATCCCAGGCACTCCGTGTGTCGCGCACGACGTCGCGCATGATGAGCTGACCGTGCACGTTCACGCCACTGCGGATCAGCGAGTCTGGCGCGGTAAGGAGGCGGATCACGCGATTGGCGCTGTCGACGATTGCGACGAGTACGCCGCCCTCGATCGGAACCACGCACCGCTGCGCCTTTGCCCAGAGCGGGAGACACTCGTACTGCCTCATCGACTCCTTCTTTGCGGCGTCGCGGAGCGTCTCGAATCGGAGGCCGGCGCGCATGTCGTCACGGCCGAAGAGCGCGAACGGCGACGCGCGGTGACCGGCGATCCGGTCCGCGAGATCGGACGCGCTGCCGCAGCCGATCGTGAGGATGGCGGACAGACCCGCCACGTTATGCATAACGAGCCGGCGCGACACTCTCATCTCGACATCCTATAGACTGAACTGCGTCATCGATCCCTTGAGCCGCTCGGCGATCGCCGCGAGGTGCTGGCTCGAGCTCGCGACCGCGGTCATCGACGCCGTCTGCTGCTGCACGACGGCGCTCACCTCCTGGGAAGTCGCCGCGTTCTGTTCGGCGACGACGGCGATGCTCTCGATCTCCTTCGCGAGCGCGGCGGCCTCCTCGCGCTGCGCGTCCGCCGAGGCCACGATGAGATCGACGGCGCTGCGGCTCGCTTCGATTTCGCGCGAGATCTGACCCAGCGCCACCGACGAGGCACGAATCACCGACTCTCCCTCGGCGACCCGGTCACTCACCTGACCGATATGCTCCTCGGTGCGAATGGCGGCGTTCCGGATCTCTGTCGCGAGCTTGCGAATGGTGTCGAGCGCACGCGCGCTCTCGCCGGCGAGCTTGCGGACTTCGTCGGCGACGACGGCGAATCCCTTGCCGTGCTCTCCAGCGCGCGACGCCTCGATTGCGGCATTGAGGGCGAGCAGGTTCGTCTGGCGTGCGATGGCGCCGATCGCGTCGGTGATCTTGCCGATTCGCTGCGACTTCTCACCGAGCTCGTTCACCGCGGGAACCGCATCCTTGGTCACACGCGCGATGGCGCTCATGCTCTCCAGCGCCTGCTCGGCGGCGGCCACGCCGCGCTGCGCGGAGCGGGCAACGACGTCGGCCGCCGACTGTGCACTGCGCGCATGGCCGGCAACGGCGAAAGCACGGTCGGCCACCCGCGTCGATGCGTCGACGGCCGTGTTGATTCCCTTCGTCTGCACCGTGGCCGACTGCGCGATCGAATGTGCCGCGCCGGCGACCTGGTCGGTGGACGCGGTCATCTGTTGTGCGCCCGCGGCGAGCTGCTCTGCCGTTGCCGCAACTTCCGACGCGCCCGTTTCGATCTCGAGCAGCAATGCCCGGAGGCTCGTGCTCATGCGCCGGAACGAATCGGCGAGTGCGCCGATCTCGTCGCCTGACGAGTAACTCAGATCATGACGGAGCGTGCCCGAGGCGACGGCGTCCGCGTGATCGGCGATGGCGATGATGCCACCCGTTAGGCGGGCAGCGCCCCAGTAGGCAAAGATGACGGCAATCGCGAACGCGACGAGTGGAAAGCCGATGTACGATTGCAGTTGGCGCCTGACGTTGAAGAACAGCGTCGAGGCGCCGAGGGTGGTGACGACGAATCCAGCGACCTCGCCGTCGGCGCGGCGCACCGGCGCCGCCGCGGTGAGGACCTTGGTCCCGTTCGCGTCGTAGATCTCGGTCACGGCGCCGCGGCCGGCGCGTAGACTGTCGAGCAATCCCGTCGGCGGCTGCCAGGGCGTGACGAATTGCGGCTGTCCGGGCTGCCAGGTGGAGTGGATGAGATAGCGCAACTTTCCCGTGCTGTCGGCACGAACGACCGCGATGCCGTTCACGAGATCAGTGACGCTGCCGCCGTTGGCGAGCCACATGCGCTGGAGCATCGTGCGCGTGGTTCGATAGGCATTCGTACTCGCGCCGCCGCGTTGGGCGATGACATCGAGCGAGTCGCCCGAGATTGCCACGCTCGTGCTGCGCGTCACGGCAGTGACTTGCTCACCGAGAACCTGACTGAGGAGGTCGCGGCTCAGGATGTAGACGGGTATGAGGATCACCGTCAGAGTGACGATGACCGCCACGGCGCTGATCCCCGCCATCTTGATGCGGAATGGCACTCCGCTCGCCGCGCGGAGTGACGATGTCGTCACCGGCTTGGCGGACTCGGATGTGGGGTTGGAAGCCAAAGGCGAGGCGGGTTCGGCGGCCATGCGGCGGGGAAATGCGAGGTGAGCTCAGGCATTCGACGCTCGACGATGGTGAAGCGTTACTTTCCGACCACTCTTTCCAGGTCGCTCATGGCGAACGACGGGTTGATGGTGAGTGTGTCGGGAATCCGCGGCCGGGTGGGCGACGCGCTGACCCCGGAGGTCGTCGCGCGCTACGCCGCGGGATTTGGCGCATGGTCGAAGCGCCGGACCGGCTCCAAGACGCGGATTGTTGTCGGGCGCGACAGCAGAGTGTCGGGGCCAATGTTTCATCGCGTGGTCCTGGCCGCCCTGCAGTCGGTCGGCTGCGACGTCATCGACATCGGGCTCACGACGACGCCCACTTGTCAGCTCGCGGTCGAGAGTCATCACGCGGCGGGCGGTCTCATGATCTCGGCGAGCCATAACCCTATCGAGTGGAACGCGCTCAAGTTCATCGGGCCGTCGGGACTCTTCCTCGAGGCCAGTGAGGGCGTCGAGATGCGCTCGCTGGTTGACGAGGGAATTCCTCGGGCGACGTGGGACAAGCTTGGTGAAGTGACACAGGATGAACGTGCCGTCGAGCGACATTTGGAGCGCGTCCTGGCAATCCCTTACCTCGACGTGAAGGGGATTCGCTCGCGCAGGTTCAAGGTCGCGCTCGACTGCGTGCGGGGAGCGGGGAAGGTCATTATGCCCGCGCTGCTGGAGCGTCTGGGCTGTGAGGTCGCGGCGATCAATCTCGAGCCCGACGGACGTTTCCCGCGTCCGCCCGAGCCCGTAGCCGAGAACCTCGGCGATCTGGAACGGCTCGTGCTCGATAGTGGCTCGGCCGTTGGCTTTGCGGTCGATCCCGATGTCGATCGGCTCGCGCTGGTGTCGGAGGAAGGGCGAGCCATTGGGGAGGACTACACGCTCGCCCTGGCCGCGCGTTTGGTGCTCCGGCACCGGTCAGGCGCTGTCGTGACTAACCTCTCGACGAGCCGAGTGGTAGACGACGCGGTGCGGGACTCCGGAGCAAAGGTGTTGCGGGCACCGGTGGGCGAGGTGAACGTCGCCGTTCGGATGCGCGACGCCGATGCGCCGGTGGGCGGAGAGGGGAACGGCGGAGTGATTCTGAGTGAGGTGCACCTGGGGAGGGATGCACCAGTCGGTGCTGCACTCACGCTGCAACTTCTGCATGAGGAGAATCGGTCGCTGTCGTCAATAGTGGGCGACTTGCCGCGATATGTGATCGTGAAAGACAAGCTGGAGCGCCCGGCGGCAAGCCTGGATTCGGTCTACGCGGCACTGCGCCGCGCCTTTTCGGATGCCAGTGCCGACACGCAGGACGGTCTCCGGCTCGCCTGGTCGGACCGCTGGGTCCATGTGAGGCCGTCGGGGACGGAGCCGATCGTCAGGGTGATCGCTGAAGCACCGACGGAGCAGGCGGCGCGAGAGTTGGTTCGTCGGTCGAGGGAACCGCTGGAGCGGTTGACGGTTGACGGTTGACGGTGGCTGCTGGTTGGTGGTTGGTGGTTGGTTGCGAGTGGCGAGTGGCGAGTGAATCGGAACGAAGCGTTTGTTGAAGCACCTAGCACCTAGCACCTAGCCACCAACCGCCAGCCACCAGATAACAGATCCAAGGAGTTTCGCATATGTGTGGCATTGTTGGATACATCGGATCGAAAACCGCGACGCCGCTTCTGATCGAGGGGCTGAAGCGTCTCGAGTACCGCGGCTACGACTCGGCGGGCATCGCGACGATGAACGGAGCCGGCGTCGAGACGCGGAAGGCGAAGGGCAAGATCTCGATGCTGGAAGCGGTGGTGGAAGGGTCGCCGGTGCATGGTACCGTCGGCATCGCCCACACCCGGTGGGCGACGCACGGCGTACCTAACGAGTGCAACGCACATCCCCATCACGACTGCACGGGTACGATCGCCGTCGTCCACAATGGGATCATCGAGAATTACAGCTCGCTCAGGCAGATGCTCATCCAGCAGGGGCACACCTTCCAGTCCGAGACGGACACGGAGGTGCTCGCGCACCTGATCGAGGCGGCGATGGACGAGGATTCGCTCGAGGACGCGGTAATCGACGCACTCCATCTTGTCGAAGGGACGTACGGCATCGCCGTGATCTCGAGCCGGGATCCTGACAAGATCGTGGCCGCGCGAAAGGGAAGTCCGCTCCTCCTCGGCCTCGGTGAGAACGAGTTCTACGTCGCCAGCGACGTCGCCGCGATTCTGCAGCACACGCGACAGGTGGTCTACCTGGACGATGGCGAGATGGGAGTGCTCACCCGCAACGGGTACGAGGTGCTCGACCTGAATGCCCGGCGCGTTCGCAAGGGGGTGAGCCGCATCGACTGGGATCTCGACCAGATCGAGAAGGGCGGCTTCGACCACTTCATGCTCAAGGAGATCTTCGAGCAGCCGCAGACGATCCAGAACACGATGCGCGGCCGCCTCGTCGTCGACGAAGGGTTCTCCAAGCTCGGCGGTCTGAATCTCACCCGTCAGCAGATGCTCGACCTCGACCGCATCATTATCACGGCGTGCGGGACGAGCTGGCACTCGGGGCTCATCGGCGAGCTGTACATCGAGGAGCTGGCGCGCATTCCGGTCGAAGTCGAGTACGCATCGGAGTTCCGGTACCGGAATCCACTCGTCACGAAGAACACACTCTGCGTCGTGATCTCGCAGTCGGGCGAGACGGCGGACACGCTCGCGGCGATGCGCGAAGCGAAGCGGCGAGGTGCGCGGACGCTCGGTCTGGTGAACGTCGTGGGATCGACGATGGCGCGCGAGGATGACGGCGGCATCTACCTTCACGCCGGCCCGGAGATCGGCGTCGCGTCGACGAAGGCGTTCACGAGCCAGGTCATCGCGCTCGCGCTCCTGACGCTGAAGCTGGGGCGGCTGCGTGAGATGTCGGTGGTGAAGGGTCGGCAGATCGCGCAGGCGATGCTCCAGCTCCCCGAGCAGATCCAGTCGATTCTCGATCGCGCTCCCGAGATCGAGGCGATCGCCGAGCAGTTCAAGAACGCGACGAATTTCCTCTACCTCGGGCGCGGCTACAACTTCCCGGTCGCGCTCGAGGGCGCGCTGAAGCTGAAGGAGATCAGCTACATCCACGCCGAGGGGTATCCGGCGGCGGAGATGAAGCACGGACCGATCGCGCTCATCGACGAGAACATGCCGGTGGTGTTCGTGGCGCCTCACGACTCCGTGTTCGACAAGATCGTGTCGAACATTCAGGAGGTGAAGGCCCGGGGCGGCCGGGTCATCGCCATCACGAGCCAGAAGGAGCCGGTGCTCGAAAAGCTCATCGACCACGAGATCCGGATTCCCCAGACCGAGGACATGCTCTATCCGATCCTCTCGGTGATCCCGCTGCAGCTGCTCGCGTACTACATAGCGGTGAAGCGCGGGCTCAACGTCGACCAGCCGCGCAACCTTGCGAAGTCGGTGACGGTCGAGTAGTCCGCGCTGCTGGCCTGGAGGGAGGGACTGCTGCATCTTCCGTCGATACGGAAGTAGAGCAGTCCTTCATCCCCTCGGCCATGTCCGACCTCCGTCTCCGCGCCCGTTCCGTCACCGAGATCGTCGACGCGGCGTTCCAGCTGTACCGCCGCGATGCGCTCGAGTACGTGCTCGTCGCCGCGATCGCTTACGCACCGTTGATCCTGGTGCAAATCGTTCTCGTGGGCGGTCTGGTGCTGAGCAGCGCGCGGATGTTGACCGGACCCATTGGCGCCACGTACCTGCTCGGGATCATTGGCATCTTTGCCTACGCGCTGATGTCAGCCGTCTTGAGCCGATTCTCATCGGACGTCTATCTCGATCGGCCAACGGGCCTGGGCGTGGTCGTGCGTGCGGTGCTTCCGCTCGTGCCGCGACTGATCGGCGCGACGATCGTTTTCGCCCTCGTGCTCATGCTCGGCTTCATTCCCGTGATCATCGGCACGGCGATGTCGAATTTTTCACTGATCTTCATCGGGATGCTGCTGTCGATCGTGTGGGCGTGCTACGCCATGGCGCGGTTCTTCGCGGTATTTCAAACGATCGTGCTCGAGGACCGCGGCATCGTCGCGGCATTCTCTCGCTCGAGCGTGTTGTCGCAGAATCGTAAGGGCCACATTCTGCTCACGCTGTTGCTCGTGATCATCATCTTCTTCATGCTGGCCTTCGCGGTGAACATCGTTGGATCGCTCTTCGGCTCGGTCGCGGGGCTCCTGGTCATGCAGGCGTTATACAGCGTCGTCGCCTATCCCCTCATCGGCATCACGCAGATGATCCTCTACTACGACACGCGGATTCGCGCCGAGGGATTCGACATCGAAGTCATGACGGGCGCGCTCGGCTCGCCGACGACGGCAGCCTCGTAAGGCGGCGAGCGTGCGCTGAGAATGCTGGCCCTGCAAGTTCCCGACGCGATCTGGTCGCGTGCGGCGATCCATGACACGGTCGCGGCGATCGTGAGGCAGGCGGCATACCGTCGCGGCCTTGGTTCGACGCTGCTCGATCGGGTGTTGGGGTGGATCGGCGACTGGTACTCCCGCCTCGTCGCCGCGTTAGGCAGCGTGCCCCACGGCCGGGTCGTTGCGACGGTCGCCGCGGCAGCGGTCGCCGCGCTCGTGGTGGCGCGCATCGTGTACGCGGCGCGGCTTCGCGGCACGAGCGTGACGTCTATTGCCCGGAGTCGGGGCCGCCGCGCGACGACAGCCGATCCATGGCGCGAGGCGGAGCAGCTCGCGGCGGACGGACGATTCACCGAGGCGGCGCACGCCCTGTACCGCGCCACCATCGCGATGCTCGCGTCGCAGGGCCTCGTGCGGCCTCACGACGCGAAGACGACCGGGGATTACGCGCGCGAGCTCCGCCGACGCGGCGCGCCCGCATACACCGCCTTTCGCGGATTCGGCCGCCGGTACGACCGGATCATCTTCGGCACGGGTACGTGCGACGCGGCCGGGTATGAAGCGCTCCTCGCCGACGCGCGGGCCGTGCTCGAGGGCCAGAGCGAACGCGCCGCATGACGGTCCCGACGGCGCCTAACGAGAAAACGACGAGCGATCGCCGCCGCCGGCGGCTCATTCTCGCCGGCGTTCTCACGCTCATCGTCGTCGCGGCGCTCTTTACCCCTGAGGTCATCGGCGGCCGTACGGGCGATGCCCGTCTCACGACGTATTCCGCCGAGGCGCAGGGAGCGAAGCTTCTCTACGAGCTGGCATCCCGCTTCGGTTGGCGCGTCGAGCGCTGGACGGACGCGACGCCGATCGCGGCTGACGATCGCACGATCATCGCGGTCCTCGATCCGGTCGAGCCTCCTGGCGCGATTCAAACGCACCGGATCCTGGAACAGGTGCGCGCTGGCGCCGCTCTCCTGTACGTGATGGGGGGCAGCGGTGCGTTGAACGACTCCCTGCACGTGAAGCGGGGCCTCTTCGGCGGCGTGTACCAGCCAACGGCGGCGGGGACGGCCGATGCCCGGCGCGCGAGCGACACCCTCCGTGCGCGCCGCTTCGACTCCGCGAGGACGGACAGCGCTGACGACGAGGACGTCGAGTCATCCGCCGAGTGTGACCGCGTGCCTAACGATGGTCTGCCGATGTGGGCCGACCAGACGGTGCGGCTCTGGCGCTTCAGCTGGACGCGCCACCGGCCGGCCGACGCCGTGATCTTCGCCCGGTCGACGCTCGAGGGCGACACGAAAGACACCTCGCTCGTGCGGTCCGCTCCGGCGGCAGCCGGTTTCCCGTTTGGCGCCGGACGCGTCGTCGTGCTCTCCGATCCCGATCTGGTGCGCAACGACGTTCTGCGGGTCTGCCGCTTTGGCCTCGACGTCGTTGCCGCGCGCATGCTGGAGTACCTCGCGGCCGGAACGCCGCGCCGCGATCGGCTCGTCTTCGACGAATACCATCAGGGGTTCGGCACTCACCCCGGAACACTGCGCGCGATCGCGCTCTATCTCTCGCGCGCGGCATCCGGCCACGTACTGCTGCAAGGTCTTCTCGCCGGCCTGGTGCTGCTGCTGGCGCTGGGGCCGCGGGCGCTCCCCGTCCACGACGAGGAGCGCGTCGAGCGGCGCTCGCCACTCGAGCACGTGGGGGCCCTGGCGCAGGCGTACGCGCGTGTGGGCGCCACCCGCACGGCAACCGCCAGACTGGTGCGCGGTCTCCGTCGGCGCGTCGAGCGCGGCGGTGTCGAGCACGCGCGCGGCCAGAGTGACGCGGGCTTCCTCGATCAGACCGCGGCTTCCGCGGCGCGCGCTGGGGATGTGGCGATCGTCCGGCGCGCGCTCGAGACAAGCGTCTCGCGGCGCGAATTCGAGGCCGTCGGCGGCGCCATACGACGACTCGAAGATTCCTTACTCGCAGAGAGGCGATGACCGCACCATCGAATGAGCTGTCCTCCGTCGCGTCGCTCGACGAAGGCGCGGCGCTCTTGAACCGCGTGCGCGAGGCAGTCGGTGCACGCGTCGTTGGCCAGGATGCCGCGATCGAGGACGCGTTGATCGCGTTTCTTGCCCGTGGGCATTTATTGATCGAGGGCGTGCCTGGAACGGCGAAGACATTGCTCGTTCGCACCCTCGCCTCCGCACTGGGACTCACCTTCGGCCGGATTCAATTCACGCCAGATCTGATGCCGTCCGACGTCACGGGTGTCAGCATGCTCCGCGATCCGGCGCGCGGCTTCGAGTTCCAGGCGGGACCGATCTTCACCGACATCCTTCTCGCCGACGAGATCAATCGGGCGCCAGCGAAGACGCAGGCGGCGCTGCTCGAGGGGATGGCGGAACGCCAGGTGACGAGCGACGGCCGCACGCGACCGCTCGGCGATCTGTTCACGGTGTACGCGACGCAGAACCCGGTCGAGCACGAGGGTACCTATCCACTTCCCGAGGCGCAGCTCGATCGCTTTCTCCTCAAGACCGTGATGGGTTATCCGTCGGCGGAAGCGGAGCTGGAGATGCTCGCGCATCACGAGGCGGGCTTCGACCCCGAGCGCACCGCGGACATGGCGATGCCGGCGGTGGTCGGCGAGGGAGCGGCGCGACAGCTCCGCCGGCTCATCGACGGCGTGAAGGTCGCTCCCGAAGTGCGCGAATACATCGCGGCGATCACCCGGGCAACACGCGCGGAGAGCTCCGTGTCGTTAGGCGCGTCGCCCCGGGCGTCGGTGGCGCTCATGCGTGCCGCCAGGGCGGCGGCGGTGATCGAGAGTCGCGACTATGTCGTGCCGGACGATGTGAAGAGCCGCGTCGCCTCGGTGCTGCGTCACCGGATCACGCTGGCACCGGAGCTGGAGGTGGAAGGTCGCACGCCGGATGACGTGCTCGCGACCATCGTCTCTCGCGTTCCAGCGCCGCAGTGACGACTCCGGTGCGCCGTCCACTGCTCGGAATCACGCCGGAACCGCGGCTCGCCCTCGTCATCGCGGTGCTGTCGGTGATGTGGCTCTTACCCGGCAGCTCAGGACGCATCGCCGGGTGGATGGTGCTCGGTCTCGTCGCGCTGGCCACCATCGCCGACGCCATTGCGCTCCCCAGTATTGCCGATCTCACGATCGAGCGAACGATGCCGACGAGCATCGGCATCGGTGATCACGCGACCGGGGAATACGTCGTGCATTCGCGCTGGGGGTTGCCGCTGCGCGCTCGGCTTTCCGACGATCTCCCAGCTGCCGTCGGTGGCAGCGCGGCTGGCGAGATGGAGCTGGAGCTGCCCGCCCGCGGATCGGCGCGCCTCACGACGCAGCTCACTGGGATGACGCGCGGCCGCTTCGCGCTGGGTGGTGTGGCGCTCCGGGTGCGCACCCGGCTTGGCCTCGTCGCTCGCCGCATGCGCTGGATGCCTGACGACGCGATTCTCGTGACGCCGTCGGTGGCGAACGTGCGCCGCTTCCGCCTCCTCGCGATTCAACATCGGCTGTACGAAGCCGGGGTGCGTGCTGTTCGTCAGCGTGGCGAGGGACGCAGCTTCGCGAGTCTCCGCGAGTACGTCGTCGGTGACGATCCCCGCCATATCGATTGGAAGGCAACGGCGCGGCGCGGCAAGGCGATCACGCGCGAGTTCACGATCGAGCAGTCCCAGAGCGTCTTCTGTCTCATCGACTGCGGTCGATCGATGACGCAGCTGGCGGGGACATACACGCGATTCGAGCACGCGCTCTCCGCGGCGCTGGTGCTCACGGACGTCGCGGCGAGCGCCGGTGACCGCGTCGGCACGCTCGTGTTCGACGACGAAGTGCGTACCTTCGTGCCCGCGCAGCGGGGCCAGACCGCGCTCCGCGCGGTGCGGAACGCACTGATCCCCGTGCGAGCGACGCTGACGGAGCCAGACTATGCGGCGGCGTTTCGCTTTCTTGCCGCGCGCCAGCGGCGGCGGGCGCTCATCGTCTTCTTCACGGACGTCATCGACGCGCGCGCCTCGCGCGCGCTCATCGCGCATGTCGCGCGCAGCGCCGCCCGCCACCTCGTGGTGGTGGTCGCGCTGCGGAACGACGCTATCGTCGACGCCGCGACACCCGCCGCTCTCGATGAGAAGTCGCTCTACGAGAGCGCCGCGGCGGAGGAGCTCATCTCGGCCCGCGCGGAAGCGATCGAGCGCATGCGCGCCGCGGGCGTCACTGTGCTCGACGTCTCGCCGAGTGGGATGACGGCGGCGGTCGTGAACCGCTACCTCGAGATCAAAGCGCGGGGCGTGCTCTGAGCAGCGATCACCGAAGAGCGAGCAGTTCCGCGTCCTCGTATTGCGGACTGGTGCTCGGCCCGGGCGCTGTCCGGCGAAAGCGACCAGCGCTGAGATAGAGGACGAGGAGAACCAGCGTCGCCGCGGATACCGCGAACTTCGCGCGGAGTGGCCAGAACGGGATCGGCGAAACGAATCCCTCCAGCGTGCCAGCGACGAGGAGGAGAACAGTCGCGGCGGCGACGAGTCGGATCGCGCGCTGGCCATTCTCGACGAGCGCGCGCTTGCGCGTTCGTCGGCCTGGCAGGAGCAGCGCGGCCGCAAGGAGAAAGCCGGCGCCGCCGGCGATGCATACTGCCGTGAGCTCGAGGACGCCGTGCGGCGCGACGAACGCAAGGAGAAGCGTCGCGATCCCCTTCGACTGATACAGCCCGAATACGCCGCCGAGGCTGACCCCGTTGAGCACGAGGAGGAGGAGGCTGCCAACACCGGCGGTGATGCCTAACGCGAAGACGCCGAAGGTGACCTGGACGTTGTTGGCGATGATCTGGCTCGCCATCGTCGGTCGGAAGATCTGCGGGTCGGCGATGTATCCCGTCCCCTCGCGCGCGCGGCGCACACCCTCCTCGGCGCGATCGAGCATCCCAGCGGGGATGAAAGTGCCGGCGACGTCCGGGTGTCTCACGACGGCGCTGTAGGCGATGAGGGCCGGACCGAACAGAAGCGCGCCGGCGAGCAGCACCGGGCGCCACGACCGTCGCACCTCGCGCGGTGCGTCGATCGCGAGGAGTCGCACGACATCGGTGAGCGTCAGAGAGCGACCCCGATAAAGGAGATTGTGGGCCCCGGCCAGGAGCCGGCTGAGGTAGAACAGCTCTGGCGTCTCGCGACCCTGCGCTGCCGTTCTGAGGCGCGCAAGATCGGAGGCGAGATCGCGATACTCGGAGACGAACGCGCGCACACCTTCCTCGCCGAGCGCGCGGAGACCGTGTCGCTGCGCGATGGCGAGTGTGGCGGCAAAGGCGTTCCACCGTGGCGACCGGGTGGCGACGAGTACGTTCCGCTCGCGTCCGGCGCCACGAGCGTGCCGCGCGGCGGCTCCGCGTGCCCGGGCCGCGCGCTCGCTCTCGTACAGACGCACGAGCCGAGCGAGAGGCGAGGTCTGCCGACCGTCGTCGGCGACGGCCTCCGTCGTCAGGCGCGCCGCGATCTGCGAGGCAAGGGCGCTGCGCCGCTCGGGGTCGAGACTATCGCGCCGCTCCATGAAGCGCTCGAGGACCGTGAACTCGTCCTCGGTGAGCGCCGTGTCCATCGAGGACGTAGCACCTGCCGACACGGGTGTCGCGGGCGGTGCGATCTCGCGAACCAGCGCCTCGCGGACGACGATCGTTCCCGCGACGATGTCGCCAAGCCGCTTGCCTGACTTGGAGAACATGATCGTGACGATTCCGACGGCGTACGACGGAATCGGTTGGATGTCGACGAGGCGGACGAGATTCCGCACCGCGGACGCGCCGAAGGTCACCGAGTACCCACCGTCGCGTACGACTCGCAATCGAAGGAGCCGCTTGCCCGGCGTCTGTCCGTCGGCGAGCCCCTCGAAGAGCACGTAATAGCCCCAGATCACGCAGAAGATCGCGAGCACGAAGATCGCCGCCGCCCACGCGTCGAAGACGCCGGGTGTGGCGCCGACGGCGCGGCGCGTGCTCGAGATCGCGAGGCCGATCATGATGAGGATGATCGTCGCGATGCAGATCAGCGAATCGATCACCGCGGCGAGCGCGCGCGAGCCGACCCCGGCGATCGTGTACGAGAAAACGACGAGCTCCGGCGTCTCGACGTCGATGGTCTGGGACAGTGACGACCCAAGCGGGCGACTCGTTGGCGGAGGCATCTGGCCGTGTAAAGCTAACGGCGCGAAGTCCCGAACGGCGCGGAATCCCAAACGGCGCTGGGTTCCAAACGGCGCCGTGTTCCAAACGGCGCGAAGTCCCAAACGACGTTTAACGACGTTTAACGACGTGTGGGACTTTGCGCTCTCTGGGACTTTGCGCTCTGTGGGAGTTCGCGCTCTTTGGGAGCTCGCGCCCTTTGGGACTTTGCGCCCTTTCAGCCTTTGCGCTCTAGCGATTTTCTCCTGAGCTATCTTCGTTGCCTGTATATATGCGTGTTCTCCTCCAACGAGTGTCGCGCGCCGAAGTGCGCGTCAGAGAGAGCGATGCGGTACGTATGACGGGTCGCATCGGTCAAGGCTTTCTGCTGCTCGTCGGTTTCACCCATGGCGACGACGAGGCGCGCGTCGCGTGGATGGCCGAGAAGATCGTTGGATTGCGGTTGTTCGCGGACGCGGAGGAGAAGATGAACCTCGCCCTTGCCGATGTCGGTGGCGAGCTGCTCGTCGTGTCGCAGTTCACGCTCTACGGGGACGCGGCAAAGGGGCGGCGGCCGAGCTTCATCGACGCCGCCCGGCCGGAGACCGCCATCCCGCTCTACGAACGGTTCGTCGCGCTCCTGCGCGCGCAGGGCGTCGCGGTCGCCACCGGCGAGTTCGGCGCGATGATGGACGTCGAGCTCGTGAACGACGGTCCAGTGACGCTCTGGCTCGAGCGGTGATCCCGATGGCCTCCACGCCTAACGACGACGGAAAGGTCCCGGTCGTGCTCGCGTCGCAGTCACCGCGGCGACGCCAACTGCTCTCGCTCATCGGCATCGAGCACGACGTCCGCCCCGCAAACATCGACGAGAGCTACTTCCCAGGTGAGCAGCCACGCGCTCACGCGCTCAGGCTGGCTCGGGAAAAGGCGGAGGCGATAGTGGCGCCGGATGCCGTCACGATTGCCAGCGATACCATCGTCATCCTCGACGGTGAGCTCCTCGGCAAGCCAGCTGACACTGCCGAGGCCGCGAACACCCTGCGCCGGTTGAGCGGCCGAACGCACACTGTCATTACAGCCGTCGCAGTGCACTGGCGCGACCGACTCGTCGCCGATGCGGAGGAGGTCACCGTCACCTTTCGCGAGCTCTCGGACGCCGAGATCGCCGCCTACATCGCCACTGGCGAGCCGATGGACAAGGCAGGCGCTTACGGCATTCAGGGCTTTGGCGCGACGATCGTCGAGCGCGTCGAGGGCGACTACTTCGCCGTGATGGGACTTCCGCTGAATCGCCTCACCCGGCTGCTCGAGTCGTTAGGCCTCGAATACCGCTTCGGCCCGGTGCGACTCCGTCAGCGCGACGCTACCGCATAACGAGCGCGCCACCGCTCTACGCGCTCGACGACGTCGCGTACGGTGATCCGCGGCATGCGATCGGGCCGGTTCTCCATCGAGATCGGGTAATCCTCGCCCGGCTCGCCATACGCGTCGACGATCAGATCGTGGAAGCGTCGATACGGGCCGGTGCGCTTGGGATTGGTGTAGCCCATGAGGCTCACCACCGGGCGGTTCAAGGCCACCGCGATGTGCAGCGGCCCGGTGTCTGGCGCGAGCACGAGCGCTGAGCCGTCGAGGATGCCGACGAGATTGCGCAGACCGCTCCCGAGCGCCGAAACGGGTCTGTGACGCGCTCGCTCCATGATCACCCGCTCGGCGACGAGCTCCCGGTCGCTGCGGCCGCCGACGAGCACCGGCTCGAGGCCAAAGTCATGATAGAGCACGTCGGCAACCTCGGCCCATCGCTCGGGAAGCCAGTCTTTCTGCGGCTTGCTCGTCGCGACGACAATCGCCGCCGCCGGCCGCTCCAGTCGAGCGAAGAAGTCGCGCTGGAACGCCCGCTCCTGCGGCCACGGCCCGAGGTCCCATGTGAGCGGCTCGTTAGGCACGCCGAGTGCCGTGAGAAACTCGAGATATTGATCCTGAACGTGCTGGGGCTCGTGCGGCGGGATGCGATCCGTCGTGAAGAGCCAGTTCATGTCGCGCGCCCGGGCGCGGTCAAAGCCGAGCTTCACCGGCGCGCGAGTGAACGACGTGACGATGCCTGCCTTGAAGTACACCTGAAAATTCAATACCAGATCGAACGGCCGATGAGCGAGCTCGCGCCTGACGTCGGTGAAGGCCCGCCACCCCTTGGCCCGATCGAAGAGGACGATCTCGTCGACGTGAGGATGGCCGCGCACGAGGCTCGCGGGTCCCGGCTGCAGCACCCAGGTGATCCTGCTCTGGGGGGCATGTCGCTTGAGCGCGGCGAGGACGGGGAGCACATGCACCGCGTCGCCGACGGCGCTCATCATCACGATGCCAATGCGGTCGAGCTTCGCGGGAATCATGACGCGTCGGTCGATGAGCGCTGGTCGTTAGGCATAGGATTCACAGCGCGTCGATCTCGTTAAGAATGTCGGTCGCGGTGATCCCCGCTGGCGAGGGACGGGCAAGCATGCGCGACTTCCCAATCCCCTGCGGAAAGGTGCGCAACGGCTCACCGGGCGCGAAGATCCCGACGACCGGAATCCCAAGCGCACCGGCGACGTGCAGCGGCCCGGAGTCGTGTCCAACGAAGAGTGCTGCGTCCGCGAGCGCCGCGGCCGTATCGGCAAGCGATCCGTCGCCCACGCCGTCTATGTAACGCCACTCCGCTAGCGCGGAGTTGGCGCGCAGCCGATTCAGCTCGTTCGGGCTACCAATCCAGAGAATGCTCATCCCCCGCGCCGCGAGCGTGCGCGACAGCTCGATCCAGACGGAGAGCGCGACGCACCGATTCTCCTTGCTTGCGAACGGATGGAGTGCGGCATATGGCCGCGAGACCGTCGCGGCGAGTCGCTCTCGTCGCGATGCGAGCGCCGAGGCGTCGAGTCGGTACTCGAGCCCTCCCGTGTCGATGCCGAGCGGCGCGAGCAAGCGCGCCATCTCGCTCAGGACCGGGCGATCGGTACGCTCGTCAGGCAGCACGTCGGTGAGAAAGTATCGGTTCTTTCGACGTCCGAGCCCGATCCGTCGCGGGATGCGCGTCGCGGCGACCGCTGCCGCTGTGCGCCAGGGTGCCGCGGCGAGGATCGCGACGTCGTACCGCCGGCTCCGGACCTGGCGGAACGCGCGAAGAAACGCCGCGCGGGAGCCCTTCGCGCGGCCTGGTGCGACGTCCCAGAATGGGTCCGACGCGATCACGCCCGATACGCCGGGGATGAGCTTCGCGACGTCCGCCGTGTATTCCTTGCACCAGACGTCGAGCGATGCGCTGGGAAAGCGCTCGCGCAGGGGTGGCGCCAGCGCCGACGCGAAGACCAGATCACCGAGATTGTCGAGACTCACGAGAAGGATGCGGTCGACGGACATGCGCCGACAAAGCTAACTTGAGCCGTTCGCGGCCCGCAGCCCAGTTCGATCCGAGATGCGCATCCTTCACATCGACACCGAGCGAGGCTGGCGGGGCGGGGAGCGTCAGGCGCTCTGGCTCGCGCAGTCGCTCCAGCGCCGCGGACATCCGTCGGTCATCGCGGCGCGACCCGACGAGCCGCTGGCGCAACGCGCGCGCGAGGCAGGGCTCGAGGTCGTGCCATGCTCGCCGAGCTTCGAGGCGGATCCCGTCGCTGTATTCAACCTGCGACGGCGATTGCGCGAATTACGAATCGACATTGTGCACGCCCACACGGGCCACGCCGTCGGCCTCGGTGCGCTTGCCACGCTCGGCACCACGGTCAAGCTCGTGGTCTCACGCCGGGTCGACTTTCCGCTCCGACGGAACGCCGGGACGCGCTGGAAGTATGGGCGCGCAGCGGCGATCATCGCGATCTCGCGGGCCGTCGCCGACGTTCTGACTCGGAGCGGGGTTGCCCAAGACCATATCGCTGTCATTCCGGACGGTGTGGACATGCAGCGGGCCATCACACCGGCATCATCCGACACACTGCGCTCGTTAGGCGTTCGATCGGAAGCGCCGCTCGTCGTCCAGGTCGCGCAGCTCGTGCCGCACAAGGATCCCCTCAGCTTCGTTCGGGCAATCGCGGTCGCACGCGAACGCGTGCCGTCGCTGCAGGCGTTGCTCGTCGGCGATGGTTCCCTACAGGCAGATGTTGCCGAAGCGGTAATTTCACTGCGGCTCGAAGGTACGCTCTACGCCACGGGCTACCGACAGGACGCGGACGCCCTCCTCGCCGCGGCCGATGTCGTCGTTCTCAGCTCGCGCGAGGAAGGCATGGGCTCGGTGCTCCTCGACGCCTTGTATCTCGGCAAGCCGATCGCCGCGACCCGCGCCGGCGGCATTCCCGAAGTCATCACTCACGAGGTGACGGGCCTGCTCTCGCCGGTGAGCGACTCGTCCGCGCTCGGCTCGAACGTCGCGGCGCTCCTCGAGGATCGCGTCCTTGCCGCTCGTCTCGCCACGGCGGCACGCGCGCGAGCCGCAGCCTTTTCCATCGAGCGATTGACGGATCGCACGCTGACCGTCTACGAGCGCGTGCTCTCGGGGGCGCCTCTCGGCGATCTCGACGCGACGAACCGGCGCACCGACGCCGCGATCCGCGCGAGCTCACTCTCGTCGACACGTGCGCCGTGAAGCGCGCGCCACTTTCGCGCCGAGCGCATGAAGCGCTCGAGATTCCCCTCGGTGACGCGGCTGTCTCCGGGCCGGCCGAACTCCACTCGGTCGACGTCGAGCACGTACGCCGTGGGGGAAGTACTCCCGCGCGGCGCGAGCAACACGTTCTTGACGTTCAGGTCGTGGTGGCGCGCCCCACAGGCAGAGAGGTGCGCGATCAGCGACGTCGCGGCAGCGAGGGCGGCGCGCTGCTCCGGCAAAGTGCCGGTCGTGAGCACGACCCCGAGATCCGCGCTGTCCGGCACCTCCCGGGATGCAACGTCGCTGCGGCGGAGCAGGGGCCCCGCTTTGTAGACGACGTAGGCGATGATTTCTGGCGTCGGCACACCGTCAGCCGTTAGGCGGAGTGCCGCGGCCAGCTCGCGCGGCGCACGGGTCGGGGCAAGAAAGCGGTCGCCTGTGATGGGTGCGAGGAGGCCACCGTGCCGGTTGTGCCTGACGACGACACGCTCGCCATCGGGTAGCGGAGCCGCGTATGCAATGCCGCGTCCTGCCAGGCCGCGCGCTTCGGCATGCCGTGCTGCGTAGTCGAAGAGTGTACCGGTGGCGAGGGTCGAGCAGACGGCCTCGAGCTGGGCTTTGCGCGCGACGACATGCGCGCTCCCGACCGTCGCTTGCTCGTAGCCCGCGGGGACGCTCAAAGCAGGACGCAGTACACCGGAATCGGCTGGCTCTTGCCCTTGAGCTCCATCGGCGGACAGGCAGTCAGCCGCGGTGGCGACATCAGCGCCTGCTTCGTTTCCTCGGTGATGAGGATCTGCCCTGCCTCCGCGGCGGAGCACAGTCGATACGCCGTGTTCACCGTGTCGCCGATGACGGTGAACTCGAGACGCCGCTCGGAGCCGATATTGCCCGCGAACGCTTCGCCATAGTTCACGGCGATGCCGTGCTGCAGCTGCGGCCGGCCTTCCGTCTTCCACTTCGCGTTGAGCTTCTTCAGCGCGCGCATCATGTCGATCGCGGCTAGGAGCGCGCGGTCGGCGTCGTTGCCCGTCGCGATCGGCGCGCCCCACTGCGCCATCACCGCGTCGCCCATGAACTTGTCGAGCGTGCCGTCGTGACGGAACACGCACTCCACCATCTCCGTGAAGTATTCGCTCAACAAGCTGGCCATGTCGTCAGGATTCATCGACTCGGCCATGGGCGTGAAGCCGCGGATGTCGCTGAACAGCACCGCCACGGGCCGCTTGTCGCCGCCGAGCCGCGCTGCCTCACGAGAGCTGGCG
>DATEPP010000209.1:0-2249 GCA_035273165.1 Gemmatimonadaceae bacterium
GCACGGGGCGCGCGGCCGAATGGCCGCGCGCCATCTTCGTTCGAGTCGGTTCACGTTAGGCGGAAGCCAAGAGGACCTATGCAAACCCTGAGTCAATCCAGTGACGTGGTCGAGAGCGCAACGCGCACCGATCCGATCATCGCTGCCACGGATGGCCTGCCACAATCGCGAGGAGCGCTCGCGATGGCGCGAGCGCTGGCCGGACGGCTCCATGCGACGATCGACGTCGTCGCCGTACATCAGTCGCCCGCGCTCATGGCACCAGACGGCCAACTGCTCCTCGATCCCAACGTGACGGCGAGCCTGCGAGCCGACCTGACGCGTCGGGTCCGCGACCAATGCACACAATCCCGCCGAACCGGCGCGCCGGCGGAAGAGGTCGATGTGCTGAACGGCGAGCCGGCGCGCGTCATCAGTGACGTCGCGACGAGGCGCAATGCTCAGATGATCGTCGTCGGAATCGGACGGCACGAGCTCGTCGACCGAATCTTCGGTGACGAGACCGCGCTCAAGGTCGCGCGCTCCAGTCGATTACCGGTCCTCGCCGTTCCGGATAATGACTTCGGCGTGCCACATCACGCGGTCGTGGCCGTCGACTTCAGCGAGGGAAGCGTGCGCGCCGCACGTGCCGCGCTCCGACTCATCGGGGATGAAGGAGTCCTGGAGCTGGCGCACGTGGTGCCGCGCGATCGCCTGCTCTTTGATGCATGGGTCTCGCAGGAAGAGTACATGCGATTCGTCCGCCACTCGTTGACGCGCTTCCGCGCGCGACTGGCGATACCAGCGGGCGTTCGCGTCGACGACGTCACACTGAGCGGCGATCCCGCACGTGAGGTGTTGTCATACGCCAGTCGCGTCGACGCCGATCTGGTCGCGGCCGGGAGTCACGGGCACGGCTTCGTCACGCGTCTCGTCATCGGGAGCGTGACGACAAAGCTCCTGCGCATGGCCTCATGTCCCGTTCTCGTCATACCAGCTGATGGCCATCAGGGCGACCGGCGCGGTGCAGCGACGAGTGCAACGCTGACCCTCGATGCGTCACGCTGGGGTGAAGTGCTCGACGACTTCACCCGGCGAAACGGGGGACGTCGCACGCGTCTCGAGGTCGACGATCCGGAGCTGGGCGCGCAGACGCAGGAGGGCGAGTACCCGCTACTCGGTGTCACTTTCGATCCGGTGGATCAACACGTCGAGATCATGCTCGGGGCGCTTGGCGCCGGCGAGCCCCACCTGTCGCGCAGCATCGCCAGCGTCGATTCGATCGACGTGCTCACCGATCGCGACGATCAAGACATCGCGCTTCGACTGCACCATGGCGACGGGCAGACAATCCTCACCCTCATCCGATGACGTTGGTCTCAGCCGTTACCGCGAGTCCAGCACCGAGATCTCAGTCTCTCGCAACGGAACTGGCCTACAGGAAATCGCTACTCCTGGCTCGAGCGGCTCGTCGGCGACCCAGTGCATAACGCGGATTGCGTCGTCTCCGAGTGGCAATCCATCAAGGTGGGCGACCTCGTGCGGGCCGCGCCACCGAATTACGTCGGTGGTCTCTTCGGGCGCGACCTCGGATGGCGGGTAACGAAGGTCGTACCACACCGTGCGCTCGTGCTCGATGGATGGGGGGCGTTCGTAATCGCCCCGGTTGACGACTCGACCTCACGACTGCTCGTACGCACCCGCGGCGACGGGAAGCTGACTTTCATGGCCGTGCCGCTGTCGGCATTCAGCCTCCTCCTGTTCGAGCCCGCCCACTTCATCATGGAGAGGGAGATGCTGCGCGGAATCAAGCATCGAGCGGAGGCGAACAGCTCGTACCGATTCGCAAACTGAGACACAGGTCTGAGAACTTAGAGCTGAGATCCGGCCGTTTCATCGAAGAGCCGAGCGAGCATCTCACCCGGTACGGCGAGTCCAGGGTCGAGAAGGGAGTGTCGAGATGCCAGGCGTGAGACTGAGATCTTCGTCTCACGCCTTACATCTCGACCCTGAACTCTCGACCCTGGACTCGCTGTCGTGGGTGAGGTGCCCGCAGGCCACATCGAGAAGGATCGATCTCAGTTCTGAGATCTGAAGGCTGAGTCTCGAGAAACCCAACGTCCCTACAGGAAATCCACCATTCCCCGACAGCAGCAGGCCATGCTGTGGCGTCATCTTGGTGTACACGCACAGCAACGGGCGACGGAACAGCGCCCGATCCGAAAGCGAGGGCCGCATGATCAGAATCACTTCACTTCCCGACCCGACCG
>DATEPP010000210.1:0-13513 GCA_035273165.1 Gemmatimonadaceae bacterium
CGTGCCGCCATGCGGCAGCGCCGACTGCGGACCGAATTGCACGAGACCGCCGCCCTCGATGCCACGTTTGGCGTGCTCCTCGGCGACCATCTTCGCCACCTCCCGATCATGCATGCCGGGTTGCAGCCGATCGAAGGTGGATGCGATGGCGTCCTCGGTGATCTCGATCGCGCGCTTCATGCGGAGTATCTCTTCCGGGGACTTCACCAGCCGGAGCTCCTCGAAGACTCCGCTTCCGTCGACCAGCTTGGCGTTAGGCAGCGCCCGCGCGATAGCCATCGCGGTCCAATAATCGGTCTTCGGCTCGACGAGGATCGACTGCGTCGCCGTGTCCGACTCACGAATGGCATCCCGAACGAGAGCGAACGGATCGGCCTGTTCCTCCCAGCCGCGAACGGGAGCGTCGATTCGCGATCCACGCCGCACGCGCTCGACCTCGAACGATGGCGCGATCAGCACGGGGGCGCCGTCGATGGGGAGCACGAGCGCGATCAGCCGCTCGCTCCGTCCGTAGTTGCTGCCGACGAGATACGTGAAGTTCGTGGCGCCGCTTGTTGCTACCAACACCGTACCGCCAGCGTCGCGTGTCAGCTGCCGCGCCCGCTCCAGCCGCCGCGCAAAGACGCTTGGGTCGAATGGCGGGATCGGGTCGTAGCTGGACTTCACGACGATGTTGGTGCGTGGCAGCGTCGGGACCTTCGCGCCTGCGAGATTCGAGGGCTGGCCGCGCATCACCCGATCCACATCGGGCAGCGCGGCGCCGATCCCGAGCACGGACACGGACGAGACGAATGAACGACGATCCATTGGTAGTACCCGAGGATCTGGTGGAAGAACGTCCCGACTTCTAGCGAGAGAGCATCGCGGCTGTATCTTAGCTGCGCCGCGCCGGCCCGGAATATCACGAACGATTCGCGTCCTGGCGCAGCGCCCAACGTCAGAGACTCGAAAAAAGCCACAGTCCGTTCTTTTTCGACTGTGGCGCCGCGGGATACACCAACAGATTCGCGACCGACAAGGAGAGACACCGTGAACATTGCTGTCCAACTCGAGCCAGCGAACGGCACGCCTCCCGAAGTGGAGTACAAGTGGGACGCGGACACCGACATTCTCTCGGCGCAGCTGAAGACGCTCGGCGGCAGCGACGGCATGTCGGGCTCGGTCGAGGTCGAAGGCAAGGACGGCTCGTGGATCATCCTCGACGTCGCCGAAGGTCGCATCAATGGGGTCGAGGTCGCGGTCTGGCCGGACGTTCGCAAGCTGCCAACGCTCGCGCCGCCGTTGCAAATCGAGGATGCCCGTGTCCTGCTGCCGTCGCGCCGGTCGCAGCCGAACATCGCCGCGATGGAGGTGGATACGCCGCTTGTCGCCGAAGCCGACAGCTCCGAGCGCGTCATCCACTTCAAGCTCGGCAAGACTCGTGAGGCACGCACGGTGCGCGTCGGACGCGATCTCCTTCTCGATGTCGATCGGAAAAGCGAGATTGCCGGCCTGTGGCTCCTGAACGTTCCTCCGTTCCCGGACGGCATGGCACGGCTCGACGAGCTCTGAGGGCAGTCGTGATCACCACGATTGTTCTGATTCGAGTTGAACCGCCGATGATTCCAAAGGCGGCTCACATGCTCGCTGGCGTCGACGGAGTGACGGAGGTCTACTCCGTGTCGGGCGAGTGGGATCTCGTCGCGATCGTTCGCGTCCCGCAGTACGACGACATCGCCCACGTCATCACGGAGATCTTTCCGACCGTACCAGGAATCCAGCGCACCCAAACCCTGACCGCATTCCGCGCCTACTCGAAGAACGACCTGCAGCAGGCGTGGGATATAGGGGTGGAGTAGCTGGTGACTGGTGCTTTGTGCCTGGTAGCTGGTAATTGGTGACTGGTGGTCGGTGACTGGTAGCTGTCAGTTACCAGCCACCAGTCACCAACCACCGTTAACCGTTAACCGTTCACCGTTAACCGTTAACCGTTAACCGTCCACCGTCCACCGTGTCCGATCGCACCGGCGAATACATCGCGGGGCTTTTCGCTCCTGAAGACGAGCTTCTCGTGTCATTGCGCGAGGAAGCGGATCGCACGGGATTGCCGCCCATCGCTGTCTCGGCCGACGAAGGACGGTTGCTCCAGGTGCTCCTCACATCGATTCGCGCGCGGCGCGTCCTCGAGGTCGGCACCCTCGGCGGTTACTCGGCGATCTGGATGGCGCGAGCGCTCCCGGAGAACGGCGAGCTGCTCTCGATCGAGATCGAGCCCAAGCACGCCGAATTTGCCCGCCGGTACGTCGAACGCGCCGGGTTGGCTGATCGCGTGGAGATTCGCGTTGGCCGCGCACTCGAGGTGCTGCCAAGTCTGGACGGCGAGCGGTTCGATGCGGTCTTCATCGACGCGGACAAGGAGCCGATGCCGACCTACTTCGAGTGGGCACTGCGTCTTCTCCGACCCGGCGGTCTCGTGATCGCAGACAACACGCTCTGGGGCGGCAAGGTCTACGACGAGGCCGAGCACGACGACAAGACGAACGCGGTGCGCGAGTTCAATCGCCGCATGGCGACCGATCCACGTATCCTCTCGATCCTCGTCCCCACCCACGACGGCGTCGCGATCGGCGTAGTCCGTTAACTGCGGCTATCAGCTGTCAGTCCATAGCTATCAGGGAAGCGTCCATGGGATGGCGGCTCGCACTTGCCACTGCCCACTTCTCCCACTTCTCAAACTGACTGATGCTCTTTCGGTTGCTGATCGCTGAACGGCTAACGAATAAGCGTAGCTTTCAGTGTGAGAAGTGGGTAAGTGGAAGTGGTCAGCTCGACGGCCGCCCATCAATGCTTCGTTCCGAATCCGCTGATAGCCATCGACTATGAACTCATGGCTAGCAGTAACCTTTACTCGCCCGCTGCGCGCCCTTAGTGTGCAGACCGATGACTGTCGTCTTGCACGCAGCTATGGACCAGGGGCTCGTGGCCCTGCAGCGACAGCTCCGTGCGCTGGCTCCTGACGTCGGGCTCGTCACCGACCGAGAGCAGTCGCTCGAGCACCTCACTCCAGATTCGCGACCGCCGCGACTCGTCGAGGCCGACCTGATCGAAGCAGGGCCGATGCGTGCCAGGCGGGTCTTCGGCGATCCGGTTGTGGCCTTTGCGGCCTTCCTCGACGGAACGCAGACGAGCCGTGTCCTCGCCTACGTCGACGGCGTGCCGATCGTCCTTGGCACCGTCGCGGCTGCTGTCCGCGTCCGCCGCAATCGGCGCCTAACGACCTGGCAGAGACCTGTGATCGTGCGGAAGCTCTACGGTGCGCTTGCCGCGCTCGCCCCCACACACCGGCGCGCGCTGGAATCGCTCGGCGTTCCGCTCGTCGATGCAATTACGTCCGACGGCGCGACAACACACCCCTTCACGCTGCGCGACGAGGCCGTGCATCGCATCCAGAAGGATCGCGAAGCCGCCGAGCAGGAGCTCGCCGAGCGATGGTGCCATCACGAGCGCGAACCGCTCTTCATTGACGGAGGCATCAGCGGCAGCGACCGGGTCGCAACCGCCGAGTGCACCGTTGGCGTCGTGAAGAGCCATCGCACGTTGTACGCGGAGGGCGCGGCGCTGCAGACGATCTTCGCCCTGCGGCGCGGCGAGCGCTCGAGCGTGTTCAAGGTGACGTCGCCGAAGCGCGTTCCCGTCGCGAGCTGGTATCTGCGCTTGCGCGACCCGGTGGGTCACGATCCTATGTGGGGACTCGTGCGCGTCGAAATCGCGAGCCCTCCGCGTATCGACGTCGGCGCTATCGGCGAGAGGGCTGACACAGTCTCGCGCTGGATACTGGCCGAAGCCGCGCCACTCGCGATGCCGGACGCGCGCTGGGACAAGATGGTGTACGGCATTCGCGACTGTGAAGAATTTCTCCGCGCCGTGACATGACGCAGCCTTCGTTGCTCGGACGGGTTGTCGCTACGGAGCGCCGCCCGAACACCCCTCACGAATTCCATTTCTGGACGGGGCTCGACTCGCCGGTCGGCGTCGGCACGATCGTGCGCGTCGAGGGCAAATACACGATCAACGGCCAGATCACGCGCGTCTACGGCGTGGTTGTGGAGGGATTCAGCTACTCCGATCTCCAGTCTCCCCTCCACGACGTCCTCGGCCACGACGGCAGCCCGGCGGCTGCGTCATTAGCGTCTACTGAACGCGCGGAGATCAGGCTCTACACGGCGGCGGTCCTGCGCCAGATTCCTGACGAGCCGCTGCAGCCGGTGCCGTTAGGCGAGGTCTTTCTCGCTGACGACACTGACGTCGCCATTGCCCTGCGCATGGACGGCTATCTCGCCGAAGGCGCCCGGACTGGCATTCCCATTGGCGTCTATCACGCTGGTGGAACCGATGCGCCGATCTATCTCGATGCGGATTTCCTCATCGGACCGGAGGCGGCGCATCTCAACATCACCGGGGTGTCCGGGCTCGCGACGAAGACGAGCGCGATCGAGTGGATCCTCTCGTCGATCTTCACGCATTTTCCGGCGCAGAAGGGTTCCATCGCCGCGGTCTGCTTCAACGTCAAGGGACCGGACCTCTGCTTCCTCGACGAGGAAGGGGAGATCGACGATCGCGACCGTGCGCTCTACGAGAAGTGCGGCGTGCCCGCCGGCCCATTCGAGCAGGTTCAGTATTTCGCCCCGTACAAGTCCGACGGTACCTCGCTCAACACCCTGCGCTCGAATGAGGCGCTACTGCATAACGTGACGCCGCTCACCTGGGGGCTGCGCGAGGTGCTGCAGTACGCGGAAGTCCTGCTCAACAAGGACGATGTGGATGCGAAGGCGGATGCGCTCATTGACTTTATAAAAGAGCGCATCCTCGACCGTGACTTTCACGACGATCAGACGCTTCCCGGAAAGCGATACCGTGTTCGCTCCTTTGCGGACCTCGAGCACTGGTTCCGCGATCTGCTCGTCGCGCTGGAACAGCGTGGCAACGAGAGCTGGCGAACGCATCACATCGCGACGATCCGCAAGGTTCGGAATCGTCTCTCGAACATCTCCACTCGCTGCGCGGGTCTCGTCACCGACGATGGCAATGTTGGCGACCTTCCGTTCGGGAGCTTTCAGGACCGCACGGTGTATGTCATCGACGTCGCCTCCCTCGAGGAAGACGCGCAGGATCTCGTCTTCGCGCGTGTCGTCACGAAGCTGCGCGAGCAACTCGAGAAGCGAGAGCTCGGCGTGAAGCACGTAATCGTCTTCGTCGACGAGCTCAACAAATATGCTCCTGGCGACGGTCAGGACACTTACGTCCGGAAGATGCTGCTCGACCTCGCCGAGCGTGGGCGCTATCTCGGCCTCGTGTTGTTCAGCGCACAGCAGTTCCGGTCGCAGGTTCACCGGCGCGTCGTCGGCAACTCGGGGACGGCGCTGTACGGACGCATGGACGCGGACGAGCTGGCGACACCGGGCTACTCCGTGCTCAGCCCGGCGGTGAAGACCAAGCTCGCAACGTTGGAGAAGGGACAGCTCATGGTGCGGCACCCGCACTTCACGCAACCGATCTTCGTTCGATTCCCCAGGCCGGCGATTCTGCGCGGACGCGACGGCGCCGAGCGGTATCCGCAGCAGCAAGACGTGAGTCTCGAGGCGGCGGTCCTGCGTTCGCTCCGCCCCCTCGATCCGAGCATTACTCTCAACTGGGTGAAGGACATCACGGACATGTACGAGCGGGAGGCCGTGCTCCGCGCGCGCAATCTCACATTGCTCGAGCGGCCGGCGGACGTGAAGCGCTTCTTCAAGTCGCAGCTCGCGCCGATCGTACCGTCCACGCCGGTGAGCCGTCCGATGGTAACGCCGATTCGCACGGCGCCCGCGGACGATCCATACGGTCTGTAAACGTACCATGTCCGCTCTTCGGTATAGCCGGGCACCGCTACTGCTTGGCGTCGCCCTGTGCCTGACGAGGGCGGAGCTCGCTCGCGGACAAGGTGTGCTGCTTCAGATCAGGCCCCGCGTCGGTGACACGCTGCACCTCCGGCTCGATCAGCAGACGGAGCTCACCGGCACTCGCGGTCGTGGAGCGTCGGCGTCCGTCACAACCATCACGACGACGATGCGCGTCTTCTCTCGCGCGATCGTCGAACGCAGCGCCCCGATGGCGACCTACGTGAGGGCTGTCACGGATTCGGTCCGCCTAACGACCAACGACGAGCGCGGGGCGAATCTCGAGCAGGTGGCGCGCGAGGCGCTGGAGGGGCGCGTGATGACGCTGCGTATCGCGCCGGACGGGACGGTCTCCCTCGACAGCGCGGCCGGCGCGTCCCGGGATGTTGCGGAAGCAGTGTCGATGATGCCCGCCGCCTTTCCGCGCGGTCCCGTCGAAGTCGGCTACAGCTGGAGTCGTGACATGCCCTTGCCGGGCGGTGGTCGGGTCGTGGCCGGCGGCGCGAGCGCGAACGCCTGGCTGCACACGAAATTCCGGCTCGACTCGCTCTCGCGCCGCGGCACGATCGCCTACATCTCGATGCGGGGCGAGATGAATCCCGATCCAGACGGCACCCAGGCGCAGTCAGTTGGGCCCGTCCTCGAGCACGGAAGCGTCACGGGGACGATGCTCGTTGACCGCGCTCGCGGTTGGCTCACGGAGTCTCAGTTCACGATCCTCGTGCACTCCACCGTTCACGTGCCGGGCAGCGACGACACCGTGATGCGGTTCGAGACGCGCGTCACGCAGAAGATGAAGACCGTCGCGAAGCGGCCGTAGCGGCGCGGGGCACTCTTTCACCAGCGCAGCAACGGAGCTTCGGGGTATATTGGGGCCGGGACGAGAAGCTCCTCGTTTCCCACCCCGTATCCTGCTGCATGCGTCTCGTCCACCTCTCGGATCTCCACCTGGGATTTCGGCAGTACCAGCGGCTCACTCCCGGCGGCATCAACCAGCGGGAGGCGGACGTCGCGCGGTCCTTCCAGACAGCGATCGATCGCACGATCGAGCTGCGGCCCGACCTCGTGCTGATCGGGGGCGACGTCTTTCACAACGTCCGCCCGACGAACCCGGCGATCGTACACGCTTTCCTGCAGTTCAGCCGCTTGCGCGCGGGACTTCCTGGCACGCCGGTTGTGATCGTCGCGGGGAATCACGACACGCCGCGCGCTGCCGAGACGGGGAGTATTCTTCGCCTGTTCCGCGAGCTCGGCATTCACGTCGCGTACGCGGATGCCGAGCGTTTCTATTTTGCTGAACTCGGTGTCTCCGTTCTCGCGGTTCCCGACGTGCCGGGCAAGCGCCCCGCGCTCACGCCGGATGCGCAGGCTCGGTACAACGTGCTGCTCCTGCACGGCGAGGTGCAGGGAATGCTCCCGGCACACGTAGCCTCCGCCGACCGAGCGGCGCTCGAGATACCGCTGTCGGAGATCGGTGCCGCCGCCTGGGACTACGTCGCGCTCGGCCATTACCATGTGTACCGGCAGATCGAGCCGAACGCGTACTACTCGGGATCGATCGACTACACGAGCGCGAACACCTGGGGTGAGCTGTACGAGGAGCGGGTCGCCGGCGTCGCGGGGAAGGGGATCATCGAGCAGAATCTCGAGAGCGGTGCCCACGTCTTTCACCCGCTGCTACCGTCCCGACCACTTGTCGATCTCCCGCCAATTTCCGCCCGTGGTCTCACCGTCGCCGAAGTGGATGAGCGTATCTCGGCCACGGTCAACGGCTGTCGCGGCGGCATAGACGACAAGATCGTTCGGCTCATCGTCCGCGATCTCCCGCGACACATCGCCCGCGACCTCGATCACAAGGCGCTGCGCGAGTTCAAACGGCGCGCACTCCATTTCCATCTCGATACCCGCCGCCCGGAAGTCGCTCGCCTTTCAGCCCACGGCGCGCCCGGACGTCGTCCTTCCCTCGCCGACGTGGTCCGCGAGAAGCTGATGAGCCGTGTGCTCGAGAACGACATCGATCGGAAGGAGCTCGTCGCGTTAGGCCTCCGCTATCTCGCTGAAGCGGAGAGCACCGTTGGCGCGGCGCCGATTGGCGCTGAGCCGACCTCGGACACGAGCGGGTGAGATCGTGCATCTGAACTCGCTCCGCCTTTGCAATTTCCGCCAGCACGCGGATACGCGGATCGTCTTCGATTCCGGGCTGACGGGTATCATCGGCCCGAACGGAGCGGGGAAGTCAACGATTCTCGAGGGCATCGCGTGGGCGCTCTACGGAACGCCTGCGGCGCGCGGGACCCGCGACTCGATTCGATTCAATCGTGCCGGTGCGCGCTCCCAGGTTCGCGTCGAGCTCGACTTCGAGCTCGGCGGCCACCGCTATCTCGTGTCGCGCGGCCTCACCAACGCCGAGCTCTTTCTCGACGGCGCGAGCGCGCCGATCGCGAACACGATTACCGGCGTCACCGAGCTGCTGCGACGGCGGCTCGGCATGTCCCTGGATGAATTCTTCAACACGTACTTCACGGGGCAGAAAGAGCTGAGCGTGATGGCGGCGATGGGGCCGTCCGAGCGCGCGCAGTTCCTGTCACGGGTGTTGGGATACGAAAAGCTCCGCACCGCGCAGGCACTCGTGCGCGAGCGGCGGCGGATCATACTTGCCGAGGCGGCGGGCCTCCGCGCTGGAATGCCCGATCCGGAGAGCGTCGCCCGGATGCTCGGCGACGCCAAAGGACGCGTCGAGCTGGCTGAGCTTCGCGCGCGCGAGGCCACCGATCGCCGGACGCGCGCCCGCGAGCTGCTCGATTACGTGACGCCTCGTTGGGAGTTATTGCAGCGCGAGCGCGAGCGAATGCAGGCACTCCTCGCCGAGCTGCGCGTTGCCGAGAGCGAGTCGGTCGGACTCGCACGCGACAGCGAGCGAATCGACCGCGAGCTGGCCGACGTCGAGACGGCGAAGGTCGAGCTGGAGCGCATTCGCCGGGAGATCGCCCCATTAGGCGAGATCGTCACGGCGCTCCACGAGATGGATCGGCTCTACGCCGAGGAGGGCCGCCGTCGCACGCTGCTCGAGAGCACCAAGGCGTTAGCGGAAGATCTCGCGCGCCTGCGAGAGCGTCGCGCCAAGATCGAGGCCGCGCCCGGGTTGGAAGAGCAGGTCACTACCGAGCTCACCGAGAAACGCCGCGAGCTGCAGCGCACGGACGACGAGCTCGAGGCGAAGCGCACCGACTGGGTGCGCGATCGTCAGGAGGCCGAGACGAAGCTCGAGGCGCTCCGTCGCCAGCACGCGGAGCTCAAGGAGCAACGCGAACGCCTCGTCGCCGCGGGCGAGAACGGCATCTGCCCGACCTGCGCCCGCCCGTTAGGCGACCATTACCGCTCCGTGCTCGACCTCATCGACGACCAGCTCAACACCGCGGTCGTCGACGGCAGCTACTACCGCAAGCGGCTCGACCAGCTCGTGGAGATGCCGCCAGCAGTGAAGGCACTAGGCGATCAGCGCCGTCTCGCCCTGGACGCCGTGGGCAAGCTCGAGCGGCGGCTGGCGCGCGTGCAGAGCGCTGTCCAGGAACTGGTACAGATTGGCCGCGAGATCACGCAGAAGGAGGAGCGGGAGAAGGGGCTGCGCGCTGATCTCACTGCCATTCCTATCGGCTATCGGGCCGACCTCCACGAGCAGCTCCGTCGCGATCTCGAGCGCTTGCAGCCGCTCGACGCCCGCGCCGCCCGCCTCGGCGCGCAGGTCGAGCGAGAGGGTCAGCTTCGTCGCGAGCGCGAGCGCGTCACGCAGGCGGTGGACCTAACGAGTCGTCGCATGGCGGAGCTGAGCCGGCAGCGCGCGGCCATCCAGTTCTCCGAGCAATCGTGGGACACCCTCCGCACCGACTACGAGCGGGCCGCGACGGAGCTGCGGGCCGCCGAGCTGGCGTCCGTCGCCGCGGACTCGGAGGCGGCCGCCGCGCAGGGGGCGCTCCACATGGCGCTCCAGGCTCAACGCGACCTCGCCCGCTCGCAGACGCAGCTCGATGAGCTCAATCGCGACAAACGGATGCACGACGAGCTCGATCGGGCTTACTCCGACATGCGCACCGATCTCAACGTGCAGCTCCGCCCCGAGATCTCGGAGCTCGCGAGCTCCTTCCTCACGGAGCTCACCGACGCGCGCTATTCGGAGCTGGAGCTCGACGACCAGTACAACGTCATCGTGCTCGAGGAGGGTGTCCCCAAGCCGGTCATCTCCGGCGGCGAGGAAGACCTCGCCAACCTCGTCCTTCGTCTCGCTATCTCCCAGATGATCGCCGAGCGCGCGGGGCAGAGCTTTTCGCTCCTCATCCTCGACGAGATCTTCGGCTCGCTCGACGAATCGCGCCGGCATAACGTTGTCGAGCTTCTGCGACGGTTGCAGGATCGCTTCGAGCAGGTGATTCTCATTACCCACATCGAATCGGTGCGGGAAGGCCTCGACCGCGTGATCACCGTGCGCTATGACGAAGAGACCGGCGCCTCGCGCGTCGAGCAGGAGCCAGCGTTAGGCGTGTCGGCTATCGACGACGCGGCCGAGCTCACCATGGGAGCCGCCGACTGATGGTCGCGACCCGTACCTGGCGCCCGACGCATTCGGTCGACGGACCGTTCCGCGCGCGTCTCGACGACATCTCGGACCTGAATCAGGTCTTCAGCGACGCGTTCACCGAACGCTATCGCCGCGACGGCATGGTCGGTGTGCGCGTCCCCTATCTGAATCCTGCCGTCTGGCGCTACGCAATCGAGGACGCCGACGCCGGCGCGATGCTCTGGCGCGACGACCGCGGCCACGTCGCCGCGTTCAACATGGTCCATCGCTCGGGCACCGAAGGGTGGATGGGCCCACTTGCCGTCCGCACCGAGTATCAGGGCACGGGCCTCGGCAAGGACATCGTCTCTCGTGGTGTCGACTGGCTGAAGCAGAGCGCCGCCTCCGTCATCGGTCTCGAGACGATGCCGCGGACGATGGACAACATCGGTTTCTATTCACGCCTCGGCTTCATTCCCGGGCGATTGACGCTGACGATGACGCTCGACGCCGCCCTCGGTGACCGCCCGGCGCTGCTCCTCGCGCGCCGCACTGCGCTGGAGAAGGAGACGACGCTCGCCGAGTGCAAGGCGCTCCTCGACGAGCTGGCGCCCGGCTACGACTACACGCGCGAGATCCAGCTCACGGACGAGCTCTCGCTCGGTGACACGGTGATCCTGCGCGGATCCAACGGGACGCTCGACGGTTTCGCGCTCGCCCATACGGTGCCACTGGTCGAGGGCCGTGCGCGTGAGGAGCTGCGCGTGCTCAAGCTGGTACTGCGGCACGAGGAGCAGTTCCCCGAGCTCGCGCGCTCGCTCTGCGACTTCGCGCGTCGCAGCGGCACACGGCGCGTCGCGCTCCGCGTGCAGGGTGAGTATCAGTCCACGTATCAACGGCTGGTGAAGATGGGCGCGCGTGTCCGCTGGACTGATTTGCGGATGGCACTCGCCGGCCACTCTGAGAAACATCCGTCGAAAGCACTCGTGCTCTCGAACTGGGAGATCTGACCGCGCGAACGCTTCCGGTCGCCCGCGGGTTCTTTCCCACGACAATGCCCCTTCTGTAGCTCCACATCGGGATGCGCTCCGGCACGACCCGATGTATTCTATCTCTGTGCGCCGCTCTGCCTTGCTGCGACTGACCACCTGCCTCTGGGCGTTCTGGTTCGGCGTTGTGTTCGCCGTTCCGGGAGCGCTGCCGCCATGCCCCGCGCATGGCGCGCATGCCGGTCACCACATGGCGGCCGACCGATCCACTCCGGCACACCATGACGCGCCGTCGCACGAGAGCCACGAGGGTTGTACCTGCCTCGGCGCCTGTTGCTGCGCACCCGTGGTCGCGCTCGCACTTGGCGCGCCGGCTGAGCTGCCCGCGGTCCGCGTTACGACGCAGGCGTCTCCAGCTCGGTTCCCGGATGTGCCGCGGAGCCGTAGTGCCGTTCGCTATGCGCATCCGTACGCGAACGGTCCGCCCGCCTCGATCGCCGCGTAGCACTCCGACCGCACGCTCACGCCGTTAGGCTCCCTCTGCCTAACGACGATCCCGCGCTGGCAGGGGTCGGAGTCATAGCCATTCGCACACACGTCCCGGTTCTCGCCTGGGGCGAATCACATACGTAAGCGCATAAGCGACCATCGCGCGCGTCTTCGCGCCGATCGAGGCCGATTACTGATATGTTCGACAGACTATTCCGGGTGCCTTCCGCCGCCATCGGCGTGATCTGGGCACTCCTTCCATTTGCTCCAGCCGGAGCACAGCAGCCGCCGAAGCAAGACACCGCGGTTACCCTCGGACCAATGACGATCACCGCCGAGCCGGTGCACGAGGTGCGCGTGACGACAATGCAGCGTCTCACGCTACCCGCCGTAGCCACGATCACCGCCGGAGTGGCGCGCCAGACCGTGAACCTTGTCGACCCCGAAGATGCAGTGAAGTATCTGCCAAGCGTCTTCATTCGAAAGCGCAACTACGGCGACACCCAGTCGACGATGGCAACGCGTGTGTGGGGCCTCAGCTCGAGCGCCCGCAGTCTCGTGTTTGCCGACGGCGTCCCGCTATCGGCGCTCATCGCCAACAACAACACCATCGGTGGCCCACGCTGGGGGCTGATCTCCACCGAGGAAATTGCCCGCATCGATCTCATGTATGGTCCATTCTCCGCCGCCTACGCGGGGAACTCCATGGGAGCCGTCATGGAGATCACGACACGCCAGCCCGATTCGCTCGAGGGCTCGCTCGAGCAGACGCAGGCGATGCAGCGTTTCTCTCTCTACGGCACATCGCGCACCTTCAATACCGCACAGACCAACGCCACGTTAGGCAATCGCTTCGGCCGATTCTCGTTCTGGGCGAGCGGCAGCTACCAGAACAGTCGCGCGCAGCCCCTCACGTATGTCACGAGTGGCAGCGCGCCCAATGGCACGACCGGCGGCTATACGGACGTCAACAAGCTCGGTGCTCCCGTGAACGTGCTCGGCGCGACGGGACTCCTTCACACCGGGATGACGAACGCAAAGCTCAAGCTGGCGTACGACATCACGCCCAGCGTACGCGCGGCGTATACCTTCGGCGCCTGGAACAACGACGCGAAGTCCCGCGTCGACACCTATATCGATGCGTCGGGCCAGCCGACATTCGGCGGACAGTCAGGCTTTGCCAGCGGCTTCTACGACCTCGCCGAGCGGCACTTCGCGCACAGCCTGTCGCTTCGCAGCGACACAAAGCGCGACTGGGACTTCGAGGCCGTCGGAGCGCTCTATCGATTCGACAAGGATCAGCAGCGATTCCCGACGACGGCGTCGTCGACCGATACCAGCTTCGGCACGACGGGGCGTGTCGCGGTGCTGGATGGCACCGGCTGGTCCAGCGTCGACCTCAAGGGCGCCTGGCACCGTGGCGGCTTCGCGGCGACGCATACGCTCACCTTCGGCGTGCACCAGGACGATTACCATTTACGAAATCCAACATTCGCCACTCCGGATTGGCGCTCGGGCGACGCCGGAAGCGTGGTCACGGAAGGCGATGGGAAAACGCGGACGCAGGC
>DATEPP010000211.1:0-15651 GCA_035273165.1 Gemmatimonadaceae bacterium
GGTTCTCTCCGCCGAGGAACGCGCACGTCTCGCGGAACGCATCCGCTCCCGCGCATTGTCGATCGGCGTGGGCGCCGCGTCGGTGCGGGAGATCGACAAGCTGAACATCTTTCACGCGTCGGTGCTGGCGATGCGCCGCGCGCTGTCGCGGCTTAACCTCCATCCCGATCACGTGATCATCGATGGTCGCGCGATCCGATCGCTCGGCACCCCGCACACCGCGGTGATCGACGGCGACGCGTGCTGCTACAGCATCGCCTGCGCGTCGATCATCGCCAAGGTGACGCGCGACCGGGTGATGCACGCGCTCGCCGATCGCTACCCCGGCTATCGCTGGGAGCGAAACGTCGGCTACTCCACGGCTGCGCACTTCGCCGGCATCGCCGAGCACGGAGTGACGCGGCATCACAGACACTCGTTCCTCCCCGTGCGTCAGCTGACGCTTTTTGATTCTGCCGTGGTGGCGGGCTCCGATGCAACCGTCGTCACCGGCGAGCACGATCCGTCCTGCCTAACGAGCACCGTGACCGCTGACGACCTCGCCATTCCGCAGCCTGAGCACGCGCCCGAGCCATAGCCTCATGGACCAGACCTTTCGCCCCGGCCTCCTCGACGGCCAGGTCGCGCTCATCACCGGCGGCGCCACCGGCATCGGCTACGGGATCGCCGAGCTCCTCGGCTCGTTAGGCGCCCATGTGGTCATCGCGAGCAGGAAGCAGGAGCATCTCGATGCGGCAGCGGCGTCGCTGACGAAGCAGGGAGCCAAAGCGAGCGTCGTCACGGTCGATGTCCGCGAGCCCGATCGCGTGAAGTCGATGGTGGAGCAGGTGCAGCGCGAGTGCGGCCGCATCGACATCCTCGTCAACAACGCCGCCGGCAACTTCTACGCGCCATCGGAGTCGATGTCGGCGAATGCGTGGAAGGCCGTCGTCGAGATCGATCTCAACGGCACCTTCTTCTGCTCGCAGGCGGTCTTTCCCGTGATGAAGGCTCAGGGCGGCGGCCGCATCATCAGCATCTCGATGACGCTGCACTATCGAGGCTGGCCACTCATGGCCCACGCAACCGCGGCAAAGGCAGGGATCGACGCATTGACACGCACGCTGGCGCTGGAATGGGCGCGCCATGGTATTCGCATCAACGCCGTCGCCCCCGGACCGATCCCGACCGAAGGTGTGCGGAAGGCGTTCGCGCCACCGAGCGCGAGCGGTGTGCCGGATGTCTTCGCTGTCGAGCGCGCCCTCGAGGACTACGCTCGCAAGTCGATCCCGTTAGGCAGGTGGGGAACTCCCGCCGACGTCGCGGGGATGGTGGCGTTCCTTGCGTCTCCAGCAGCCGATTGGGTTACCGGCTCGATCTTCGTGATCGACGGTGGAGAGTGGCTCGCGCGAGGGCAGGGCAGAGGGTAAACGGCTGCGAAGTGCCTGTCATCCCGAGGAGCGAAGTAACTCTCCTGTCATCCCGAGGAGCGAAGCGACGAGGGATCTGCTCTTGCTCCCCCTTGATGCATCCCTGAGGAAGGGAGTGAACTGGACGCAGATTTCGCAGATGACGCAGATTCCGCAGAAACCACAAAGAGCGAGATCGTCTTTTGAAGAGACGTTCCCGCTCTCTTGTCAGCGTCATCTGCGATTCGTCAGCGTCATCAGCGTTCCCGTCAGAGATTGCGCCGCAGAGATGTCTTCCTAGGCGAGAAGCTCGCTCCGGCGGATGACAATGATGCTCCCCGTCATCCGCTGTTGCCCGCCTTGGTCCAGAGCAGGATGATCCCGCATGCGGCGCCGGAGACCTGATACCGCGGCGGCGCGTTGCCGGTCGAGTAGTATTCGACGCCGTACAACTCCGACGTGTGCACGATGTTGATGTCGGTCTCGGCGACCGGCTGATCGTCGAGGAAGAGCTTCACGTGGCACGGATGGTCGCTGAAGCAGGAGCTCTGGGACGTTGCCGCGTCGGCGACCGTCTGGCGGGCGCCGGAGCCTGCCCCCGTTAGGCGGCTGCCGATCGCCTCGCCCCGAATCATCGACCCCGCCGAGCTGAGCGTCTCGTATGTCGTGTCCACGCCACATGAGCCATGTCGGGATGCGAGTTGCCACTGACCACCGCGCCCGGTGATCAGTGCGAGGCCAGGGAAGTGCTGAACGGCAACGATTGGGAAATCCAAAAATCTCGATCGCTCGAGCGCGTCGGGACCGAGGAATCGTCCCAAGCCACGGCGCATGCGCGCATCGAACTGCCGATGGCGTTCGGTCGTGATCGCCGAAGCTACGACATGCACGGTATCGAGACCGGCGGCGCTCTCCTTGAGCATTATCGAAACTTTCGCCGAGTCGGTGCTCATCGCGAAACGAACCGCGGCGGCGGCGTAGCCCAGCCGCCGCACGCGGATCTCATAAATACCGGCGGGGACATTCACCAGCAGAGCGTCACCCGCGCGATTGCTCCGCGCCATGCGCCGGAAGTCCGCGAGCGACACCTCCGCGTCCGCGATGGCCGATCCGGTCTCGAAATCGGAAACGCTGACGACGAGCGGCGCGCCTCGCTGGGCCGTCGCGGTTCTCGCGATCGTCGCGAGCGCTAGGGCGACGATCGCCGCGGTGATTCTGGGCGATAGGGCGACTGAGTTGGGCATCAATCGGCTCCCGAAGAGGCCTTACTACGGAAGGCTAGCTTGACTCAGAAACCTTGCAAGATCGGCGCGCGTTCCCCGCGAATGCGAAGAGCCTCCGCCATGAGGCGGAGGCTCTTCGCATTACCCTTAGGGACTATTGCGAGCCGCAGCCTGCCGTGTACGTCGGGACGACGGCCGCGTTGTTCCAGTTCTTGTCCCACCACATCGGCGTGGTGAGGAGGTCAGGACCCTGGCGCGACACGGCTGCCTGCACCTGGGTCGCATTGACGGAGTATTCCGTCGTCGAGTACTCGAACCGCCGCGGTACGATCGTCGTGATTGCCGCCGGGCCGGGCTTCACTGTGTTCGGCACGCATGTCCGTCGCCAGAGCGACCACGTCGTGCCACCGTCGGTGTACAGCGCGATCCACTCCTGCTGATCGATCTTGATGAGTCCCGGGGTGCCGGCGACGTAGGCTACACTCGGTTGAGCGAGATAAGCCGTCGTGTCCGCGACCGGAATTCCCCACTGCGCGAACGATGCAGCGATACCGCTGTCGTAATGGGCCTGCGCATTTGCTGGAAACTGGCCGCCCAGGCTGCGGTTGTCCGCCTCGGCCTTGATGAACTGAACCTCAGCGTACGTCATGATGTAGGTAGGCGTCGTCTTGCCGAAGCCGCCTTTGACCGCCGCCAGATTCGCCGGCGGCCAGAAGATCAGCCCCGGCCGCGACGTGTCGTTGAAATACGGTGACGCGGTCGACTGCGTCAAACCGTTAGGCATCCCCGCATATCCCAGAAAGGTCGAATCGTTGTTCGCCGCCGGAACAAGCGTGTCGTCCTTCGCCCTCGTGGAAAACACGAACACCCGCGGATCCTTCATCCCGATCATCAGATTCATGAACGTCTGCGACATGCGGTGATCGTCGCGACCGGAGAAGTTGTCGGACCATGGGTTGTTGTAGACACCGTCACCCGGCCAGTTCAGCTGCGCGTTGTCGGCGTTGGAGGTGAAGACACCACCGTTCGCCGGCGCGAGCGCCGCGGCGATCTGCGTGTTCGCCGTGGCGGCGTCGATGTTGATGATCTGCATCGCGAGCCGCAGGCGCAACGAGTTGGCGAACTTCTGCCATTTCGTCGTATTCCCGGCGTAGATCGGATCCGCGCCGCCGAGCGTATTCGACGCGCCGCCGAGCGCTTTGGCGGCGGCATCCAGCTGTTTGAAGAAATCCGCGTAGATGTCCTGCTGCTTGTCGTACGCGGGCGTCAACGATGCACCCGTGCTGTCGCCGGCAAGTGCTTGGAAGTAGGGGATGTCGCCGAAGGTGTTCGTGAGGTACGAGAACACGAGCGTCCGCATGATCACCGCCGGCGCCCAGGTGCCCGGCTCGTTCGCGGCCTGACCCTTCTGGTAGATCTTTCGGAAATCTTCGAGCTCCGACGAGTACGGCGTATCGAACCAAGGCGTCGTCGAGCTGGCCTGGAGTCGCTTGTAGTCATCCTCGTCGGGGTACTGCACCTCGGCGAGATGCTGGGCGACCCATTCGGTGCCCCGCAGGTCGTAGCCATTGCCGATCCACCGCGCGACCGCGGTGCGTGCGGCATTGGTGAAGATCGTCGCCGCCGGCACGTCCTCCGGCGAATTGGGATTCTTGTTGAGGCTCGTGAGCCCGTCGTTGTTGCACGCGGCCGCGCCGAGCAGGGCAGCCGAGGCAGCGACGACGAGCAGGTAATCTCTATTCCGCATGTGTGATTTGGCTGAAGTAAAGTCGCAGGCGAATCGTCGGCGGATCACGGTGTGACGCGGAGGCTGATACCGAAGGTGCGTGCGTTCGGAATCGAGCCGTATTCGACGCCCTGCGTGCCGTTACCGGTGCTGTACGACACTTCCGGATCCACGTTAGGCACCTTCGTCCACGTGTGCAGGTTGCGGCCGGTGAGGGCGAGGTTCACCGCCGACGCGTGCGCCTTGCTGGCCCACTCCTGCGGCAGATCGAAGCCGACGCGCAGCTCGCGCAGCTTCACGTAGGTGTCGTTGTAGACGTATCCCTCGTTCACCGGGAAGACGTTCTGGAAGTACTCTTCCGCGGTGATCGTCGTCGTGTTGGCCGTGCCGCCGATGCAGTGATACATGCCATCCGCGGTCGGTCCAGATCCCGCGCCGCACGTCGCCTTGTCGAGGCCTTTGACCACGATCCCGGGCTGGTTGTAATCGACCTCGCGGCCACGCAGAGAGCTCTTCAACACGCCCGCGTAATCGCCGAACCAATTCGTGATGCTCCAGAGGCTGCCGCCATTGTGGATGTCGAGCAGCGCGCTCACCGACACCCGCTTGTAGGTGATCGAGTTCGCCCAGCCACCCGTCCAGTTGGGCTGGATGTTCCCGAGCACGCGCCGGGGTCCGGCTTGCGTGATGCCTTCGTCGACGATCATCTGACCCGTCACACTGTCGCGAAGGTATGCGTTGCCGACGAGTGCGCCGTACGGCTGTCCCTGACGCGCTTCCACCGTGACGTACCACCAACCCGTCGTGGGGCTCGGCGGAACGATGATCGTCGAGACGCCCGGATAGAGGCTCACGACCTTGCTACGATTGCGGGCGAAGTTGAGGGTCGACGTCCACTGCACGTTGCGCGTCTGCACCGGGACGAGCGTGAGGAGTGCCTCGACGCCCTTGTTGGTGACGCTGCCCGCGTTGATCGCCTTCGAGCCGAAGCCCGTCGTCGGCGACACGGTGACGTTGAAGATCTGATCGCGGGTGTCCTTCGCGTAGTAGCTCGCGTCGAAGTTCGCGCGGCCGTTGAGGAAGCTCATCTCGATGCCGCCTTCGGCCGACGTCGTGATCTCGGGCTTGAGCTCCGAGTTCGCAACGACGTCACTGTATGAGAACTGCGGCAGGCCGTTGAACTTGTTGGCCGAGCCGTTGAACACCGTCCGGAGCTGATATGGATTGGCGTCGTTACCGACGCGCGCGAGCGAGCCGCGGAGCTTGAGGTAGGAGAGGTAGTTGTTGCGGAGCGAAGGCAGCATGTCCGTCAGCACGACGGAGGTATTCACCGACGGATAGAAGTAGGAATTTTTCCCCTTCGGCAGCGTCGACGACCAATCGTTGCGCGCCGTGCCTTCCACCGTCCACCAGCCGTTCCACGTGTACGACGCCGAGCCGTACAGGCTGTTGACCTGCCGCTCCGAGTTCTGCTGCAGATTCTGCGGCGCGATCGCGGCGTTGGAAATGTTGTACACGCCCGGCGCCGAAATGCCGGCCGTCGAAACCGAGTTCCAGGAGTAGTTCTGTTTCCGGATGTTGCCGCCGAACGTTCCGTTCAGCGCGAGCCGACCGAACTCCTTGTTCGCGCTCAGAAGACCTTCGGTGTTCGTCTCGTTGTTGTACTCGTTCTGGATTGTGAAAGCACCGGCATAGGACTGGTCGAGCCCAGCGCCCGCGCCGTTTGGTCCGACGCCGCTGTTCGGGCCGGTGATGTCGGCCGGGCTGAAGTCCTGGTTCACTCCGTAGCGATACCAGTCGCTGCCGATACGTCCCGTCGCCGTGAGCCAATCGAACATCCGATAGCTGGACGAGACCGTTCCGATGAGACGGTCGCGCGCGTCGTTCTCGGGATTCCCGTACATGAGGAAGTACGGGTTGTTGTGATAGTTGTAATTCCAGTTGAACTCGCGATCGGCGGGACCGTTATTGAGCGCGCCACTCTTCTGCCACCCATCCTTGAGCGCGGTCATGTCGACCTGCCGGCCGAACCAGACGAAGCTCTCGAGGATCGAGTTGCCGTAGCCCTGGCCCGGACGGTTGCGGCCGACGTTGCGGATGTAGTTGATCGTCGCCGTGGTGCTGAGGTTCGGCGTGACCTGCAAGTCGCCCGTCAGCAGCGCGTTGGCCTTCGTGAGATAGGTGCCCGGGATGTAGCTGTCGAGGTTGTCCATGCCGGCCGACAGTCGCGCGTTCGCCTTATCGGTACCGCCGCTTACGGCGAGCGTCGCCGACGACGTATGGCCCGTCTGGAAGAAGCTTTCGACGTTGTTCGGGTGCGCGACCCACGGCTGCTGCGGGCCGGTGAATTGATCGATCAGACGGCCGTCCAGCTTCGGCCCCCAGCTCTGGTCCGCGTTGTCGTTCACGCCGCCACCCGCGCCATCGACATACTTGAACTTCCCGCCGGCACCCTGGCCGTACTGGTTCTGATACGTCGGCAGGATCGACGGATTCTCGATCGTATAGTAAGTATTCAACTCTGTGCGGACGTTGCCGGCGGTGTTGCCGCCCTTCTTCGTCGTGATGAGGATGACGCCGTTGGCCGCGCGCGAGCCGTAGAGCGCCGCCGCGTTCGGACCCTTGAGGATCGTCATCGTCTCGATGTCGGCCGAGTTCAGGTCATTGAGCACCGAGCCCGCATCCCATCCTCCATAGGGGTTGGCGCCGTGATCCTGCTTCAGGACCGGCACGCCATCCACCACGAAGAGCGGCGTATTGTCGCCGGTAATCGAGTTCGAGCCGCGAATCGTGATCATGCTCGAGCCGCCAGGGGCGCCGGTGCCGGTGATCTGCACGCCCGACACCTTGCCGGAGATTTGCTGCATGATGTCCGGAGCCTTGGTCTCGGTGAGCTCCTTGGAGCTCAGCTGCTGCACCGCCGTACCAACCTGGCTCTTCTCGCGTGACTGTCCGAGTGCTGTGACGACGACGCCGGTGATCTCCGTCGGCGTGCTTTCCAGCGTGAAGTCCTGCGTGACGGTCCCGCCGCTGAGCGTCAGATTCACCGCCTGCGCGCGGAAGCCGATCCGCCGCGCCGTAACGCGAACCGATTGACCAGTCGATCGAGTGGCGGGAACGGTGAAGGAGTACCGGCCGTCCTGGTTCGAGTACGCGCCAACTCCGATGGCGGGTATGGTGACGCTTGCTCCTTGCAACGCCGTACCGGCCTCGGTGGTGACTCGACCCGTGATCGTCGTCGGCTGCTGCGCGAGCGCGATCGCGGGAGCGAGGGCGAGGGTCGCACCTGCGCGCGAGAGGAGGCGCCAGAGGTGACTCTGCATAACGAGTGGTGACCTCACGAAAAAGGACGTGGACTGTAGCTCGGCACACCCGCGGCACGCGGCCCATAGGAGTTCATGGCCGCCGTCAGCGCGGTGCTCTGCTACTCGAATGCGCTCGCTGATGACCTGTCCGGTCCGCACGAGCGCGGTTGAGGGATGACGTCAGACCGCGATTGCGGCGTCATCGGCCTCACTGCCGTGCGATTAAATAGCACCGGCGTTATCCAGGGTGTCAACGGGCTGATGCGAGGTATAAACCGCGGCGAGCCACTCCGGCGTCACGTCAAGATTTGTTATCACACGGCGCGTCTCTGGGGCGAGACGCAATACCACGCGCCATTCGGTGCGCTAGCGACGAGGCCGCTTGAGGCTGGACGTCAGCGTGATCAGCCCCATCGGGTCGACCGTGTGCTCGCCGTACCGCGCACTCCAGTGGAGATGCGGCCCCGTCACGCGCCCCGTGGCGCCAACGAGTCCGATCTGCTGGCCGCGCTCCACGGTATCCCCCACCGCGACGAGCGCCTGGGTCAGGTGAAAGTATCCCGTGACGACCCCCGCGCCGTGATCGATGTACACGACATTGCCGGCCAGAAAGAAGTTGTCTACCAGCGCGACCACGCCGCGGTTCGCAGCGCGCACGGGATCGCCGGGCTGGCCGGCGAAGTCCACGCCGCCGTGACTGCTCGCCAATCGCCCATTGAAGAGCCGCCCCGAGCCGAAGCTGCTCGTAATCCGCGAGCTCCGGGGCCGGAGAAAGGGCTCTGTCCAGAGCTCCGGCGTCGTGTGCGCGCGACGCCCGACGGCGCGCGCCTCTTCGTTCTCGCGCTCGACGCGCGCCTGTGTCAGGGAATCCGGCCGCGCCGTGAAGACCTTCGACACCCTAAGCCGGCGTGCGCGCGCCGGTCGTCCCGCCGCGACCGTCACTCGGTGTGGAACCGCGAGCACCGAGCGAATCGTGTCGCTGCTGCCCGAGCCGTAGCGCACAACCACCCGCGCGACCACGCTGTCTGATGCTTCGAGTGGCACGAGACCGAATGCGTGATCGACGCCGGCACCGTCGGCCCGAAAGTGCAATGGCTCCCCGGCCATCCATCCGGTTATCGAAAGAATGGAATCGCCAGGCACGCTCGCGCGTCTAATGGAGAGGAGGACCAGCGAGCCGATCTCAGGCCGTCGTGGCGTGACAGTGATCGTCGCTGGTTCGCGCGGGACGGGCCCGGCGGCCGCGGAACTCGATTGTGTCTGCGCGCCGAGCGATGTTCCGGTGAGAGCAAGAACGATGAGTCCGAGGCGCGGTGCGAAGCAGCGAGAGATTCTCGTCATGGCGTAACCGCATGATAGACGCACGCACCTCAGGAGGGAAACTCGATGATCGGAGCAACCCTCGCTATCGGGACGGGTACTGATTGATGATGGTGATACTGGGCAATCATCGGCGACTGTCGCTGCTGGTGACGGCGACGCTGTTGGCCGTCGTTTCGGCGTACGGCTGGCTTCGCACGGGCTCTGATCTCTCGGGTGACGCTGCTGCGCACATGCGCCGTGCGTCGGCCTACTATGACTCCGTCATCGTGCTCGAGCGCGCCGCGGCGGAGCACGCTCAGCCGGACACCTCGACAACGGTGGCCCTCGGCTATCTCGAGCGGCTCCGGCTCGGATTCGGCAGCCCTTTCCGCCTGGTCGACTACGCGCTTTCCGATCCGCGCCTGGATGATTCCACGCGCTCGCGCGTGGCGTGGGCGCTGCTTGCGCGACTCCGGCGCGGCGACGCGTACGTGATCGACAGCGCCGTCGCTTCGGCCTTCGGGTCGCAAGGCCGCGGCGCCGCACAGCTCGCGCTCATCCAGCGCACGATCGAACGCGCTGATGACCCTCGCGCCGCCGAGCTTTCCGTCCGTCTGGCGTTCGCGCTCGCGGCCTCCGAGCAGACGATCGCGGAGCAGGGCGACCTCGTTGCGACGCAGGTGGCCGCCCTCGTGCGCGACCGCGTGCTTGCGCGTGCCGATCTCCGCGACCTCCTCCACGACGCCGACGTCCGGCATCTCGACCCGCTCGCCGAGCTCGTTAGGCGGCGGCGCGCTCGTGTCTTCGCGGTCGAGGAGCCACCGGCCGCGCCGCTCGACGAAACGATGCAGTCCGAGGCGCTCGCCGCCGTCCCCAAGCTGCTCGACTCCATCCGTGCCGTCCGCGCGCCCGAGGTGGCATCCGCTGCCTCCGAGTCGCCTCTCCTCGGCGTCGCTGGTGCAAAGCGCCTCGCCGCAATTGGCGCGGGGCAGCCACCTGAGCCTCCCGTTGCCGTCACCGTTCGCACTCACCGCTCGCTCATCATGGGCGGTGATGCGCCTCCCGAGACGCGTCACCTGCGCGCGCAGTTCGTGTCCTCGGGAACGAACGCGGAGACGCTCGCCGCCGAGTACGATCTTCTCGTCGCGAGCGGCGACAGCGTCAGGCCCTCCGGTGCGCTTGCGGTCCTCGGTGCCGCGACGTCCCTCCGCGCGATGGCGCAGGAAGAACCCTGGTTCCCTGGCGCGCCAGCGCCGAGCGCCGCCGATCTCCGGGCCGAGTTCGGACTCGCGGGAGTGAGCTTCGATCGCGACGTTCGCGCCGAGTGGCAGCCGTACTATCTGCGCATGATCGGCACGAGCCTTCGCGACGTACAGCGCGTGCTCAGCGGCTACTCCGTCGCCGGTCTCCGCATCATGGTGTCCGTCGGCGGCTTGCCCGATACCATTCTTGCCCTGCACGATCCCGCGACGCGCACGATTCGCATGTCGATTTACTCGTCGTCGGGGACGCTCGCGCACGAGCTTGCGCACGATCTCGATTGGCAGGCCGCGCGCAGCTTGTACGCGGGGAGCGGCTATAGTACCGACCGTGCCGTGCGCGAGCAGCGTGGTCCGCTCGCGGCGTCGATGCGGGATCTCGCGGCAGCGCGCGTCGTGCGTCGTGGACAGCCAGCGGAGGAGCGGCCCGCCGAGGTCTTCGCGCGCAGCGTCGATTGGCTCGTGGCTGTTTCGCTTGCGCGCGAGGGCCGCTCGGACGGATACCTCACCGCCGTCCAGGACGCGGCACTCACCGGCTACACGACGGTGTCGCCCGTGTCGATGATCTTCGGTGCGGCGCGCCCGCTCGTCGACGCGGTCGAGGAGATGACGTATCTACCCGAATCGGTGCGCGAAGACTTCCTGTCCCGGTGGGCGGACGCGCGCGTGGTCGACCCGTATCTGCTCGTCAGACACGTGCTCTCGATGCCGCTGCAGCGCCGGCGCGTGGTGCTCGGCCCGACGCCGTTCGACGACGATCCGTTGAGCCTAACGACGAAGAGTACTTCCACCTGCGTCGGCCGCGACGATCTTGCTCCCGAACTGCAGGCACGACAGGACTTGTTGGATCTCGCCGTGGATTCGCGCGCCCTTGGGCTCGCGCGCATGCGTGCGCGCTGGTTCGCGGCCGACAGCCGGCCGGCGTGGGCGAGCAGCGTCCTCGGCGCGGCGCCATGGTCCCCGCTGCCTGGTGAGCTGGCCCTGCGCCGCATCCGCGCCTTTCTCGTCAGCCAGCTCGATGCCGTTCGCGCCGGCGATCAGCTGCGGTTTGGCGTCCCTTCGATCTTCTTGCCGAGCACGTCGAGCTGCTCCTTTAGCGAACGCTGAACGGCGTCGATCCGCTCGAGGTGCAGCATCAGGTCGTGATGGCGCTTCTCGTCGTCCGTCGGGTGCTTGGTGATGAAGGTGAGCGCGCCGCCCGTCTCGAGCCGGCAATGCTTCACATGTGCCAGCGACTCGATCCCTTGCTTCCGCGCCGCGGCCTCGAGCTCGGCGAGGGTGATGAGCTCTCGCTCGAGATGCGACCGAACGATGTGGCCGTTACGAATGAGCAGCTCCGGCCGACCCTCGATGCTGTCGAGCTTTCCCCAGTGGAAGAGCGCGCGGACGAGGATGCCGTTGAGGACAAGGAGGGTCGCCGCGCCAAGCAGGCCGCCCGAGAGGGAATTGTCCTCGCCGATGATGGCGTTCTGCACCGTGTTCGCGAGCAGCAGCAGGACAACGAGATCGAACGGGTTGAGCTGAGTGAGCTCACGCTTGCCGGCGAGGCGGAGGCCGATGAGCAGGAAAGCATAGACGACGATCGTGCGAATGATCTTCTCGACCACCGGGATGCCGGGGTAGAAAAGGTCGGCGGAGATGGTATGCACGGCTTTGTCGGAGTGGAGGGTCCGCGTCGAACGAGATGGACTCGTGACTTCGGACCGCTTCCGGGGCCGATGCGTCACCGCGGCATGGATGGTGGGCCGCGGCGGCGGCGCCTAACGACAGAGGGGAAGGAGTGACCCGGGCGGGTCTCGAACCCGCGACCTACGGATTAAAAGTCCGTTGCTCTACCAACTGAGCTACCGGGTCGCCTGCTACGCGACTGCGAAAGAAGTCTAGTCGGAGGCGCCGCCCCTGTGCTACTTCGCCTGCCGCTACTCGCTCTCCTCCTCGCTCTCGAATCGCGCGAGCTCCTCGGTCGTGAGAAGTCATGACGCCGGCCAGTGACAGAGCGTACCGGGTGTCGGCGCGTTGACCGGTACCTCCCCCTGGAGCACGCGCTCAGCAAAATCCCGTACGAGTGCGGCCTTGGCGATGTGCCAGAGCGCGATGGCCTCCGGACGGGCCCCGAGAGGTTCGCGCTTCGGCCAGCCGATCTCGGTCACGATGCCGCGCGGGAAACTGGCGATGTGGACCATCGACCCAGTTGCCTGCCTTCTTCGAGATGATCGTTGGCTTCATAACCCCCCGCCTAACGGCAGCGAGGCGAGGAATAGCTGGCGCGTTCAGCCTACGGCTTGACGAAGGTCCACGTATCGTGCGCAAGATGGACCGTGAGCGACGGCGCGGCGAAGTCCCCGGTCCAGCTCGCGCCGCTGGTGGACGCGAAGCTCATCTGCCCCGCCGAGCCGGTCCACACCCCCGTATCCCTGGCCGCGATCTCCGAGCGCGTGCCGAAGTAGTACGAAGGGGCAAGCCAGTTGATGGCATACGCGCCATTCGCGTAGATGACCGCGCCGCCCGTGAGTATCGAGTCGCCTGCAGTCTGCTGCGCGGGAAGCGGCTTGCTGTCGACCGTCGTCAGCACATAACTCCCAACGGGAGACGGAAGCAGGGGCGCGGTAGATCCCTTGCAGCCCACGAGCGCGACGAGCGCGCAGATCAGGAAAAGCCTCGACATGATTGCCTCACGGTCGAAAGGCTCATGCTTGACGGCAGCCGACGCCATACCATGCATCAATCGCTAAACCTCGGCAACGGTTACGGCACTTGTTCCGGAGCTGACCGCGAAATGCGCAGTGGCGGTAAGCTCAGAATCTCGAACGTGGCCGACGCGATGCCGATCTTCTTCGCCTCGAGTGCGCTCAGAATGTCGCGCGACATCGCGTCCTTCACCCCACGGGCCCGATCGGCGTCTACGACGAACCGGAGCGACATCTCGACCCAATTGTCCGTGAGCCGGTAGAACACGCGCGGCCGGAGCTCGTCGTCGCGGACCGTACGGTACCGCTCCCGGAGCTTCGCGAACGCCACCTTCGCTTCCTCCACCTTCTGCTCGGTGTGGCGATTCGCGATCTCCAGCAGAATCTGCTCCGCGGCGCCGCGATCATCCTTATACGAGATGGGGATCCGCATCTCCTCCCACACGAACTGGAACTCGCGCGTGAAGTTGTAGATCGGTGTGTCGAACAATTTGTCGTTCGTCACGCGAACGAGTCGGCCGGTGTACTGTCGCCCGTGCACCCACATCGACGGCGCATCGCCCTGTTCGTCCGGCGCCTGTCCCATCTCCATCACCGTCGTCTGCATGAAGTCCAGGGCCACCACGTCGCCGCGCACACCGCCGATGGTGATCCGGTCTCCTACATTGAATATCCGCCCGCGCAGAATGATGAGGTACGCGGCGAACGCCGTGATCACGCGCTGCAGTGCAATGGCTATTCCTGCCGAAATGAGGCCGACCGCCGTCGCGAGACGAGCCGGATCGTCGAACCAGATCGAGATGATTCCAAAAACCAGAATGACGGTGAAGACGATCCGGATCGCCTGGCGCCCCCAGAAATAGCCGCGCTCGTGCGCCGATCCGGGCGTGAGCACGCGGAGCAGCGCCCGGGCGCCGCGCGATAGCAGCGCCAGCGCGATGATCAGAGCGAGCGTGATGACTAGCTTAGTGAGCGTGTCGCGATTCACTCCGACAAGAGTGACGCCGCCAACGCCGAGCGGGTGCTCGGCAGCAGAACCTTGGAGCAGAGCGCGAATCATGTGGATCACGTGTGGACCTCGGTCTTCGCTCGAGATGCAAGCCGCTCGTCGTCGCAAGCGACAGGCCGGGATCCTTCTACTCGGCGTGGTTGCGCTTGCGCAGGCGAACGCGCAGGACTCCATCGCGCGGCTTCCCCCGGTCGTCACGGTCACGCGGGACATCGGCCGCTCCGCGCTCGACGTTCCGTACGCGATCAGCGAGATTCGCCCCGACAGCGCCCGGCCGGGCCAGGCGCATCTGCTCGTCGATCAGACGCTCTTTCTGCTGCCGGGCGTCACGGTCGCGAATCGGACGAACCCCTCGCAGGACCCCCGCGTCTCGATCCGCGGCTTCGGTGCGCGGTCGGCGTTCGGGGTGCGCAGCATCCGCATTCTGCGCGACGGCATGCCGCTCACCCTGCCGGACGGCCAGACACCGATCGACTATCTCGATCTCGAGTCCGTCGGTCGCGTCGAGGCGATTCGCGGTACGGCGTCGGCGCTCTATGGCAACGCGGCTGGAGGCGTGATCGACCTCCGGAGTGCTGGGCCACCGCTGATGCCTGTCGCCGGGCAGGCGCGCCTCTGGTTCGGCGATAACGACACCCGACGCTTCACCGGGGTCGTCGGTGGCTCGACGGACGCGATGTTCTACCAGGCCAACGTCGGCCACACGGCGTCGGACAACTTTAGACTTTACTCACGTCAGGAGCTGACGAACGGCTATGTCCGCGTCGGCACGACCGCGCTCGGCACCGATTTCGTGCTTCAGGGCCTGGGTCTCGACATGCCGACGGCGCAGAACCCGGGCGCGTTGACGGCGGCGCAGCTCGCGGCGAATCCACAGCTGCCCGATTCCGCTTCGGTACGCAAGCTCGCCCGCAAGGCGGTCCACCAGCTTCAGTTCGGACTCTCGGCCACGCATCCGCTCAACGACGCACGGGGTGGGGAGTTATTTGCGCAACTCTACGGCGGCACCCGCGACCTCTACAACCCACTCACCTTCGCCGTCGTCGATGTCGGCCGCGTGCAGTATGGCGGCGCCGCGAGGGCAACGGTCCCCTTTGCCCTCGGGGTGCCACAGCGATTCAGCGTTGGCATCGATGCGGCGATGCAGAACGATCTCCGAAAGAACTGGGCGAACTGCAACGCCGTCGCCACGGCAACGGCCGCATGTCCCGCGCTGCCTAACGAGAAAGGCGTCTTGCAGCTGGACCAGCGCGAGATCGTCTCCAACGTCGGGCCTTACGTGCGCGATGAGCTGCAGTTCGGCGATCGCGTGAACCTCAGTGGTGGCATCCGCGCCGATGTCGTGCGGTTCGAGGTCCAGGATCATTTTCTGTCCGACGGCCGCGACGATTCCGGCACACGCGTGCTCCACGCTGTGAGTCCGATGGCCGGAGCCGTCGTGAGAGTCTCTCCGCTCACCGCATGGTACCTCAACGTCGGCTCGGCATTCGAGACACCGACGACGACGGAGCTCGGGAATCAGCCCAACGGTAACGCGGGCCTCAACTACGATCTCAAGCCGCAGTACTCCACGACGTACGAGAGCGGTCTGAAAGGATTTCTTCTCAACCGCTTCCAGTACGACCTCGCGCTCTTCGAGACGGAGGTGCGGGACGAGCTCATTCCCTTCGAGGTGCCAGGCGGGAACGGCAGGACATATTACCGCAACGCGGGACGCACCCGCCGGCGCGGACTCGAGCTCTCCACGGGCAC